>NZ_CAZEFZ010000063.1:0-91870 GCF_964511145.1 Tenacibaculum amylolyticum
GGGACGGACTGTAACTCCGTTGTCTTTCGACTTCGCAGGTTCGAATCCTGCTCTCCCCACTTTTTTTCAAATTAAAACTTAATTAGGGGGATAGAAAAACGTTTGACAATCTTATAGAGTTGGGCGTTTTTTTTGTTTTAATAAAAATAATGTTTATCATTATCTTTGTTTTGTTAAACAAAATGTATTTTTGTGTACAGAAAATTAAGATACTCTATGAATACAAAATTCACTCTTCTACTCATTTTAGCTTCATTACTAAGTGTTACAGCACAGGAAATAGGAATCGTAAAAGGAAAAGTAATAGATAAACAAACCCGTGAAGCGTTGCCATTTGTCAATGTTTTTATTGAAGGAACTACTAAAGGAAGTACAACCGATGAAAGTGGTGAGTTTTTAATTAAGAATGTATCGCTAGGTTATGTAAAAGTAAGCGCATCTTTTGTTGGGTATCAAACGGTGACTACTTCAGATTATTTAGTAACGAAAGAAAAATCGCCATATATTCTAATAGAACTGAATGAAGCAACTTCTCAATTAGATGAGGTTGTTGTAAAATCATTATTTAAAAGAACCGCAGAAAGCCCAGTTTCTTTGCAGAGTTTAGGAGTAGAGGAAATAGAGAAAAACCCAGGAGGAAATAGAGATTTATTAAAAGTGATTCAATCATTGCCAGGAGTGGCTTCAAATCCAGGGTTTCGTAACGATATCATTATACGTGGAGGTGCTACTTCAGAAAATAAATTTTATGTAGATGGTATCGAAGTTCCAGTAATTAATCATTTTCAAACACAAGGAGCTTCTGGAGGTCCAGTAGGAATTATAAATACCGATTTAATTAGAAGCGTAGATTTTTATTCGAGTGCTTTTCCGTCGAATAGAGGAAATACATTAAGTTCTGTAATAGAATTTACACAGAAAGTAGGAAACCAAAAAGAATTTGAAGGAAGAGGTACAGTTGGAACTTCTGATGCAGGAATTACACTACAAGGCCCTTTATCAGAAAATACATCAGTAATGTTTTCGGCGAGGCATTCGTATTTAAAATTCTTATTTCAGTTAATTAAATTGCCTTTTTTACCTACATATACAGATTTTCAATTAAATGTTAAATCAAAATTATCGGACAAAGACGAGTTGGCAATTTTTGGTTTGGCTGCAATAGATGATTTTGAATTGAATTTAGATATTAATGATGGTGTAACAGATGAAGATGATTTCAAAAGAAACAGATTCATTATTGGTACAGTTCCGGTGCAAACTCAATGGAATTATACCGTAGGGACATCTTACAAGCATTATGGAGAGAACAGTACACAATTATATGTGTTAAGTAGAAATGAGTGGAAAAATAAAGCGATTAAGTATTTTAATAATACTAATAATCCAGCAGACTTATTGTTCGATTATAATTCAAAAGAAATAGAAAATAAGTTTCGTTTTGAAAATGACATGCGTTTTGAAAATGGTTTAAGCGTAAATTTTGGATTCGGACTACAGCAATCTACATATCAGAACAGCACATTCCAGCGATTTGCAAATGTAAACGGACCGCAAGTTTTTGATTTTGACTCGGAGTTCTCAATGTTTAGCTATGCATTATTTGGGCAAGCGTCTAAAAAAATCTTCTCTAATAAATTGGAATTATCTGTAGGATTGCGAATGGATGCCAATAATTACAATAGTAATATGGGAAACCCTTTCAATCAATTTTCTCCTAGACTATCGATGTCTTACAAGTTAAGCGATAAATGGTATGCAAATGCAAATATTGCAAAGTACTATCAATTACCTGCATATACAGTATTAGGATTTAGAGATAATAATAACATCTTGGTAAATAAGCCGAATGTAAAGTATATTTCTTCACAACATACTGTTGGAGGTTTGGAATTTAGACCAGAAGCAAGTTCTAAAATTACCTTTGAAGGTTTCTATAAAAAATATGACAACTATCCTTTTTCAATAAAAGACCAAATTAGTTTAGCCAATTTAGGTGCTGATTTTGGAATTATAGGAAATGAAGCTGTAATTTCAAATAATGAAGGAAGAGCTTATGGTTTTGAGTTACTAGCTCAGAAAAAGTCTTATGATGGTATTTATGGGATTTTAGCATATACTTTTGTAAGAAGTGAGTTTAAAGATGCAAACGGAAGATTTGTACCTTCTACTTGGGATAATCGCCATTTATTAACGTTTACAGGAGGGAAAAAACTAAAAAGGAATTGGGAAATTGGAGCCAAATTCAGATTGGTAGGTGGAAGACCGTATACACCTTATAATTTAGATGAATCTTCATTAATTGCTAATTATGATTTGAACAATAGAGGAATCGATGATTTTTCTAGACTGAATACAGAGCGTTTTGATACTTTTACACAGTTGGATATACGTGTAGATAAAACATGGTATTTAAAATCGTTGTCATTAAACTTTTATGTAGATGTACAAAATGTATTTGCATCGGTAACACAACAACGTCCAATTTTATTAGTACAACAAGATGCTAATGGAAACAACTTAATAGACCCTACAGATAATACAAGATATTTATTAGAGCAATTAGATAATTCTGATGGAAATGCAATTCCTAGAATAGGTTTAATTGTAGATTTTTAATTAAAAATAAGGCTTTGTTTATTTAGGTATTGGTAATGTAAAATGAAAAGTTGCTCCTTCTCCTTCTATAGAAGTTACCCAAACTTTTCCTTCGTACATATCTGTTATTTTTTTTACAATAGATAAACCAATTCCTGTAGAACTATGGTCTTCGTCTAAGGTTTCAAAAATTCCGAATACCTTTTTGTGATACTTTTCTGGAATTCCCATACCATTATCTTTAACTTGGAACTCCCAATAATCGTCGATAGTATCATAAGTAATATGGACTTTACCGTCTTCTTTATTAGCATACTTTACGGCATTACTAATAAGGTTTTGGAATAACTGATGAAACCGAAATTTATCTCCTTTAGCAATTGGTAATCTTTCTGGAACTAATACTTGGACATGTTTAGGAACGTGAATAGTATCTACAATACCTTCTACAATTTCTTGTAAGTCAACTTCCTTTTTGCGATGTTCAATCTTATCAATGCTGGCATACTTTAAAATACCATTAATAAGATGATCCATTTTATCTATTTTCTTAATGAGTAACTCAAAGTTTTGATCTATATCTTCATTGTCTATAAATTCTCTACAATCTTCTTGAAGCCAATTTACAAGAGCATTCATACTTCGTAAAGGAGCTTTTAAATCATGAGATACCACATGTGCAAAATCGTTTAATTCTTTATTACTCTTAGTAAGATTTTTAAGTAAAGATTCTCTTTCCTTTTGAGCCTTTAAATTTTCTGTAATATCTCTTACAATACCTTGAGCAAAAGTAGCTGTATTGGTTTCATCATACACGATACTTGAGTTGATTTCTATCCAACGAATCTCTTTGTTTTTATCGTATACACGAGCTCTAAAATTTCTGAAAATACCTTTTTCTAAGAGTTCATAATAGGATTCCATTGCATACGGAACATCATCTGCAAATAGTGTAGTGGTGACATTAAAAGATTCTTTTTCGATATCATATCCAAAAAACTCAGTAGCAGCATTGTTCATTTTTAAAACATTGCCGTATAAATCCATTAAAATATAAGGGTCTACAATAGTTTTGAATAAACTTTCGAGTTGGATTTCTTTTTCATTAACAACCTTACTAAGATTCTGGTTTGCTTCGTAGAGTTCTAGCGATTTATCTTCTAGAATTTTTTCAGCTTCTTTTCTGGCAAGCCTTTCACGTTTTAAGGCTTTCTCTAATATTTCTATTTTGGGGCTACTCACTTTTTAATAATTTCAAATTTTACAGAAGAACCGTCTTCTTTTAATAGTTCATAATTTACTGTTGCAGTTTCATCATAATATCTAAAACTCCCCTCTATTAATCCTATAGCAAAAGCATATAAAGATCTAGAAGAATTATAAATTAAAACTAGTTTATCATCGGTTTGTTCTATAATTTGAAAACGCGGTAGTTCAGCATCTGGATATAGTTTACGAACTTCTACGTGAATATGTTTGTCTACAGAGGATAATAACTCCATTGGGTCTTTGTAAGAAGCTATTATAGATCCATAATTTTGTACTAATACATCAAAAAAATGCAAACCATAGGTTTTTAATAATACTTCAGGAGTAATCTTTGTGAGATTACTTAAATTGGTTAGTAAAGAAACCATTTCGGCAAATTTATATGTGCCTACAGCAGTGTAAACACCTTTAGATTCTAAATTAGATTGCTCAATAATTTGCTCTACAGTTTCTAAACCAAATTTTTCTTCTACGAGTTCTAAAAACTCAGTGAATACAATTCCTTTCATGTAATCTTATTCAATGGGGGTTACTAAAATAATTCGATTAACAATATAAATGCAAATACAGTAATTTGCAAATTAAAGTAGCTATTTTAGTAAATTAAAGCGTATACATGTTGTTGTTAGTTAACTGATTAGTTCGTTGTAACTCCAGTATTCTAACATAGTGGTAATACTTTTTGTATAATCTTCTAGTCGTAATGGTTTAATCATATATCCTGCAATTCCTAGTTCGTAACAAGCTTTTAAATCTTGGTGATTATCTGAGCTAGAAAGTATAACTATGGGGATATATTTTAACGTATCATGAGATTTTAAAATTTTCAAGAATTCGAGGCCATTCATTTTTGGCATGTTCAAATCCAAGAAAATCAAATCTGAAATTGGATTTTCTAATTTAGTAAGTGCATCCTCCCCGTTTTTTGCAGCAACGACAATAGGCTTAAAATTACTTTTACGGCAAACGCGAGAAAACTTCATTCTCTCCACTTCATCATCATCAATAAATAAGATATTTAGTCTTTTCATTTTAAATTATTAGTCTATTACAATCGAAAGATATAAAAACAAGGAGCTACAAATCAGTTTTTCAATCTAATGTGAAAGAGAGTGTAGATTAACGGTCGTTATCTATAGACGAATGTTTTATTGTTTTATATGTAGTGTAGAAAAGTGTAAAGTAAATACGATAGCGTATCTTTTTGTATATTTCCGCCTAAAAATAAGTTATACATGGATGAAATTAAGAATGAAGAAATAGATAAGTCTAAAGAAGCTGTAAAACAAGATGCCAAAGGGTTGTGGGAGAGTTTTAAAACTTTCATGCATGAGTTATTAGATTTTAGACATGATACAGATCAAGAAGCAACGATTGAAGCAATAAAGAATGATGTACCTTTTAAAGGAGCTACTGCTTGGATTTTAATATGTTCTATTTTTGTGGCCTCGATAGGTTTAAATGCAAATTCTACAGCAGTTGTAATTGGAGCCATGTTAATATCACCACTAATGGGACCAATTTTAGGAATAGGAATGTCCATTGCTATTAATGATATCGATACACTAAAAAAATCAATGATAAACTTGGCTACAATGATTGTGCTAAGTTTATTAACGGCATTTTTATTCTTCTTTTTATTTCCGTTACGTGAAGAAACTTCAGAATTATTAGGAAGAGTAAAACCAGATATACGAGATGTACTTATTGCTTTTTTTGGTGGATTAGCTTTAATTATTGCAAGAACAAAAAAAGGTACAATAGCTTCTGTAATTTTTGGAGTAGCAATTGCAACAGCTTTAATGCCACCATTATGTACGGCAGGGTATGGTTTAGCTATTGGAAAACTAGATTATTTCCTAGGAGCAATGTACTTATTTACGATTAACGCAATATTCATTGCCTTAGCGACTTTTATTGTATTAAAGTTACTTGGTTTTACAATGATTCGTTATGTAAACTCAGCAAAGAGAAAACGTATAGCTCGAATTGCATCTGTAGTTGCTTTGTTAGTGATGATACCTGCAGTTTTAACGTTTATAAAAGTGTATAACGAAACAATAATTAATGCAAATTATAAACAGTTTTTAGCACAGGAAGTAGAAGCAAATGAAAACTTATGGTTGCAGAGAAAAAAGATAGATGTAAAGGATAAGACAATCAACTTATATTTTAACGGGAAAATAACTCCAGCTACAGTTACAGACTTGCGTAATGAGTTAAAAAACTATGATAAGATAAAAGATTTTACACTTAATATTAATGCGAATGAGTCTAGAAGTGCAGACGATATTTCGTTATCTCTAGAAAGAGCCTTTTCAGATTTAGATCAGAAAAATAATATAATTAGTGGTTTACAAAAGGAAATTGAAGGACTAAAAGGAATTATTTCTAATTTAAATAGAACCATAGAGCAAAAAGATAAAAATACAATTCCATTTAGCAGTATTGCTAAAGATGCTAAAATTCGTTTTAATGAGATTAAAGAAATCCGTTTCTCAAAAGTGTTAAGAACAAAAGACTTTATTAAAGTAGATACAGTTCCTGAGGCGAGTATTGTTTGGAGTAAAAAATTAAAAGAAGATTACATTGCTAAAAAAGAAAAAGAATTACAACAATGGTTACAGAAAGAAATGAAACTAGACACCTTGATTATTAAAAAGTAGTTTTCTTAAAAAACAGTATATAAAAAATCTCGCTAACTAGCGAGATTTTTTGTTTATAAGATGTATATAATATTAACTCTTTTTACATTGTTTTAAAACTTCTTTAGCTCTGTCTTTACCATATTTTGGATAGAATTTAGGTAACTTCTCTTTCTTAAAAAGTTCAAGCGCTTTTGCAACATCCTTACAATAAGGCTCTATAGGTTGATTGAAGAAACGTGCACTTCCCATATCCCATTCTGCTTTTCCTAAAATAACTCTAGGATTGTTAGGGGCTAATTGTAAAGCTTTGTTATATAGAATAGCGTTTTTACCAGATAAACTCATTCCGTACTTCTGACCATCAAATGCAATATAAGCTGTGTTTAATAATGCTTGATTGATAATAATTTCTGGATTGTCAGGTGAAATACTTTTGGCTTCATCTAAAAACTCTTGTGCTTTTTTTAATTTGCTGTTCAATGTAGCCTCATCTTTTAAGCCAAAGCTTCCTAAAATTTCTATAGTAGCAACATAGTAAGGAGGTAACCATTGGTCTGGTGCTGCTTTTGAAATTCTTTCAAATAGCTGTGCGGCTTCAGTAGTTTTATTCTGGCTCCATAAATCAAATGCTTTTTGCATTCCTTTGTCATATTTCGATTGTGCTGCTATTGTAGTTGTAATAGCTACAAGTAAAAGCGTAATAATTTTTTTCATGATATTAATATTTGTTCGATGATATTAGGTTAGTTCATTTCTATAGTTAGGGTAACATCGCCATTTACGGTGAATTTTGCATCTTTATATTTAGGAGGCCCCATAAATCCTTTTGCGTCATTCGACATACCTATTGGTTCTTTTGGAATTCCAAATATTTTAGTATCCATTTTCTTATTGTTATTCTCATCGTGGAAAGCAGAGATTGCATACACACCATTTGGAATATTTTTAAATACAGCGGTTGCTTTTTTATCAGTTATTTTTACGATATCCCCTTTTGCAGGCTTTTTTAAAAAGCTATCCTTATTGTCATAAAGTGCGACGTATATATTTCCTTTATCAGACTCGATACCTGTAAAATCAATTGTAATAGTATGATTCTCTTGTGCATTTATATTAGAAAGCGCACCTAGAAGAAATAGACCAAGAAGTAAAAAGATTCGTTGCATAGTTATAAAGTTTTTATTTGTTTCAAATATCTATTGTTTTTTATGTTTATCCTCAAATTTCTTACCGAAACGTAGAATTTAATTACTGAATTGTATTTTTTATTATCAGTTATCAGTTATCAGTTATCAGTTATCAGTTATCAGTTATCAGTTATCAGTTATTTGTAATTTATTTTTTGAAAGCGTTTTTTTGAATTATTATTCACTTCTCACTTTACAAATTATCCAGCTGATTACTTTTATTATCATCGCTAATAGACCAGAAAAAGCCAATGAAGAAGAACTGATCTGCATTTGGACGCCTAGCTTGTCTTTCAAAAACGCCATTAGCATTAGCTTGATTGCTATAATCGTAGCCAAAAACATTTTCTGTTCCTAATACATTGTTAACGGAGAAATACAAGATCTTTTGTTGGCTGATTAAATAAGCAGCATTTAAACTTACTGAATTATAGTTTTTGGTTTCTGCATTCAAGAATCCTGGAATATTAGGATTGGTATAAGTTCTTCCTGTAGCAAACCTATATGAAAAACCTACTTGTGTTTGCCAATCGTTTACCCAATATTTTCCTACAACGGATAAGTTATGTTGAGAAGCAAAATTAGGTCTAGCTTTAGTAGGATAATTCCTATAATCTCGTTCCGTATCTAAGAAAGAGTATGATACCCAATAATCTAGATTTTTTATGTTTTTTCCATCTCTCCAAAATACATCTACACCTTTTGCAAAACCATTACCTGCATTTGAAAAATTAGCAAAAGGAGAAGCAAAATCGCCATTAAATTTTACAAGGTTGTCATATGTTTTATAATAACCTTCTACTCTAAATATTTGTCTGTCTTTTACATATTGATAATTCGCTATATAATGAGTTGCTTTTTCTGAAGTCAGATTGTCTGCAAACTTTAAATATTCATTTTTAGGATTTTGGTAAAACTGCCCATAAGCAAGAGAAAATTGTGTGTTATTTCCCGATTTATAAGCAATAGAAGTTCTTGGCGAGATTGTCAGCTGATTTGAAAACTCATTATTTTCTAGTCTAAGTCCTACTTTAGTAGCTAATTTTTTAGAGAAGAAAATATCTGCTTCGGTAAAAACTCCAAAAATATTATTATTGAAATTATAATTAAACCTACTCGAACTTATACTTTGATCAAAATCTTCATTGAATTTAGTGATGAAATATTCTGTACCAAAATTTAGCTTAAACCTGCTTGAAAAACGTTTTTTAGCAACGACTTTAAAATGAGCAGAATTTTCAGTGTCGTTAACAAAGTCATCCTGTAAATTTATTTCAGAATTGTCGTGTGTAAAACTCATTCCCCCAGAAACTTTCCATCCACTTCCTAAACGTTGTTTATAAGAACCGTTGAAATATAAGTTTCTATTACTTAATCCGAAACGAAATCCATCATCAAAATTTATATTCTCTTGAATCAAATCAAAATTACTATAACTAAAGGCTCCATATAACTTTAATAATCCATCTTCATTTGGTTTGTGTCTGTATACCATTTCACCACTTGCTCCTTCATAAGGTTCGTTCCATTGATTTCTATCTGGAAATGCCCACTGATAGGGAGCTAAATTGATATAAGAAGTATTAATACTGAAAGAGTTTTTACCCCAAATCTGAGTATTTCCAACACCTAAACCAACAGTCATGAATTGAATATCTGTTTTTTCTTGAGCTGGTTCATCTATAGTATTTAAAGCTAAAACTCCAGAAAGAGCTTGTCCAAATTCTGCAGAATAACCTCCGGTAGAAAATGTCATTCCTTTGAATAAAAAAGGAGAGAATCGTCCACGAGTAGGAATATTATTAGCTGTAGGAACAAAAGGAGCAAATACGCGAATCCCATCAATAAAAATCTGTGTTTCTTCAGCATCACCACCTCTTACAAATAAACGACCATCTTCGTCGTTTGCAGAAGTTCCAGGTAAAGTTTGAAAAGCACCAATAACATCACCTAAAGCACTAGCAGTAGTTACAACATCTAAAGGTTTTAAAGCTACAGCTCTTGCTTTATCACCAGCTTCAAAACTACCTGCATTAATCACTACGGCATCTAATGTATTTACATCTTCTCTAAGCTTAATGGTTAAATTGCTCATTTGAGAAACATTACCAATTTTAGTGAAAGTTTCGAATGAAACAAATGAAACAATTAAGGTTTGCATGTTGGTTTCTGAAGTAGTAAAACTAAAGTTTCCAAAGCTGTCAGAAGATGTTCCGTCATACGTTCCTTCTAAATACACATTTGCGCCTTCTATTGGAGTGCCCGATGTATCTGTAATTTTACCAGAAACAGTTGTTTGTGAAAAGGAAAAAACAGGAATAAAGAATATAAAAAGTTTTAAAATTGGTTTCATGTGGTTTGTTGTTTTATGCAACAAAAGTGTAGTAGATGTCCTTTCTTTCATAAAAAAAAGAACCGAGTTGTAAAAAAAGTAAGATGAATTGTTTTATTGAATAGGAACGTATAAATCAACAAAACATATTTTCTCAGGATGTTCGTTAAAGTTGTTCAGGTATACTTCAAAAGGATCAATGTCGCTTCTAACTTTAAAACCTTTGTCAAAAATCCAAACAAAAACACCTTCCCATGCTTGTTGAAATTCCTCTATCGAAATTTCAAAATGAGCAGTAATGTATTTTCCAGCAGGAATTATTCTAGTGTTAATGTCAGAAGTATCAACTTCTGCATTTTCTAGACTCACACAAGCACTCATTCGTAATTTATCTTGAGCAGTAATTTTAGGACTGTCATGGTAAATTGTAAGAACTTTGTTGTTACCATTCATTAAACCTTTAGGGTAAGCCCATTTTAAGAGTTTTTCAAATGTGTTTCCTAAGCTTTTATCAAGCCCTATATGAGGAATGTAAGCTACTTTAATCGCTTCTATGTGATTTACACCAATACTTTTTGCTTTCATACGTATAAAATTTAAGTGGTTTTGTATGTTACAAATGTATTGTTGTAATTGTGTGCTTATTTCACCATTCTTGCTTTCCGTTTTACAAATCTTGCTAAATTTACTTGGAGTTTTTTCTCTAAACTCTTTAGGACTTAAGCCATAAAACTTTTTAAAAGCCCTAGAAAAAGCAGCAATACTATTAAAACCAACTAACTCTGTAATTTCTGTAACTGTTTTTTCTGATTGATGTATTAATAAACTGGCAGCTTTTTCAATTCGTTTTCTGGTAATATAATTGTGTAGCGTTTCTTTGGTAATGGCTTTAAATACTCTATGGAAATGAAATGGAGAAAAATAAGCTTCATTAGCAACATCTTCTAGACTAAGATCAGTAGCTAATTCAGACTCAATATACTGTATTGCTTTATTAATTCTAATGAAAACAGCTGTGTTTTTCTCATTTTTTTCCATACTAACAAATGTATAAGAATTAAATAGAACTAGCATTAATATCGTATTTTTACAGTACTAAAATTGAAGTAAATGTCTCAAGATTTAAGTGATTATAGAGAGTCTTACGAAAAATATGAACTGTTGGAAGGAAGTTGTCCAGAAAACCCAATAGAATTATTTCGTGATTGGTTTATAGATGCCAATGAATCTGAAATGGTATTGGAAGCTAATGCAATGAATGTAGCTACTATTGGAGCAGATGGTTTTCCAAAAAATAGAATGGTACTCCTAAAAAAATATACTCACGAAGGTTTTATTTTTTATACAAACTATAACTCAGAAAAAGGGCAAGCTATTGCAGCAAACAATCATGTGTGTTTATCTTTTTTTTGGGCTGGTTTAGAGCGACAAATTATTATAAAAGGGCAAGCAGAGAAGATTGCAGAAAATTTATCAGATGGTTACTTTGAATCTAGACCAGATGGGAGTAAATTAGGAGCCTGGGCTTCAAATCAGAGTAGTGTAGTAGCTAATAAAGAAGAGTTAATAGCAAATCTTTCAAAGTTAGAAGAGGAATTTAAAGGAAAAGAAATTCCAAGGCCAAAACATTGGGGAGGTTATATTGTAAAACCTGTTAGTATTGAGTTTTGGCAAGGTAGACCTAATAGAATGCATGATAGAATTCGATATGCATTGCAAAAAGATTTTGCATGGAAACTTGAACGTTTAGCTCCGTAATGCTATATTTGAGAATTCTTTTTTGTATTGAATGAAAACAATTTACATAGTCCGTCATGCTAAATCTTCTTGGAAGTATACGAGTGTAAAAGATCATGATAGGCCTCTTAAAGAAAGAGGTATTAACGACGCTCATCTTATTTCTAAATATCTCGCAAAGACAATTCAAAGACCTGATGTATTTATTTCTAGTAGTGCTAATAGGGCTTTGCAAACAGGAATTATTTTTTGCGAAAACTTTGGGTATCCAATGTCTAACTTAAAAATAAGTAAGCAGTTGTATAGCTTTAGCGACGGATATTTAGTGAAAACGGCAAAAGCGTTAGATGATAATTTCGATAGTGCAATTATCTTTAGTCACGATCATGGAATTAATACTTTTGTAAATAAGTTTGGAAGTAAACCTATTGCACATGTGTCAACATGCGGAGTTATAGGAATACAGTTTAAAGAGAAACATTGGAAAGATATTAAGAAAGGAACTACTATTTTAGTAGAGTTTCCAAAACATCATAAATAAAAATCAATATTCTTTTGAAAATAAAAAAATATGGTGCTATTGATATAGGTTCTAATGCCATTAGGTTATTAGTAGCGAATGTAATAGAAGAGAAAGATAAAGCACCAAAATTTAAAAAATCCTCATTAGTAAGAGTGCCTATTCGTTTAGGTGCAGATTCATTTGTTTCTGGAGAAATTTCAGAAAATAATATTCATAGAATGGTAGATGCCATGAAAGCTTTTAAACTATTAATGAAAGTACATGGTGTAGAAAGATATAAAGCATGTGCAACTTCAGCAATGCGAGAAGCGAGTAATGGAGCAATGGTAGCTGAAAAAGTTTTGAATGAATCAGGAATTGAAATAGATATTATAGATGGAGCCAAAGAGGCACAAATCATTTCTTCTACAGATTTAAAACATTTAATCAATTCAGACGAAACCTATTTGTATGTTGATGTGGGTGGAGGTAGTACAGAATTTACTATTTTCTCAAGAGGAGAGATAATCAAGTCAAAGTCTTTTAAAATTGGTACAGTTAGATTAATTAACAATCCTAAAGAGAAAAATAAAAAGCTATTTGCTAAAGTTGAAAACTGGATTGTAAAACACACCAAAGAATACAAAAGAATATCATTAATTGGTTCTGGAGGAAACATTAATAAGATATTTAAAATGTCGGGAATGGATGCAGGAAGACCAATATCTTATATCTATTTAAACGCACAATATGAATTCTTGAAAAAGATGAGTTATGAAGAGCGTATTTCAGAATTAAGTTTAAATCCAGATAGATCTGATGTTATTGTACCAGCTACAAAAATCTATTTATCAGCAATGAAATGGAGTAAAGCACGAAGAATTTATGTGCCTAAGATTGGACTTTCAGATGGAATTATAAAGAGTTTATATTTCGATATTCTTTAAACTGAATAATAAAAATACTGAACGAAGCCTGTTTAAAAATTAATTTTTAAACAGGCTTTTTTTATGTTGTATTGTCTAAATGAACTTTATGAGGGACTACTTAAAAAAATCTTAAAGAAAAACGTTTTTAACCATTCTTATGTTTTTTATACGTAATTTAACATCATGACACATGAGTTTGTAGACATTGTAAAAAAAGCGATTGTTAATCAGCAAAATGGAATTCAAAATGTTTTGGCAACAGTCGTGTATTTAGAAGGATCTTCTTACAGAAAGCCAGGCGTACGAATGTTGATTTCAGAAAGTGGAGAAATGATAGGCGCAGTTAGTGGTGGTTGTGTAGAAAAAGAAGTAAAGTCAAGAGCTCAGTCTGTTTTTAAAGAAGGAAAAGCAAAAGTAATTACGTACGACGGTAGGTATCGTTTAGGTTGTGAAGGTATTCTTTATATCTTAATAGAACCATTTAGTATAACAGATAATTGTGTGAAAGATTTTGAAGAGGTATTGCAAAATCGAACGAGTTTTACAATAAAATCATTCTTTGTTAAAGAAGACAACGCTGAGGGGAATTTTGGTAGTTTACTATCATTTTCAGGAGGCAAAGAATATGTATTTAACAATACATTTTTAAAGCCAGCAACCCAAAACTTAGAGATCTTTACACAAGAATTACAACCAAGAACAAAGCTGTTAATTATTGGGGGAGAGCACGATGCTGTAAAGCTATGCGCAATGGCAAGTTTATTAGGATGGGAAATAGATGTAATTACATCTATTAAAGATCCAAAAGAGATATCAGATTTTCCGGGAGCAACAACAGTACAAGCACAAGCTCCAGAACTAGCAGAATTAATAATTGATTCGGATACAGTGGTCGTTTTAATGACGCATAATTATGTGCAAGATTTAAAATTTTTATTAAAACTCATAGAACAACAACCGCAATATATTGGAATCTTAGGCTCTAGTAAACGAAGAGATCAATTGGAAAACGACTTATTTTATTATCGAGAAAATCTAACCGATGAAATGCTGGAAAGCATCTATAGTCCAGCAGGATTGAACATTGGAGCAATTACACCAGAAGAAATAGCACTATCTATTTTATCAGAAATTTTGTCTGTTATAAGAAATAAAGAGCCTTTTTCATTACGAAATATAAAAGGAAAAATTCATATCGAATAAAACGTAAATATGAAGATTGGTGTACTGATTCTTGCAGCTGGAACTGCTTCTAGAATGGGAGCAATTAAACAATTACTTCCTTATGAAAATACGTTTTTACTTGGGAAAGTTATTGAAAATATACAAGGAATTTTACTCAAAGATATTCATGTGGTTTTAGGAGCAAATGCAACTGAAATAAAAAAAGCGTTATCAAATTATAATGTAACTTGTATAGAAAACCCAGATTATAAAAATGGATTGAGTACGAGTATCGTTTGTGGAGTAAAAAGGCTCTCTAATTACGATGCTATATTAATTTGTCTAGCAGATCAACCTAAGATAGACAGTTCTTATTTTCAAGATTTAGTGGCTCTGTATAAACAAAATCAAGACTGTATTGTTACTTCTAAATATCCTAATAAAAATGGTGTACCTGCTATTTTTCCTAAATCTTTCTATTCAAGATTACTAAAACTACAAGGCGATAAAGGAGCAAAAGAATTGTTAAATTCTGAGTTAAATTTTATCAAAACAATCACAAATTCAGAAAAATTATTGGATATTGATACTCCTGAAGATTACGAAAAACTAACCAACTCATGATTTCAGTTTCTGAAGCGATTCAACACATAGAAAACTACTGTAAACCAAATAAAACAGTCCAAAAATCAATTCAAAAAGTACGTAACAGGATTCTAGCTGAAGACGTAATTTCACCTATTAACATGCCGCCTTTTAAACAGTCTTCTATGGATGGCTATGCATTTCGTTATAGCGATACATCTGTATATACAATCGTAGGAGAAGTTCAAGCAGGAAGTGCTACAAACTTTCAACTAAAAGAAGGTGAAGCAGTTCGGATTTTTACAGGAGCAAGAGTACCAAATGATGCAGATACAGTAGTCATACAAGAGCATACAAGTACAGATGGAAAAGAGCTTACTATAGAAAAGTTACCTAAAATGTATTCGAATGTAAGACCTTTAGGAGAACAGATAGAAATAGGTGCTATTGCCTTAAAAAAGGGAATTTTATTAAATGAAGCAGCTATTGGTTTTTTAGCAGGGTTAGGTATTACGGAAGTCTTGGTGTACAAGAAACCTAGTGTAAGCATTTTGGTTACAGGAAATGAATTAAAACAAGTAGGAGAACCCTTAGAAGAAGGACAAGTGTACGATAGTAATTCTATTACATTAGAATTGGCATTACGTCAGTTAGGAATAAAAAAGGTAACGATAGATAAAGTAGAAGATACTTTGAAAGCTACTAAAAAAGCTGTTCAGAAACATCTAAAAAAGTCTGATATTGTGTTGATTTCAGGAGGAATTTCTGTTGGAGATTACGATTTTGTAAAAGAGAGTTTAGAAGCAAATGGAGTTTCAGAAGTTTTTTATAAAGTGAATCAAAAACCAGGAAAACCGCTATGGTTTGGGCATAAAGACCAGCAAATCGTATTTGCTTTACCGGGGAATCCAGCTTCAAGTTTGAGTTGTTTTTATGTATATGTATTACCCATATTAAAAGCAAAACTAGGACATACAAATTATCATTTACCTAGAATTCAAGCGAAAGCGTCAGATAGTATTAAAAATATACATGGTAAAACATTGTTTTTAAAAGGATCAGTGATTGAAGGTGAAGCTACGCAATTAAGAGGGCAAGCATCCTCTATGCTAAAATCATTTGCAGTAAGTAATGCATTATTAGTAGTTCCTGAAGAGGTAAATACTATTGAAAAAGGAACTGAAATAACTTGTGTAAAATTAAGCTGAGATGGAAATCTTTCAAATAGAAACGATGCTTCCGTTCATACTTATTCTTTTAGTAGTAGCTTTTTTGTATGCAAGTGTCGGACACGGTGGGGCTAGTGGTTATTTAGCACTAATGGCTTTATTTTCTTTTCCAGTACTCTATATGAAACCGATTGCATTAGTGTTAAATATTTTTGTTTCTGGAGTGTCCTTTTGGTTTTTTAGGAAGCATCAACATTTTAAATGGAAACTATTTTATCCATTTGCAATTACATCAATTCCAGCAGCATTTATTGGAGGTTATGTTTCTGTAAATGCAACACTATACAAGCAAATTTTAGGGGTATTCTTAATTTTTGCAATTCTCAAAATGTTGAATGTATTTGGAAAAGAAAACACAATCATTAAAGAAAATAAAATGCTACCATCTTTAGTAATTGGAGCTGGAATAGGATTATTTTCAGGAATAATTGGTATTGGAGGAGGTATTATTTTAAGTCCAGTAATTGTATTATTAGCATGGGGAAATATGAAGCAAGCTGCAGCCGTTTCAGCATTGTTTATCTTTGTAAATTCTATAGCAGGACTCATAGGTTTTTTAATTCACAAAGGAGATATTCCTAGTGAAGTAATTTATTTTATACCTGTTGCTTTAGTAGGAGGAAGTTTAGGAGCCATGTATGGAAGTAAGAAGTTTGATATGAAAACATTGAAATATGTCTTGGCAGGAGTATTAACTATAGCGGCAGTAAAATTATTTTTAGTATAACCAATGAATATTATTTATTTCGGAAAAATAGCAGCCATAGCAAATGCAACTTCAGAAGAAGTGAGTTTGCCAGAAAACACAATAACTGCATTAGTTACGTATTTAACAGAAAAGTATCAGTTAGATATGAGTGATATGCAAATTGCCGTTAACCATAATTTAGTTGATGTACAAAAAGAGATTCTTTTAAAAGAAACAGATGAAGTAGCTATTTTATCAGCGTTTGCTGGTGGATAATCTCTATTTGGATAGAGAAAAAGAAGAAAGAAACTTTGTTTCATTTAGAATGACAAAATAATATAAGTGATCTCTGAGGAACTCTTAGAGAAAATGAATAGATTAATTCTTTTATGTTGCAATAGTAATTACGAACAAAGTTCTAATGATAGTATGAACAACCAAAAAATGAAGAAAAAAACAGTATTTATAGAAGGGCAAATAAGTTCTGAATTTATAGCTAATGCTATAGCAAAGCATCAGGTGAAAACTCAAATAGGAGCACATAATATCTTTCTAGGTCAAGTACGTAAAGACGTTGTAGACGATAAAACGGTAAAATCCATAGAATTCTCGTGTTATCAAGAAATGGCGGAGCAAAAATTACATACAATCAGAGAAGAAACTTTTGAAAAGTATGATTTAACATGTATGCATATTTATCACAGTTTAGGAAACGTACAAGTTGGAGAAGTATGCTTTTTTGTTTTTGTATCAGCACCGCATAGACCGTATGTATATGAAGCTACAGAATATATTGTAAATCGAGTAAAATCTGAAGTACCTATTTTCGGAAAAGAAATTTTTGAAGATGAATCCTTTCAATGGAAAACAAATAAATAATGGTTGATATTACACACAAATCGAATACACTACGTATTGCTACAGCACAAGCTATTGTAAAAGTAAGCTCGCAAGCTACGATAGACGCAATTCAGAATGATACTGTTCCAAAAGGAAATGTATTTGCCATGAGCAAAGCAGCGGGTTTATTAGGTGTAAAAAAGACGCCTGAGTTATTACCAGATTGCCATCCTATGCCTATCGAATTTACTGGAGTAACGTATGAAATAGAAGACTTAACGGTATTAATAAAAGTAACGGTAAAAACCATTTATAAAACAGGAGTAGAGGTAGAAGCAATGCATGGTGCTAGTATTGTAGCATTAAATATGTACGATATGCTAAAACCTATTGATAAGGGCGTGGAAATTCAGACCATAAAACTATTACAGAAAAAAGGAGGGAAATCTTCATTTCCTGTTAAAAATGTTGCAGAATTAGTTGGAGGAATTATTGTATGTTCAGATACCATTTCAAAAGGAATAGGTGAAGATAAATCTGGAAAGCTAATTAAAGAAAAATTAGATGGGTTCGGTTTACAAACAAAAGAAGTGACGATTATTCCAGATGATATTGAGATGATTAGATCACAGGTGTTAGATTTAAAAGAAACATGTAATTTAATCGTAATAACTGGCGGAACAGGAATATCGCCAAGAGATAATACACCAGAAGCTGTATTACCGTTAATAGACAAACGATTAATAGGAGTTGAAGAAACCATAAGAAGATATGGACAAGAACGTACGCCTTTTGCAATGTTATCGAGAAGCGTTGTAGGAACTATAGGAAACCGTTTAATTGTATGTTTACCAGGTTCTAGTAAAGGTGTAGTAGAAAGTTTAGATGCAATATTGCCGCATTTATTTCATGGGTATACTGTATTAAAAGGAGTACGTCAATCATGACAAAAAAAGACAACATATTAACCGATACTTTTGGCAGGCAACACAACTATTTACGTATTTCGTTAATAGAAAAATGTAATTTGCGTTGTACATATTGCATGCCAGAAAGTGGTGTATTGTTGTCTCCTAAAAGTCAGTTAATGACTACGGAAGAAGTAATAGATATTACTTCATTATTTGTAAAACATGGTGTTACTAAAATCCGATTAACTGGAGGAGAACCATTATTACGAAAAGATTTCCCTGAAATTATTACGGAGTTATCAAAGTTACCTGTAGCATTGTCTATGACTACCAATGCTATTTTGGTGGATAGATACATAGAAGTGTTGAAGAAATCTGCATTGAAAACGATTAATGTAAGTTTAGATACATTACACCCAGAAAAATTCAATACTATTACTAAGCGCGATCAGTTTGCAAAAGCTTTTGATAATATGAATTTATTATTGAATGAAGGTTTTAATGTAAAACTGAATGTGGTACTCTTAAAAGATTTTAACGACACTGAAATTATTGATTTTATAGAGTTTACAAAAGACAAAAAGATTGCTGTTCGGTTTATAGAATTCATGCCATTTGATGGGAATCAGTGGGATAAATCAAAACTAGTTAGTTATCAAGAATTGTTACGTCAAGTAGCAACCTATTATTCATCCGATGCCTTAATTTCTTTACCCAATGAAGATAATTTTACTGCTCGTAACTTTAAAATACAATCTTATGAAGGAAGTTTCGGAATCATTTCTTCAGTAACCAATCCGTTTTGTGATGTTTGCAATCGTATTCGGCTTACTGCGAATGGAAAACTAAAAAACTGTTTGTTTTCTACTTCAGAAACAGATCTACTTACTACGTACAGAGCTGGAATTCCTATAGAACCCATTATACAAGCGACATTACTAAAAAAGAAAGCTGTACGTGCTGGAATGACAGACATAAAAGACTTTGAAAATACCTCGAATCATAATAATAGAAGTATGATCACGATTGGCGGATAGTTTTATGTAGTTAGTTGTTGGAGTGTTATTTTGTGTGTAGATTTTTAATATACAAACTTCATTTTTTTTGCAAAAAAAAGCATTGTAAACAAAAAAAAGTTATTTTTGATTTACTCATTGTAAGTTAAAATGTTATGTTTTACTTATTTCGTTAGCAACTCCTTAAGGAAGAAAATGAGTTGTGAAGTGTTTGGGAAACACAACGAAAAAATTAAGGTCTCTTCCAATTTAATTTTAAACACGCTTCAAAATCTTCGCTTGCGAGGTGTGTATTTACAACTTTTAGTTTAGGTATTCCATGTCAATTTAGGTTATATCAAACCTAGCTATTAGATAGCTACAAGGTTTGTTTTTTATAATTTTTATTGAACATGCATGAATACAAAATATAAAGATTTAATAGCACAAACTTTTGAATTTCCTCAAGAGGAATTTCATACAGAACATGGAAATTTATTTTTTCATGGAATAGACTTAATGGAGTTAATAGCAGAATATGGAACTCCGTTAAAGTTTACGTATTTGCCTAAAATTTCTGAAAACATAAATAAGGCAAAACAATGGTTTCATAATGCAATAGAAAAGCATAATTATAATGGAACCTATAACTATTCTTATTGTACTAAGAGTTCACATTTTAAGTATGTATTAGACGAAGCCTTGCAAAACGATATACATATAGAAACTTCTTCAGCTTTTGATATTGATATTGTGAAATCATTAAAAAAAGAAGGGAAGTTAAGTGACAATTCTTTTGTACTATGTAATGGGTTTAAACGAGATAAATACATTACGAATATCGTTAGTTTAATAGAAGGAGGACATAAAAACTGTATTCCAATTATTGATAACTACGAAGAATTAAACTTGCTTTTAAAAGAAACAAAAAAAACGTTCAGTATAGGTGTAAGAATCGCTTCTGAAGAAGAACCAAAATTTGAGTTTTATACCAGTAGATTAGGAATTGGATATAAGAATATCGTTTCTTTTTATGAGAGAGCAATAGCAAGCAATCCGCAGGTAGAGCTAAAAATGTTACATTTCTTTATTAATACTGGAATTAAAGATAATTCTTACTATTGGAATGAATTGCTTAAATGCTTAAAAGTATATGTAAACTTAAAAAAAGTATGTCCTACTTTAAACAGTTTAAATATAGGAGGAGGGTTTCCTATAAAAAATTCACTGGCTTTTGAATACGATTATGAGTATATGATTGAAGAAATAATCAATCAAATAAAAATTGCATGCGATGAAGCTGATGTAGCAACTCCTAATATTTTTACAGAATTTGGAAGCTTTACAGTAGGAGAGAGTGGTGGAGCCATCTATGAAGTTTTATATCAAAAGAAGCAAAACGATCGTGAAAAATGGAATATGATCAACTCTTCTTTCATTACAACTTTACCCGATAGTTGGGCAATTAACAAACGTTTTATTATGCTACCTATAAACAAGTGGAATACACAATATGAACGAGTTTTATTAGGTGGTTTAACTTGTGATAGTGACGACTATTACAATTCAGAACAACACGTAAACGCTATTTATTTACCTGTTTATGAAAAAGACTATCCATTATACATTGGGTTTTTTAATACAGGAGCATATCAAGAAACTATAGGAGGTTTTGGAGGATTACAACATTGTTTAATACCACACCCAAAACATATTTTAATTCAAAAAGATTCCAAAGGAAACTTAACCACACAACTATTTAAAGAACAACAAAAAAGCGAAGAGCTATTATCAATTTTAGGATATGGAAACGAATAGAACTTATGCTGGAATACCAGAAGAATTTAGCAAATTAGACACTTCAAAAATTGTATTAATTCCTGTGCCGTACGATGGCACAAGTACTTGGCAAAAAGGAGCTGATAAAGGCCCTGAGGCATTTTTAAATGCTTCAGAAAATATGGAGTTATACGATATAGAAACGGATAGTGAAGTATATAAGCAAGGAGTATATTTAGCTCCAGCAGTTACAGAATCTTCATCGCCTGAAGCAATGGTTGAGGCAGTGCATGCAGCAACAAAGAAATATATAAACAGAAATAAATTTGTTACCATTTTTGGAGGAGAACATTCTATTTCTATAGGAACTATTCGTGCTTTTAATGAGTACTATGATAATCTTACAGTATTACATTTAGATGCACATGCTGATTTACGTAAAGAGTATGAAGGAAGTTCGTGTAATCATGCATGTGCTGTGTACGAAGCCAATCAAAATACAAATTTAGTACAAGTAGGTATTCGTAGTATGGACATTTCAGAAACTCGTGTAATGAATAGAGATAAAGTATTCTTTGCACATGAAATGGCTACAAATGAATATTGGATGGAAGATGTATTACAGCAACTTTCTGGAAATGTATTTATAACATTCGATTTAGACGCTCTAGATCCATCAATATTATCAAGTACAGGAACTCCAGAACCAGGAGGTTTATTTTGGTATGAAACCTTAGAGTTCTTACGTAAAGTATTTGAAGAAAAAAATGTAGTTGGTTTTGATATTGTTGAGTTATGTCCTAATGAAGCAGAAAAATCATCAGACTTTTTAGCCGCTAAATTATATTATAAAATGCTGAGTTATAAATTTAAAATAAATGAAGAGGAAGAAAAATATATAGATGAAGATACTAATACAGACTCACCATTTAATAAACTCTCAAAATTTAAAGACCAAGAAGAAGATTAATGTTAGTAGAGAAACAAATAGAACCTAATAGCTTCGAGTCTCAAAATCATTGGTACGAGAAGGTATTAAATGCAACTATTCATCCAATAGTTAAGCATTTTTTAAACATGTCTCAAGAGCAGATTATTACTAGGTATTGTCATTTAAACCCAAAAGCAAATAAGAAAAAACTTAAGGAACTATTAAATTATAGAGCTAAATTTTTTGTATGGTGTGGTACCGATTTAGTTAATGTTACCTCTAGTACAGGTAAAAGGCAAATGGTAGTTATAGAAAATAACTCATGTCCATCTGGGCAAAAGTCAATGCCGTTAATTAATGAATATAGTGAAGAAACTACCTACCATCAGCTTATAAAAAATACATTTAAAAATGCACTCAAAAATGTAAGAATGAAAGGAGTGCTAGCTGTTATATACGATAAAAATTATATGGAAGCTTCAGGTTATGCAACTGCCATAGCAGATGTAGTAAATGAAAAAGTGTATCTAATTCCTTTTAAAAATCAAGAAGAAAATCCTAAGGTACGATTTGAAAAGGATGTAATGTATATTCAATACCAAGAAAAATGGTTAAAAGTAAGGGACTGTTTTAGATATGTAACACAAAAACCATGGAATAGACTTCCAGTACTCTCTAAAACAAAAATTATAAATCCAATTATAAGTTGTTTAGCTGGAGGAAGAAATAAGCTAATAGCAGCTAAAGCATACGAACTCTTTAATTCAGAAATTAAAGAGTATGGATTAGAAGTTAATATTCTAAATACTGTTTGGGAAGTACGTAAAAATGAAGTGCCTTTATGGGTAAAGCAAATGGGAGGGCATGCTGTAATTAAAGTACCATATTCTAATGCAGGGCAAGGTGTATATGCGATTGTTACTGAACAAGATTTGGAAGAGTTTATGAAAATGGAGTTCGATTATGATATGTTTATAGTGCAAAGCTTAATAGGAAACTCCGATTGGAGTAGCACATTTAACAATCAAAAATTATATCATGTAGGTACTATACCAAATAAGCGTAACCAAACCTTTGTATGCGATATTAGAATGATGGTAAGTTCCACAAACCAAGGAATAAAGCCATTATGTACGTATGCACGTAGAGCTAAAAAGCCATTACCATCAGAACTTGAAGAAGTTGTAAACAGCTGGGAAATTTTAGGGACAAACTTGTCATATAAGGAAAATGATATTTGGAAAAGTGATAGCAACAGATTGGTGCTTATGGATACCAAAGACTTTAATTCTCTAGGAATTGGGATAGATGATTTGATAGACGCCTTTATTCAATCTGCACTTTCTATGATAGCGATAGATAAAATGAGTCAAATGCTTATAAGTTCAAAAGGAACTTTAAAAAAGAAACTCTTTAAGAGTTTAAATGATGATCAAAATTTAATTAATGAAATCTTATGTTAAACGTTAATACACACCCGGTTTCTGATTTTATAGAAAAATACTTTTTACACTTTAATGCAGCAGCATTAGTAGATGCAGCTAAAGCTTATGAAGTGCAATTACAACAAGGCTCTAAAATGCTAGTGTCTTTAGCAGGTGCTATGAGTACTGCGGAAATAGGAAAGATTTTTGCTGAAATTATTCGTAAAGATAAAGTGCATATTATATCCTGTACTGGAGCTAATTTAGAAGAAGATATTATGAATTTAGTAGCACACTCTCATTACAAACGTGTGCCTAATTATCGTGATTTAACACCACAAGATGAATGGGATTTACTTCTAAAAGGATTGAACAGAGTAACAGATACTTGTATTCCAGAAGAAGAAGCTTTTAGACGTTTACAAAAGCATATTTTCAAAATTTGGAAAGAAGCAGAAGATAATGGAGAGCGCTATTTTCCACACGAATTTATGTACAAGCTTTTATTATCGGGAGTATTAGAAGAGTATTACGAAATAGACTTAAAAGACTCATGGATGTATGCTGCAGCAGAAAAGAATTTACCAATGGTGGTACCAGGTTGGGAAGATTCAACCATGGGAAATATTTTTGCTTCTTATGTGGTTAAAGGAGAGTTAAAAGCTACAACCATGAAATCAGGTATTGAGTATATGACTTTTCTAGCTGATTGGTATACAGAAAATTCTAAAAGCGGTATTGGTTTCTTCCAAATTGGAGGAGGTATAGCAGGAGATTTTCCTATATGTGTAGTGCCAATGTTATACCAAGACTTAGAAAGAGAAGATACTCCGTTTTGGAGCTATTTCTGTCAAATTTCTGATTCAACAACTAGTTACGGGTCGTATTCTGGAGCAGTGCCAAATGAAAAGATAACTTGGGGAAAACTAGATATAGATACTCCTAAATTTATTATAGAGAGTGATGCGACAATTGTAGCTCCTTTAATTTTTGCATACCTATTAGAAATGTAACTAACTAAACCTTTTATATAATATGAAAAGAGTAATTGTAGATTATTCAAAATTAACAAGTAATATACTAAACTTGCTAATTGAAAAGTATCCTGATGGTTATGAGTACGATGATATCATTTCTTTTCAAAACTCAAAAGGAGAAACGATTAGTGCTGTAGAAGTGCGAACAGATGACACCATTTTTTTAGTGAAGATTAGTAAAAAACTAGAAAAAACCATGGATGATTATATGGAAGACGAAAAGTCTTTTGATGATAGTGAGTTTGATGATTTTAATAACGATAATTTTTAAAACTATTGAGACGCATGGGATATTATAGCACAGAGCAATCTATGACAGCCATTGGAGTATATATAGGATATGAAAATGGGTATTTTGTATTTGAATTTGAAAACGGAGATCTTGTCGATTTTGAAGAAATCAATAAGATAATTTTAGTAAAATACGATTTGAAATCGAATATGTTAAAAGGAAAAAAGTTTGAAATATTATATAAAGAAATTATCAATGATTTAGATGATGAGGATTTAATAATATTTAAATTAGAAGAACTAAAACTATTACCATAATGCATTCATGTTTTCATATTTCACTTCCTAGTAAAAATTTAGAAGAAACTATTCGATATTATAAGGAAGATTTAGGATTAGAGATTGGTAGAACTACAGAAGATTGGGCAGATGTTAATTTATTTGGGAACCAAATTACTTTTGTAACTACCATGAGTTATGAATTTCAATACCCTTTTTATTCTTTAGAAAATAATGAAATACCTACTTTTCATTTTGGCGTTGTGTTGGAGCAAGAAGAATGGGAAGATATGTACGATAGAATTAATAGATGGTCTATAGACACAATTATTAAAACAACATTTTTTGAAGATAAAAATGGAGAGCAAAATTCTTTTTTTGTACAAGACCCTAACAATTACTTTATAGAGTTTAAAACCTTTAAAAGGGAGAATGAGATTTTTATATAGTAAAAAACTTGATGTATTCACTCTTTAATATTAAAAAGCCTTCTTAAACATATTAAGAAGGCTTTTTAATTATAAACCTTATGCTAATGTTTTAGTAATAACTTTTACTTAAAAAAATCATTACATCAAAAGGAAAAACAAGGATAAGTTTTAAATATTATACAGCTACTTCAGGAGGTATAGCGTCTGAATCTGAATCCGCGTTATCAATAGTAGAGGTGTTTGTATTGTTACCTGTACGTAATTCAAGTGATAGGTTATATTGCTTTGCTAAATTGGAAATTTTATTTAATAATTCTTTATAAGTGCCTATATCACTTAAAGTAGCGTGTGCTTCTATATGATTTATTAACTCACGATATCCTGTTGTAGCTTCCTTTCGTAGTTCGGTAAAATCGGTTAAAGGATTCAAAGCAGCTTCATCATTGCGTTCTAAATATTTAGTGTCAAATAATGTATTTGAGTTTTTTAACTCTGTTAACCATTCAGAGGCACCTATTAAGGTAATTGCAGCTTTTAAATTGTCTTTAGTCTCAAAATCTTTTACAATACTGTATAAAATACCTGTTTGTTCGTTATAGCTTCGTCTAGCAATTTCACTACCATGTATGTCTATTGCTGTAAGCATATCTTTAGCAGCGTTTGCTTTAGCTTCATTTGCATGGTAAGTGTAAGTAGTGGCTAAGTTTCTAAATCCTCTAATAGCATTCATTATCTCTTCGTTCGTCTAATTTCTGAATTTCTTGAGTTAGATTGCTACCTTGAGCTTGTTGATAATTTACATTCATTTTATTAAAAGTTATAGTAAGTACTGAAACTTTTTCATCTAATAATAAAGTAGAAACATCTTCTTTGTTTACCGTTTCTAAAACTTGTCGCATGTATTGTAAAAACTCTACATTACGATACCTGTTTAATGATGGGTATGTCATAACATGATTTTTTAATGATTAATAAATAAGTTGTGTGAAAGCAATTTCTTATAAGTAGTGCTTTCATAGCACTTTAAATATACATAATTAATTTGAAAAGTAATAGTTAACTGTTTGTTAATCTTGGTTTAAGGTGTTTTTTTGCGACAGAAAAGTCATGCGGAGCTCCTGAAGTATTTGTACTAATAACAAAAGCTTCCTGCGGTATCTGAATGCCTATTGTTATAGGAACAAGAGCTTCCTGCGACACCGTAAACCTAATTGTTATGGAAACAAGACTTTCTTGTGAGTCGCACGAGGCTTTTGTAGATACATTAGAGTTCCTTGCGAGTCGCATGAGGGTTTTATAGGCTTATTAATGAGAAACCATTCATTTTAAAAACTTAAGGATCAATTTTTTTTGGGGTATAAAAGCATATCCTTAGAGATTCTTTTTCATAGCAATTTTCCCACTCAATCTTTGAGTGGGTTTTTTATAATAATATATCGCTACTTTTAAAATATAAAACTGTTATTATATATATTTAGCTTTTATAATAATTAGTATGTATGCTAGATTCCATTCAAAACTTAAAACAAAATTTATCTAAAGCAGCGATATGGGATAAAGAATTACAACTACATCGTTGGGACGAAATTAAAAGAGCCAATACTATTGATACCAATTTATATTTTATAGAAGAAGGTTGTGTACGTGTTTACTTTACAGAAAACACGTATGAACACTCGTTATATTTTGGATACGAAGGTTCTTTAATTTCAGCTTTAGACTCTTTTTTTTCTGAGAAACCATCGTCGTTAATCATTCAATGTTTACAAAAAACACGCGTAAAAGTAATTTCGAAAACAACATTTTACGAGTACATTAAAAATTACGAAATAGCAGAAACACTTTGGCAAAAAGCATTGGGAGATTTATCGGTATGGCATTTAGAGCGAGAAAAAGATCTACTTATAAAATCGCCTAAACTAAGATATCAAAGAGTATTAGAGCGTCAACCTTTGCTATTACAAAACGTGCCACATAAATACATTGCTTCCTATTTAAATATTAGTCCAGAAACCTTTTCTAGAATCCAGAATTCTTGATATGGATCAAGAATGGCTTTTCTCAATTATCTTAGTATTGTGAAATAAATATTTTATTTTGAAAACATCAACACAAACAACACAATACCATATAGAATTACTTTCAGCGAGTCATTACGAAGCTTTTTATGAGTTAATACAAAATAACATTCATAGATTAGAAGACTTTTTTGCAGGTATTGTAAGTAAAACAACAACACTAAAGACGACACAGGAGTATTGTACTAGTGTTGAAATAAACATTAAAAACAAAAGCTATTTTCCCTATGTAATTATAGAAACACAAACAGATAAATTAGTTGGACTTCTAGATGTAAAAAATATAGAATGGAGTGTACCTAAAGCTGAGTTGGGTGCTTTTATAGATGCAAACCATGAAGGAAAAGGCATCGTTAGATATTTAGGAAATGAGTTAATACAGCAAATTGTTACAAAACACAAGTTTAAAAAATTGTATTGTAGAGCAGCAGCACGAAATATTCGAAGCATACGAGTTGTTAAACAATTAGGTTTTGAGTTAGAAGGAACCATTCGATGCGATTATAGAACTACAAAAGGAGAACTGGTAGATTTGAATTATTACGGAAAAGTTTTTGACAACTAAGGAGTGTTATGGAAAAAGCGAAATATGATACTATTGGTATAGGATATAACACAACTAGAAAAGCAGATCCATATTTAGTTAAGTTGTTTCTGAAATACCTAGCACCTGAGGAAGGAAAAACTTATTTAGATATAGGTTGTGGGACAGGGAATTATACAGTAGAGTTACAAAAAAGTCAAGCAAATTTTATAGGTGTAGATCCATCTGTAGAGATGTTGAAAGTTGCTAAAGCTAAGAATACAACCGTTCGCTGGAAATTAGGAACAAGTGAAGAAATTCCATTAGAAACAGATGCTGTAGATGGAGCAATTGCCAGTCTAACAATTCATCATTGGAAAGATTTAGGGAAAGCTTTTAAAGAAATTTCTAGAGTAGTGAAAAAAGAAGGGAAATTAATCGTTTTTACAGCAACACCTGAGCAAATGAAAGGATATTGGTTGTGTCATTATTTCCCTAGAATGCTTTCAGATTCTATGCAACAAATGCCTACTTTGGAGAAAGTGAAGCAAGCAATGGAAAATGCAAAAATTCAGATTGAAAATACGTATCCATATACTATCCAACCAGATTTAAAAGATAAATTTTTATACTGTGGCAAGCAGCAACCAGAATTGTATTTCAATACACAAATTAGAAAGGGAATTTCTTCTTTTTCATCTTTAGCAAATAAAGAAGAGGTGGGAGCAGGTTTAGATATGCTTAGAAAAGATATTGATAGTGCAAAAATTAAAGCGGTAATGCATTCGTATGAAAATAATATAGGAGATTATTTATATATCGTAGCCCGTATATCATGAAAAGAACTCATTTATTCAAGACGAATTATTTTATTTTTGTCGTATATCATATCCTTTAACTAAAAAAAGAAACAATAAATATATAAATGGATTATTTAGCAGAATTAGGAAGAAAAAGAACAATATTAATATCAATTAGTATTTTATTAATAACAATTCATACAATTTATTATTCTAATAGTTTGCAATTAGAAATTAAAACAACGAGAATTATAGGGCAAGCTGTACGATTCTTTTTAACAGCTGGATTATTAATAATGATTTATAAAGGAAAAAGTTGGGCAAAAATAGTAGGGCTCGTTCTTTTTTCTTTAGGCGCCATAGGAGCTTTATTTGGATTAATTATGATAGAAGGAAGTTTCTTGAATAAAACACCGCTATTGGTTATGTTTTTTATATACTCAGTAGCAATTTTCCATTTTAATTTTTCTGTTTCTTTTAAGGCGTTTTACAATTATCAAAATTCACTTAATGAATAAAAATAAAAAGGCGAGTTGAAAAACTCGCCTTTAATTATTGATTACCTTACTATCTTCTTGTTTCTTTCTCTTCCATAAAAGAATCAATTTCAATTTGCTTAGCAGCACTTTCATCATGATAAAAAATGGTTAGATTTCCATTTTTTGCTGTTGAACAATTATTGGCTATAATTCTTTTATTAGGACTTTTAAGAGTGGCTTCTATAGCATAAATGCCTTCTTTTCTAATTTCTTTTACAAACGATGAGTTTTTGGTTTTAATGTAGGGTTCCATTTTATAACATTTGCTATTTTCCACAAATGTTAAGCTATCTATCGTTACGCGTTTCGGGTACTTCGCATCTACTATAATTACAAATTTGGTAGATGGCATTAAAGTAGGAACTCCTGGATAAATCATTTTTTTCTTAGCGCTAATAACTGATAAACTACTTTGACAGCTATAGAGTAAAAAAAAGCTGGCTATAAGTACTATATGTTTCATTTATTTTAATATTAATTTTTTAGTAGCGCTTTTTCCATTATTGGTAATAGTAACAATATACATGCCTTTTGGCAGGGTAGATAATTCGATTTCTTCTCGTGCTTTAGATGTTGAAACTTCCTTTACAACACTTCCAATAATATTATATACAATGATGTTACTTTTTCCGTTTAAATTCTGAAACGAAACGGTAAAAGTTTTATTGTTAGTAGGATTTGGAAATATAGTTACACTATTTTTTGGTAATATAGCGTCTTCGGTACCTAATACGGAAGCAGCAATAGAAGTTTCCCAAATTCCTCTACCATAAGTAGCTACACGTAACTTTTCTGTACCATAATGTATTTCTATATCATGTACAATTACATTAGGTAATCCTTGGCCTAAACGTTCCCAATCTCCTTTAGTATTGGTTCTGTAATATACACCTAAGTCAGTAGCTAAGAATAATTCCCCGTCTGTAGTTCCTGTTTTATATACAATTTTATGTGTAGGGATATTTGGTAAAGATCCAGTAATATTAGTCCAGGTAGTTCCTCCATCTGTAGATTTGTATACTTTCCCTGCCATATAACCAGAGTAAGCAAGATATACTTCTTGAGGATTGGTAGGGTGTACTTCAATACTCTTTACATTTCCAATTTGTGGGAGCACAACATCAGTCCAAGTAGTTCCACCATCTATAGTTTTTTTCACTCTAATTCTACCAGAAACATAAATTACATCTGGATTAGAAGGAGCAATAGAAATAAATTCAATTGTACCAGCATTAGAATTTAAATTGGTCCAATTATCACCTCTGTCTGTAGATTTATAAATGTCAGAAAACCCACCAAAAATAGTTTTAGGATCTGTAGGATGAATTTCTAGTTCCCATATAAAAGGAGCACCATTAGGAGTTGCTACATATTGAGCAGGCGTAGCAAAACCGTCTAAAGTTCTATACATTGTTCCTAATTGACTACAAGTCCATGCAATATTCGTACCGCTGTAATCCCATAAACCTTCTACACCATCACTTCCTGGGTTTTCTCCTTTAAAGCCATTAGTTCCATCGTAAATTGCTATATCATTATCTTGGGCTCCAGCAATTAATTTATTAGCATCTCTTGGAGTTCCAGAAACATTATAATATTGTGTAATAGCAATTCCTTCTGATAAGTCTTCCCATTTGATGTCTTTAGAAGCGTCTCCTTTAAAAATTCCACCATCATTTGCAGAAAAAGCAATATTTGTCCCTGGAACAAATTTCATATCATGATGGTCTGAATGTACATAAAAGTATGGGTTTCCAGCTCTCCAGTATCCATCTAAATATTTTTCCCAAGTTTGACCACCATTTTTAGAACGCCATCCGTCTACGCCACAAATTAATACTAAATTAGCATCAAGAGGAGATATTGCAATGGTAATATTATAGCCACCTTGAGATGAAAACTGAGGAATTGTAGATACTGCAGTCCATGTACTTCCTTGATCTACGGATTTACGTACACTTCCGGCATTATCTACAGATAAAATTAGGTTTGAGTCGTTTGCTGTTAAAGCAAAATCTAATCTTCCACTAGCCGTTGGAGTAGAAGCAACAGCCCAGTTGCTTCCATTATCGGTAGAAACATAAAATTTTCCTGAGTTTGTAGTTGCATAAATAATAGAATTACTTCCTACCTTATATTGAATATCGTTAAAACTAGCGCTGTTTTCAGTAACTACATCAGCCCAATTTAATCCTCCGTCTACTGATCTTTTAATGCTATTTAGTGTCGTTGCAAAAATTGTATTCGGATTATTTGGGTCGATTAAAAGTTTACTAATTCGATTATTTTGACCTAAGGTAAATGTTAATCCTGTAGTATTCCACGTTTCTCCAGCATCTGTAGATTTTAATACACCTAAAGATCTATTTTGTACACCATCCCAATCTCCTGTAGCTAAATATAAAATATTAGTATTGGTTGGATGTATTACAATGTCAGATACTCCCATATTTGGAAAGCCGTCCCCATATGCTGTCCAAGTTTTTCCTGCATCTACCGTTTTCCACACTCCTCCCCCGGGAGCTCCGACATATAAAATATTGGTATTTGTACCATGAAAAGCTACCGTATTAATTCTTCCCATTCCAGGGTAGAAACTAATAGAAGAAGTAGGTAGTTTTACTGGTCCAACTAAATTCCATGTATTTGTAGTTTTTTTATGATTTAGATTTTCGTGACGTTTGTTTTCCTTAACCCATTCATTATAATTATGTGCAGCTGAAACAAAATGACCATTAGGTAAAACTCTATCTTTCCAGAAATTAGCCCATCGTTCAAATTGTTTTTTTTCTTTTCTATACCCTCTAGTTTTTTTTGCTCTTTGATTTTTTAATGCATCTCTATTTTTAGAAAGGATATCGTAAAAATTACTTTGTTCATTAAATGGTGCCATTCTCCAATTATATTCTTGTGAATAGGCAGAGGTGTAGCTTATAAATAAGCAGATTAATAGGATGTGTAGTGTTCTCATTTTTATATTATAAATAAGTCAGGTTAATTGATGTTTTTAATTTAGAATTCCTAGTTTTTGAACTAATGCATTAAATTTTGGAACTTGTTTTGTTTGTTGAATGGTTATGGTTTTACCATTGTAAGTAATCTTTGTTTTTGGAAGGTCTCTAACCAAAACTTTTGAAGTGTTAATTGTTAATTTTGCTATTTCTTGTTCTAAATACGTTACTTCTTGTTTGGTAATATGAAAGTTTTGCTCACCTTTAATTTTTACATTATTTAATCCTTTATATGTAATATTTCCATCCTTGTATACATAAAGGTCAAACACAGGACACTTTCCCAAACAAGCTGTTTTCCTATAATGAATCGTAGGTGTTGTAGTTTGTTTTGAGGTAGCACATCCTATAATGATACTTATCATAAAAACATACCAATATTTCATATCATATAAAATTTTAAAGCGCCAAAAGTAGGGTGCTAATGAAGGTGAAAGCATTTTGGCGCTTGGGTTTTAGGGATTACCTAATAATGTTTTTTATGATGTCTACAAGATTTTCCTATACGGTCAGCTTGTTTCCAGCTACCTGGCTCAGGTAAAATAAATCCGGTAGTAGCTCCTCTGCCTCTAAGAGATAAATTCTTTCTAATATGATTTCTAAAACTTACAAGTTCACTTCTGTTATACATTAAAAGTATTTTGTTTTCAGCAACAGTGTTTCCTTGTGGTTTATCTCTTCTAGTTATAAACGTAGCAAATACTTCGGCAATATCTTCTGGAGGATTGGTGGCAGCGTAAGCAGTAACAAACCGATCTCTATATTTTTCATAGAATGTACGTAAAGCATCTTCGCCAGCATTAGAAGCTGTTTGGTATTCAGGCCAAATATCTTTCCAATGATTTTGATATAGTTCATTTATATATGAACTTTCTTTAGCACAACCTTCTCCTGGATCATATGTACTACAGTTATTCTGCCCAGCAGTTAATTGGGTATCATTTAAAGTAAGTACATGTCCAAATTCATGAATTATAGTATAAGCAAGTTGACCTCGAGCATTAAATCCTCCTTCATATGCATAATTAATTGCGATTCCCATTTTCCAACTAGACAAGTCTCTTTTAATTTGAACTACAAAACCTGCGCTACCTGTAGGAGTTCCATTATAAATTACAAACTCGCCAACTTTTTTTAACTGATCTTCAGGGACAATCTTTGTAACTAAATCCCATATTTGATTATGTTTAGCAACATCTTTTTGATATTCTAAATCTTTACCAGTAACATTATAATCTTGAATTTTTTGAATAGTTAAACCATTTACTTTATACAAAGTAATCTCTCCTTCATTTCCATTGACTCCTTGATTTCCGTTGTTTCCTCCATTATCATTATTTCCATTGTTGTCAGAAACTACTCCATTAGGAGTTATTATTTCTCCCTCACTACATGCAGTAACAAAAGTGATGGTAAGCGTCGCAAAACATAAAACCTTAAAAAGGTGTCTAAAGTTCTTCATATTCATTCTTGTTTTACTATTAATTATTTCGCCTTATTTGAATATGAAACAGCTATCTTAAATTATACCCTACCTTTTGAATAAAATTTTTTTATGTTTGCTTCTATGAAGAACGACAAATCAATATGTAAACCTAAAATTTTCGAAGATGTTTTCAATGAACACTCCGAAAATTTGAGGAATTATATGTTTTATAAGTGCGGAGATATAGATTTAGCAGAAGATTTAGTGCAAGAAAGTTTTGTAAGATTATGGAACAATTGTGCTAAAGTAGCTATGTCTAAAGCGAAATCATTTTTGTTTACGGTAGCAAGTAATTTATTTTTAAATGATATTTCACATAAAAAAGTGGTGCGAGAGCATCAAAAGAAAGAAGTGAAAAAGTATACTTATGAGACACCAGAATTTTTGTTAGAAGAAAAAGAATTTATGGTGAAATTACAAAACGCTATTGATGAGTTGTCTGAAAAACAACGTGAAGTTTTTTTATTAAATAGAATTGATAAAAAGACCTACACAGAGATCGCAGAAATGTTAGGAATCTCTGTAAAAGCAGTAGAGAAGAGAATTTCTGCAGCGTTAAAAAATCTTAGAGAAAAAATTGAGGTACTATAAGTAGGGTAATTTTAAAGTAAACTGTTATATAATTAATAAGGGATAAAAATTTATGTCATGGAAATAAATAAAGAAGAAACTTTTTTAGCTCGGTGGATGAACAATGAGTTAAGTCCATCTGAACTAGAAGCTTTTCAAAAGCATCGGGATTATGCTTTGTATGAGAAGATTGTTTCTAAATCAGAAAAACTAGCGGCACCACCGTATGATAAAAATAAATTATTAGGTAAGGTGCAGAATAAAATTAAAGAGAATAAGAAACCAAAGCAAAAAATACGATCTATTTATACCAGTATTTCTATTGCTATTGCAGCTTCAGTAGCTATCTTTTTGGGAATTTTTTATTTTGCTAATACAAGTACAATACATAGTACAGGTTTTGGAGAACAATTAGCGGTAAATTTACCAGATGGTTCTAAAGTAATTCTAAATGCAAAATCTACTGTGAAGTATAACGAAAAGGAATGGGATCGTAGTAGAACTATTAATTTAACTGGAGAAGCATATTTTAAAGTTAAAAAAGGAAGTAAGTTTACAGTGCATACAGCATTAGGTGATGTACAAGTATTAGGAACGGAATTTAACGTGAACTTGGATCAAGATTTTATAGAAGTTCAATGTTTTGAAGGAAAAGTATTAGTGATTTCAAAAAATAAAGAAATATATTTGACTCAAGGAAAAGGGTTCAGAGCAGCTAAAAGCTTCGCTGAAGAATGGGAGTTTACAGCACAACAACCAAGTTGGCAACATGGTGAGAGTACCTTCACAAGTGTGCCATTACAATATGTAGTTGATGCTATAGCACACCAATATAATGTTACAATAATTACTAAAGATATTGATGTAAATCAGCGATTTACTGGCGTGTTTACACATGGTAATTTAAAAGTAGCTTTAGAAACTGTTTTTGCACCTTTAAAAATTCAACCTAAATTTGTAGATAAAGACAGAATTTCACTTGTAAAAGAATAATGAGAGTACAGCACCGGTTTTTTTTTCTCTGGATGCTACTAATGGTAGGATCGCTTTTTTCTCAACAAAACCAAGAAGTCATTTCCTTAAAGGAAATGCTTTTTGTGTTAGAGAAAAAGCACGACGTAAAATTTTCTTTTTCAGATACACTGGTAGCAGGTAAAACAATTAGAAAGTTTTCTTTTGAGAAATCATTAAAAGAACTTTTAATAACACTAGAAGAAAAAACTGGGCTTATTTTTAAAAGAGCTACGGCTCGTTATATTGTAATATTAGAAAGAGATGCTAAGAATGCAACATTATTCTGCGGATTTGTAATAGATAAGTATTCAAAAGAACCTATTTTAGGAGCAGATGTATATCTGTCTGGTAATGTTATAGGAAGTTCTTCTGATGAAAGTGGTTATTTTGAATTGAGAGGAGTTACAGAGAAGGACACGATAGTCGTGTCTTTTTTGGGTTATAAATCATACGCTAAGCCAGTTACACAAAAACAACTTAAAATGTGTATGGATTACGAAATTGAAGAATACACTTCTCAATTAGACGAAGTTTTAGTTACAAGTTATTTGGTAGATGGAATTGCAAAAAATAATGATGGAGCTATAGAAATATCTCCACAAAAGAGAGGTATTTTACCAGGGTTAACGGAGCCAGATGTATTGCAAGAATTGCAATTATTGCCTGGAATTCAGAGTCCTAATGAAACAACTTCAGGATTAAATATCAGAGGAGGAGCACCAGATCAAAATTTAGTGCTTTTTGATGGGATACGTATCTACAACCCAGCACATTTCTTTGGAATGATTTCAGCATTTAATCCGTATGTAATAGATAAAGTAAAAGTTTTTGAAAGTGGTGCAGGGGTAGAATATGGGAATCATGTTTCAGGAGTAATTGATATTCAAACAGATTCAAAAGTTGGTAGAGAAGCTACAGGAGGAATAGGAGCCAATTTTACGCATGCAGATGGATTTTTAAAAATCCCATTAGGGAAGAAAGTTTCTTTAGTGCTTTCGGGAAGACGCTCACTTACCGACGCCTTTAATAGTATTACTTTTAGAAATTTATCGAAGAGAGTTTTTCAAAATACGATTATTTCTAGAAATGCTGCAAATAGTAGTATGACTTACACTACAGATAATCGATTTTTCTTTGAAGACTTCTACGTGAAGTTGCTAGCAGATATTAGTGAGAAAGATAGATTGTTGGTAAGTCAATTATATGTAAACAATAAACTAGATTATAGTTTTGGAACTAATGATGCATCATTTCTTCAGGTAGATAATCTTATGGTAAATAATGTAGGGTTTAGCACTACATGGGATAGGAAATGGAGTCCTAATTTAGAACAAAAAACCAGATTTTATTATTCTAATTATGAATTAGATTATGATTTTATGGGTGAGCAAACAGTAGAACCTATTTACACACAAACATCTACTAAGAAAAATGCAATAAAAGAAATTGGTTTTACTACTTCGTTTGAAAAATCATTTAAGGAAAATCATAAAATTTCTGTTGGAGGAGATTATATAAAAAGTGATGTGGGATATACCTTAGGTAGAGCATATTCTTTTAATTCTGATTTAGATTATTTAAGAGAAGAAAATACTACAAGTAGTATCTATGCTTTATATTCTGAGTATAGTTACAATAAGAAAAAGAAATTTAATATTAATGTAGGTCTTAGAAATACTTATTTTTCTATAGAAAAAAAACTATTCGTAACTCCGCGAATATTTATGCAATTTCAATTGTTCCCTCATTTTTGGGTGAATTCTTCCTATGAAAAGAAACAACAAAATATTAGTCAAATAATCGAACTTTCTACAAGTGATTTTGGTTTAGAGAATAATGTTTGGAGTCTTTCGAATAGAGATGGGATTCCTATTTTGAGCGCCAATCAATTTTCAGGTGGATTTATGTTTAAGAAAAATAATTGGTTGTTAGATGTAAATCTATATACTAAAAAAGTAGAAGGTTTAACTTGGTTGTCGAGTGGTGTATTTACAAACTCAGGAATTACTTCTAATGGTAGCAGTAGTGCAAAAGGAATTACGCTTTTACTAAAAAAGAAAATGGGAAAATATATTTCTTGGCTGAGTTATGGTTTTGGTGAGACTAAATTTATATTTCCTACTACAAATGAAGGAGTGTCCTTTCCAGGAAATAATGATATACGACATAATTTTACATGGTCCCATAATTATCGTCTAGGAAAAGTGGATTTGTCTTTAGGTTGGATTTATAGAACGGGAACGCCTTTTACTGGATTTAGACAGGTTGTAAATGATGATATGACGCAATTTATTGTAAGTAAGGTTAATTCTGATAGATTGAATAGTTATCATCGCTTAGATTTTTCTTCAACATATGAATTTAACTTTTCTAAGGATTCACGCTGGAAAGGAAAAATAGGAGTTTCCTTTTTTAATATATATGATAGAGAAAATTCCTTACAAAGGGTTTTAAGAGCTACTTCCAGTGGAGGAACTACTATTTTAACAAGTGAAGAAACATTATCTTTAGGTTTTACTCCGAATATGGTTTTCAGAGTACAATTTTAGATGAATGATAACTGTTTTTAAGAATATTCAAAGGAAATCATATAAAAAAACACAACACTTTAGTGCAAAATTATGGACTTTGCTCTTAAGTTTCTTCCTAGGTTTTTCGGTATTTTATATTCTTTATTTTTTTGAAGCTTATGGTATTCAGAAAGGAGTGTCTTATTCTGGTCATACACATTTTTTTAGAAGCGTTAGTTTTGGCGTCTTAACCTTTGTGTTTTGGTTTTTGTTAGAAATATGGGTGAAACCTAGATTCAATATAAAAAAACAAAAAGATTATGTCATTTGGTATGTGTTTCTAGTGTTATTAGGTACACAACTTACTTTTTTACTGTTTAATTTTTTTTGGAATTGGCAAGAGTGGAATTTAACTGCATATCTACTAATAGTAAAGGAGTACCCGCTTATGATAGCGTTTCCTCTAACTTTATATTTGGTTGTAAAAAAAAGTATAAAAGAAATCGCTATAAAAGATGATTATCTTTCATTTCAATCATCTAACGGAAAAGATAAATTGAAAATAAAGGTTCAAGATTTTTTCTATGCTAATGCTTCAGAAAATTATATCACAATTGTATATGTGTCTAATAAAACACTTCAAAAACATTTGATACGGAAAACATTAAAACTGTTAGAGGAAGAACTAAAGGTGAATTCACAAATTGTTAGATGTCATAGAAGTTATATAGTAAACAGGAACAATGTTCAAAATATAAAACAAATTAAAGGAAAGGTAGCTCTAGAAATAGGAGAGGCAAGTATTCCTGTTTCAAAACAATTTCATAGTAGTTTTTTGAATTAATTTATTCATCCCTCATTACGTTTTTTCATCCCTAAACCACGTTAATATTCGTAAAATAAATTTTTTACTACTTTTTTTGTATCAAAGAAAAGCCAATGAAGAATTTAGTAATAAGCTTAGGTGTATTATTGAGTATTAGTTTACTCATAGCATGTCACACTCAAAAAGAAAAATTTAAAATAGAGACATCTCACATTCAAAAAATAGATTCACTTTTTAAAAATTATAATAAAGAAGATGCTTTTAGTGGAGGAGTGGTAATTACAAATTATGGAGAAGTATTGTACGAAAACTATTTTGGATTAGCTGATAGAACTTGGAACATTCCTTTTAATAAAGAGGTTAAATTAGATATAGCTTCTGTAAATAAATCAATGATTGCTGTACTTGTTTTAAAAGCTGTTGAAGAAGGGAAAATTATGTTAAATGATAGACTCGTTAATGTGTTTTCAAAATATACTTATGAAGGAAATTTTCATCCAAATATTACAGTACATCATTTATTAAGTCATACTTCAGGTTTACCAGATTATAATGCAGTAGCAATGGAGTTACAGCAAGAGCGTTTTTTGAAATTTAAACGTTTACGATTTACAAATAAAGAATATATAAACTTTATCAGTAAGTTGACTCCAGTAGGAGGTCCAGAAAATCAATTTTATTATAGCAATTTTGGGTATCATTTGTTAACGATACTTCTTGAAGATATCTATGAGAAACCTTTTGAAACTATATTAAAAGAAAACTTAACAGCACCTTTAGGATTAAAAAACACAACTTCTCAAAGTAGTAATGAAGCTATTATTTCAAAACTGGCACCTGCATATGTATATAAAAAAGAAAAGGCTGAATGGAATCAAAATCCATTTATAGATTTAACCTTAGGGAGAAGAATTTTTTCTACTCCTGAAGATTTAAACAGATGGGGACAAGTAATGGATAATTCAGGTTATTTAAGTGAGAAGTCCTTAAAATTAATGAAGAAAAATCATAGTAAAGATATATCAAAAAAGATAAGTTATGGTTATGGCTGGGTAACTGTATATGAGAATAATTATAGTGAAATGGGAAATTTGAATATTGTAAAACCTTACATTATTCACGGAGGAAGTACAGATGGTTATAAAGCAATGCTTATTAATATAAATGAAAGTGAGTATGTAATAAGCTTTTTAAGTAATGTAGATAAAACTCGAGAACTAGAATTAGCACAAAGAATTGTAACTATTTTAATAAAGTAAAAATGAAAAAAGGTATAAAAAGAGTCACCATATGTATGTGTTTATTAATGTCATATTATATACAGGCACAAAAAGAAAATGTAATTGGATTTTGGCAAGTAGAAAATGTAGAAGTTGGAAAGTATAATAAAACACCTATTGCAAAATGGATAAGAATAAATGCGGATGGAATATATCAATCAGGAAATGGCTGGTTACAGCATGAAGAAGGTACATGGAAATATGATGAAAAAGAAAATAAATATTCAGTGAAAGATAATTTAGGTATTATAGATGAATTTGGAGGTTTTACAGTTTCATTTAAGAAGGAGCAAATGATATGGAAAAGAGAAGAAGAAGGAATGCTGGTAAAAGTCACTTTATCGCCTATTACTAAATTACCCATGGCTCCAGCAGATTATCTAGAAGGAGTATGGGAACTAAAAAGTAGCAAAAAAAGTAATAAGTACTCTAATGGTATAGAGAAAAATACAGGATCTAAGTTGTTTTTCAAATGGGGGCGTACTTATACTGAGTTTGTTACTGGTGGAAAAAGAAAAACTGGGTATTGGTATATTCATGGACATAAACCTGAGGTTACGTTATTGTCGCATGAAAAAGGTAAACAGCCTGAAACTTGGAAAATAGAAGTAAATGAAAAAGAACTTCATATGAAAGGAGTGTCAGATAGTAATAAAACGATAGAGCGAATTTATGTGAGGAGAAATTCTTTTTAAGATGAATGTTTATATATCCTAAATAAAAGAAAAACTATTCTTCCTCTTCATCTGCAAAGCCTAGGTTTTTACTTAGAATTGCTGCTTGTCTTGTTAAAATTTTTTCACGAAGTTTTTTATTTGCAATCATTAAGTATATATAATAAATAAAAGTGATTAGATAGAAACTTACTAAGTAAGCATAGTAATCTAAGTTAACAGCGTAAAACTTACGTAATGTGTAAAAGGTAAAGATAAGTATAGAAGAAATGATACCTTGAAATATGGCTACTCCTAAGGAAAAGAAATACTTTTCTGTAATCTTTTTTATGCGTTGTTTCGTGTAAGAATATTCAAGGCATTTATGCATTTCATTCATTACAGGAATACTACTTGTTGCAATTAAGCACAAACAAAACATGACAATCGTTACAAAAGTATTGGCTCTAAAAAAATCGTTGTTGAATAAATAAAGTGAAATATACCAAAACGGAAATGATAAAAATTGAACAGCAAATAGCTTTATACCTTTTGGTAGTTCTTTGAGGGAGTTAATATAATCTGGCATTAGTATGCTTTTAGTGGGCTTTAAAGATACTATTTTACTAGACTATAAAAAATACCACCTTCTGATTTTTCAAAAGGTGGTTGCCAAAATAGCTTTATAAAGATTCAGATTCTTTATAAAGTGTAATTGTAAAATTATGGTGTGTTTGCGAACTCTTTACTGATTTAATTTTTGTTGAGATAAATGTCTAATATATTTTTCTACAACTACAGCGGTAATAATAACAATGTAAAATTGACCAATTAAACCAACCAATACAGCTGCTTTTTGCGCTACAGGAGTCACAGGAATAATTTCTCCATACCCAATAGTTAGTAGTGTAATATATGCGTAATACATAATAGAATCTGTTTGCATTCTAATATCTAATTCTTCGTTAAGAAGTACGCCTTGAAAAGAACCGGGAGTCCAGATCTCTATCGACATAAATAAAAAGAAAGCTAAAAAACCTAATGAAATATAACCACTCATTAAACCTAGTATCACTTTTTTATCTACTGTTTTTTCATTCCAAACTTGCCTTATAATATTCCAAGTAACAACAATATAAAAGATGAAATAAATAATTAATCGAAATTGTCCTAATCCTTCCGATTCATTACCTCTTTGAATCATATTCCCGCCCGAAAGAAATGCTAGTATTACAAACTGAAAAATAAGAATCCAAAGTAATTTTTTCTTTTTAGAAATAAGTAACATTCCTGTAATGAGATTAAACAAGAAGAAAATGGGCAATATCACTTCTTCATAAAACTCACCAGGAAATATTAATGAACCAAATAAAATAAGAACTTGAGATAATAAGAAAATCTCGAAACGATGATTGTATAAATTTGTAAAAACTTGTCTCATAATAGTGTGCTTGGTCTTTTTCTTATGCTGAGGTAAGCGAATGTATTTTAACTTCTTCCTGTTTTCCTTTTAATAAAACCTCTCCTAGAAACGTGCTAGGAAACTGAGCTTTAAATGTGAGCGCATTTAATAAGGTTTCTGAAATTAAAAAGCTTACATTATACGCATTACATGCTTTTTGAATACGAGATGAAGTGTTGATAACATCTCCATGATAAGCCAAATCTTTTTTTACAGTACCTACTTCTGTAACCATAATTTTTCCTCCATGGACACCTGCTTTAAATTGAGGAAAAAATCCATAGGTATCTAGGTAATATTTTTCTCTGGATTGTAGTTTTTTCTGAAAAGCAAAAAAAACATCTATGCAATTGCTATTTCGTATTCCTTTTTTAAAAGGCCAAGTAAGTACAACTTCATCTCCTACGTATTGATAAATTTCTGCTTTATAAGGAAGCAGAATGCTGTTTAAATCATAGAAACAATCTTGAATAAATTTACTGTATACATAATGCTGAAGTTTTTCTGCTATAGCTGTTGAATCTTTCAAATCGATAAACATAAAAATTCGTTGCTCTTCCTTTGGAGTTTTATATTTCCCAATAAGCATTTTTAAAAACATTCCACTACCAAAACGTTCTAAAGCAATCTTTATAAATGAAAAAACAAAAGAGGATAGCAAAATGTAAATAAGCAACGGCCAAACAGTTTTGTCTTGTGTCCACCAGCCTCTAGCTGTATTAATTTCGATATTAAAAATGTTAGATATTGTAGAGAAAGTTATAGTTAAAATTGCAATGGTTATAATGAAAGCAATACTATTCTCAAATAATAAAGAAAGGCCCAAACTAATTTTTTTTGTGATTATTTTTTCAAAGAAAAATTCAATTGAAGCATATAAAAAACCTAAAACTACGCCAACGGTTGCTGATATACCCATTACATAAGAAAAAGAAATTAATCCTTTATACTCTGGAGCAATAATGAGTCCTTTCTCGTCTTCTAAACCTAAAAATCGGAACACAATATAGCAACCCAGAGCAAAACTCCAAAAAATAACAGATTTCCAAAGTAATTGTAAGTATTGCTCTAGGTTAGAATTCATATTTTCTATTCATTTAATAATTCGTTATTAAACTCATATCCTTTATAGTTTACTTTAAATAAAACACTATACAAAGCAGGGATAAATAATAAAGTAATAATAGTACCAAATAACAATCCTACCATAATGCTCACAGCCATTCCTTCCCACATTTCACCTCCAGAAAGATATAATGGAATTAATCCTAAAACAGTAGTGAAAGTTGCTAGTAAAATAGGGCGGAAACGTTGTAAACAAGCTGCAATAACTGCATCTTGATCGGTTCTTCCTGAAGCAATTTCTATTTCCATTCGGTCTATTAGTACGATGGCATTATTAATTACAATTCCAGCTAAAGAAATTACACCTAAGAAAGGCATAAATCCAAAAGGTTCTTGGAAAATTAGTAAACCAATTACAACGCCAATAATACCTAATGGAATTGTAAGTACTACCATTCCCATTTTTCTAAAAGAGTTAAACTGAATGATTAAAAGTAATACAATAATGAAAGCAGATAATGGTAAGTATTTTATTACCGATCCCATACTTTCAGCAGATTGTTTTGCGTCTCCACCTAATTCATAGGTGTATCCTTGTGGCCAACTTGTTATTTGTTCTTGTAGCCAAGGTGTAACTTCAGCCATAACAGCATTGGCATTTCCGCCTTCGCGAAGTTTTGAAGAAACGTTAATGGTTTTACGTAAATCTAAACGTCTAATTTTAGAATATTGCCATTGTGGTATAATAGTAGCTACTTGTAATAAAGGAACACTTTTACCAGAGTTTTGCGCAAAAATATTCAAGGTTTCTAATGAAGCTAATGTTTGTTGCTGACTGTCACCACTTCGCATTAAAATAGGAATAGATTTATCATTCTCTCTATATTCTCCTGTTTGAAAACCATCTAATACAGTAGTAAGTGAGGTAGCTATGTCCTGACTAGAAACACCAGCAGTTTGCGCTCTATTCTGATCAATTTTAATTAAAAACTTCTTACTCTTAGGTCCCCAATCATCTTTAATATTTTTGGTAGTACTAAAGCTAGCTAATTTAGCTTTTATATTTTCTGCTATTTTAGCTAATTCATCAGGACTGCTACCAGATACTTTAATTTCAATTGGAGTTCCACCACCACCAGCACCTAAAGCACTAACTTTTACATCTGCATTCGGGAAATTTTCAAAAGCAAAATTATCCAACTTAGCAATCATAGCTTTGTTCTCATTAAACGAAGAAGTATTTACTAAGATATGAGCGTAACTCGAATTTGCTTCATCTTGGCTATATCCTTGATCGTATGATTCTGGCCCTTGTCCTACGTAAGAAGACCAATCTACAATTCCTAAAGTGCGGGATTCATTTGTTTTTAAAGAATCAAGCATAAATTGCTCAATTTTTTCAGTAACTTCTTTAGTACGTTCTATTTTAGTTCCTAAAGGTAAGTTAATGTCTACCGTAATCATATTTCGATCACTGTCAGGAAAAAATAAAAACGGAATATTGGTAAAACCATATAACGATAAAAAGAAAGCAGCAAAAATTCCAATAATTACTTTCCACTTATTGGCTAAAGCAGTTAGAATTAAATCTTTGTATTTCTCTTTTAAATAATTAATAGTCTTGTCTATAAAACTCTCTTTCTTCTCTTCTTTAGGAGTTTGTTTTAAGAATAAATAACAGAACAGTGTAATAATAGTCAATGCAATAATCCAAGAAGATAATAAAGCAATAGTAATTACAACAAAAATAGGCCCTACAATATCACCCATAGTAGTTGGAGACATATAGAAAGCTAAGAATGCTGCAGAGGTAGTTAATGTAGAAATTAATAAAGGCATCCATAATTCAGAAAAAGCATCTACGGCAGCTTTCTTTTTATTAATTCCTTGGTCTAATTTCACCATTATAGTTTCGGCGACTACAATAGCATTATCTACCAACATACCTAAAGCCATAATTAATGCAGCTAAAGTAACCTGATTTAATCCCATGCCTATGATTCCCATAATCATTAAGGTCATAATGGTTACAATAGGAATTAAACTAGCAATAACTAATCCTGTTCTAATACCTAAAAAGACAAGCATTACAGCCAATACAATTCCAATAGATTGCATTAGGTTACTAATAAAATTCTGTACTTTATTGTCTATATATGTATCCATAGAAGATACTCTGGTAAGTTCTAAACCTACAGGAAGTTTGGCTTTCCACTGATTTACTACGGCATCTACTTCTTTTCCTAAAGCAATTACATTGGCACCTTTTTTAAGGTTAACATGTAAAGACATAGCAGTTTTTCCATCTACCTTTACAATTTGTGTTGGAGGATCTACATAACCTTTCTTTATTGTGGTAATATCTCCTAATTTTACTAATTGAGAACCATTAATACCTACAGGAACTAACATGTTTCTAATATCTTCAATGGTATTAAAATTTCCTGTTGGTTCTAAGATAATACGTTCGTCTCCTACATTTACTTGTCCTCCAGAACTTAGGATATTTGTAGTAGATATGATTTGCTGTAATTTTGAAGCTGATAAACCATATTCTTTTAATCGAGTATTATCAAATTCTACAAATACGCGTTCTTCTTGTATTCCTCCTAAACTAACTTTTGCAGCGTCTGGTAAAGCAATTAATTCGTCTTTAATGTCATCGGCATATTCTTTCATTTCCGCATAAGAATATCCATCTGAGGTTAAGCCAACAACAATTCCGTATACATCCCCAATTCCATCATCTTGCAAATCAGGTTTTACTCCTTGAGGTAATCCTTGAATATTATTTATTTTTCTTCGTAATCGATCCCATACAGCTTGTAGTTTATCTGCAGAAGTTTCGTCTTTTAACGTAACAACAATAACAGATAATCCTGTACGGGAAGTACTTGATACTTCTTTAAGTTCAGGTAATTCTTGCGCTAATTTTTCAATCTTATCAGAAACTAATTGTTCTACGCGTTCTGGACTCGCTCCAGGGAAGAATGAAACGACCGAAGCAACACGTACAGTATATGGAGGCATGCTATCTCTCGATAAGCCTGAATACATTACCATTCCCATAATTAAAATGGTGGCTAAAACCATAAAGGTAATGCGGTTTTTTTCTATAGAAAACTGTGCTAAATTCATGTTAGATAGTTACGTTTAAATTATTGAAGTTTTACCTCTTGACCGTCTAGTAAAGTTTGTAAACCAGCAGTTGCAATCTTTTGTCCTATTCGTAATCCAGCATTAATAATAAAACCTTCTGGTGTTAACTCGCCTATAATTACTTTTTGTTTGGTAACTGTAGCTGCATTGTCTTTTTCTTGAATTAAAAAGACAAAATTTCCGTTACTATCTTCACCAACTGCGTTTGCAGGAACAACTAAATGTTGTTGTTCACTTTTAGATTCTCCAAATTGGAATATTACGTTTGCAGCCATACCACTTCGTACTTCCGTAGTAGGATTTGTTAATACAACTCGAACAGGGTAGGTGGCTGTATTGGCATCTACTGCAGGTGAAACTTCTGTCACTTTTCCTTTAAAAGTACTGTTTGGTAACGAAGCAAAAGATACTTCTACATTCATACTAGGATGAACACCATTAATAACACTTTCTGGTAATCCTAATAAAATTTCCATATCTGTACCAGCATTTAAAGTAGCAATGGTTTGTCCTGGAGTTACATTTTCATCAACTTCAGCAGCTACAGAAGAAATAACACCGCTTTCAGGAGCAATTAAATATCCGAATCGGATTTGCTCTTGTTGTAAAGCAACGCTTTGCTTTGCAGAGATATATGAATTTTTAGCTGAAGTGTATTGATTTTTAGCAGCTTCATAATTGCTTAATGCTGTCGTACCTTTTTCAAAAAGTTTACGAGTTCTATCCAAACTCAATTTAGCAGTATTCATGGCAGATTCGGCACTATTTAAGCTAGAAACGGCACTTTGATAATTTAATCTTGCTTGTACATTATCTAATACGGCTAATTGCTGTCCTTTTTTAACTTTCTGACCAATTTTAATATCAAAACTGGTAATAATACCAGAGCTTCTAAAACTCAATTTTATAATTTTATCAGTACGAGAAGTTCCACTAAATGAGCGTACTTTATCGCCGCCATAAAGTGTTACAGTTTTATATTTTACAGGACGTATTAATTTAGGTGCTTCTTTCTTTTCTTTACCACAAGAAATAAACAATAAACCTGAGAAAAATAAGATGAATAATTTGACTGTATATTTCATTTTGTTAGGTGTTTAATAAGTTAGTTTTTTAATAAATATTCTTGAAAACGTGTAATAAAAGCTTCATTTTCAGTTTGTGTATGTAATAAAAAGAAGTATCCTGTATTACGTTCTAATTGTATAGCATTAATTAAGAAGTTGTATACCGCTGTAGCTTTAGCTAATTGAGCGTTTAAATAGTTGTTTTGTGCATCTATTAACTGTACAAAATTTACGGCTCCTTCTTGATAAGAAGATTGCGTAAGTTCTAGGGATTCTTTAGCGGTTTGCTCTGATACTTTTGAAAGTTCAATGTTAGAAATTTCATTAATTAAATTCAATACACCATTACGTACATTGGCAGCAATGTTTAATTCGCTATTAGCACGATTAATTTCTATTTGATCTTTTTGTATTAAAGCTGTTTGCTTGTTTATATTGTTTTGATTTCTATTGAAAATAGGAATAGATAAGTTTACAGCGACATTGTAATTACTATTCAATAAAGTATTTCCTAATTGAGCAAAAGCAGGAGGAATGGTGCTTCCTTTTCCATGGCGGCTAAAAGTTCTATTATATTGACCTTGTAGCGCAACAGTTGGCATAAAACGATTGCTTCCGCTTAATTTGATATTACGCTCGGTTGCTTTTAAATTATACCCTAATGATTTTAGTTCTGGAGCATTTTTTTTAGCTTCTTCAATTAAGAAGGCAATAAAAGGTTCTCTAGTGGTTGGGTTGTCTAACAAGGTTGTTAATTGTTTGTAATTATAATCCTTATAAAGTCCTTTGTCTAGCTCTGCATCATCTACATCAATAGCTAAATCAATAGGGTTGTTAAGTAACTGATTCAATCCAATAAACCCTTGTTCTAATTGATTTATGGCTTGTACCATAGCTTGTGTATTTTGAGCTAGTTCACTTCGGAAACGCAATACATCTGATTTTCCTGATTCTCCTGCTTCAAAGTTTTCTTTGGCTATGTGTAAGTTCTTTTTGGTTAAGTCTAAATTTCGCAAGCGTATTTGAGCGTTAGCTTTTAAAATTAGGGTGTTGAAATATGCATTAGATACATTAAATACTGTATTTAATTGTTCTGCATTGTAGTTTTCTTGTTGTGCCTTTTTTAAGTTTTTTTGGATGGTAATATTGGCACTCGCAGAAGGTGAAAAAACAGTTTGTTGTAATGTAATATTTCCTGCTGTAGAAAATTCAGGGCTTTGGCCATTACTTATTTCAGCTAGCTTAGGATCTACGTACGTACCACTAGCAGATGCAGTTAAATTAGGTAAATAGTTGCTTTTAGCAGTTTTTACATTTTGTTCGTTTAGCTCAACATCTTTTTTGTTGGCTTGTAACCCTAGGTTACTTTGTAAAGCTTGTTGAATTACTGATAGGAGATTGTAGGTTTTTTCTGCATTTGGATCTATAGAAGTTCCCACAAAATCGGTGTCGTTTAATAAACTATACTTAATTGGAACTCCAACGGCATTAGCTGTATTGTAATTAATTGTTAGTCTAGGACTATACTCAATATAAACAGGTAAGTCAGCTAAAGGAGTACCATTAATATAACGTTCTACAGTTAAGGCAACTCTACGTGTAAATTGATTGAAATTTCCTTCAGATTGATTGGTGGCCATAATACCATTTTGTACATCTTTTATATTGTTAATGGTAAATGAAGGAAGTTCTTTTGCTATAAATTCTTTAGCAATTTGTTGAATTTCAGTGTCTGTTAAGAAAAAACCTCCAGCGATATATACTGCATCAATGTCGTTAAGATTATTATTAATGTCTGAGATATTCTTAAAAGGAATAAGCTTGTAGTTTGCATTAAGCTGTTTTAACTCATTGTCAAAAGTCTCTTGTAACGGAAGAATTTTTTCGAAAGGTGCTTCTATAACAATTCCAACATTTTTAAAATCGGTAAGTTCCTTTAATTTTTTAAGGTCGTCTAAATACGATTGAGAATTGATTAGATACGTAAAATTAGGAATTCCCGATGTTGCTTTCGAAGTATCAATGTTGTTGAAATCTCTATTTACAGCACCAAATAAAATAGTAGGTTTAGTATAAGTTGTTTGTGCTTCAATAACTTCACTGTTAATTACTCCAAATGCTATAATTATATCAGTGTTATTATTGAGTAAGGTTTGATAGTTTTGCTTTGCTTTTTGCAAATTATAATTGTTTACCATCAAACTTTTTTCGGGAAAGGTAATTTGTGCATCTTCCCCCACAACAGCTTTAATCTGATTTTTTAACTGTTGTAACAAAGGATCTACTTCACTGGTTTTATAATCTAATAAAATACCAATGTTGTAGTTTTTCTTTTTTTGAGTGTATGCAGAAGCAATGCTCAAAAAAAATAGAAAAAGAAAAAGTCTTCTCATTACATTGTTTTTTTTGAATTAATGTTTTAAAACGTAAAAAGGGATTATACGGGTAGATTTATAAATTTAACAATAAAAATCTTAGGGGCAAAACTAGCGGTATATTACGACTTTTAAGTTTAATTTTATAATATTAGATAAAATACAGTTGTTTTTAATGTGTTGTAAATTAGTTGTTTATTGTTGTTTTGGTGTGGTTTTATAATATTAGATGAAATTAAATTCAGAAATGTATTTTTGTAAGCGAATTTAGAAGGTGTATGAGTATCATAAATGTATTTCCTATAATAAGTACTCTTTTAGGAGGCTTTTTAATTTTTTTTATTCTACGTGCAAAGAGTAGTTTTGGAACAAGTAATTTTACAAAGCTTAGTTTAGCTTTTATTGTATTTATTTATACATTACTTTCTATAGGAAATTATATAGATGCAAATAATTATAAAGCTCCAATCTGGGTAAGTTATTTGCCTTTTATTTCGTTTCACTTTATAGGTATTTTATTTTTCTACTTTGCTACTTCTATTTTAGATAAAAAGATAAATTTTAAACCATATATAATTTTAATCTTTATATACACCATTTTAAAAACATTGTTTTTTGTGTATTTGGTAAGGAGAATTGAAACTAGAGTTGCTGCAGATTTAATTTTCAGTGATCTAGATCATCCAATTACCAAATACGGTATCTATGATTATTTAGTGTCGTGTAGTATCAATTTGTTTTTTATTTACAAAGCTTACAGCATATTTAAAAGCACACCAATGATTGTAGCGTTGAATAAGAAAAAGGAAATGTATTTTAAATGGATTAATTTATTATTCGTTATAAATTTTTTGGTGATTGCTTTTATGGCGTCTCAAGCTATTTTATTACTGTTTCATATTGGTACTATGGATAACATGTTTAAAATAGAGACAGTTATTTATACAATTTACTTTTTTGTGTTTGTGTATTCTTTAATGCATTTTCCAATTTTTGCTTACACTGGAGATTATAATGATTTGCCTAATGAAGTTAAAGCGAAATATAAAAACTCTTCGTTAAGCAACTCAGAAGCGCTTTTTAAAAAGATAGATGATTTAGTGCAGCGTGAGCAAATGTTTTTGTCTTCAGAATTAAAAATAAATACACTTTCTGAACGATTAGAAGCTTCTGTACCGCATATATCACAAGCAATTAACGAGAATAAAAATATTAGTTTTTCAGACTATATTAATAATTATCGTATTCTAGAAGCTAAAAAACGTTTGTTGGTTAAGAAACCAGATACGATTTTTGCAATTGCGGTTGATGTTGGCTTTAATAGTAAAGCAACATTTTACCATGCTTTTAAAAAACTAACGAATACAACTCCTACTCAATTTAGGCAAGATCATTTTTAAACGTTTATTTGAAGTCTTAAAACAGTTATTTCAATAACCTTTTAATCTTGGCTTTTCAAGCTATATTTAATAGCTAAAAAGGCTAGTACTCCTATACCTATATTTCCAATTATATATCCAGTTTTATACCATATAGTCTTAGAAGAATTTAGAATGATTGTAAGATCAGCAATATTGATGAAAAAAGCATAGCACAATAGTAGTGCAATAATAAACGATAAGGTTTTACAAATATCTTTTCTCATATCATACAATAAAAAAAGCCTCGAAACATATTTGTTTCGAGGCTTTGGCGGAGAAAGAGGGATTCGAACCCCCGGACCTGTTACAGTCAACGGTTTTCAAGACCGCCGCATTCGACCACTCTGCCATTTCTCCAGTCATACTAACGATTACTCGTTTGCGGGTGCAAATATAGGAACCTTTTTTGATTCTCAAAAAGTTTTTCTTGTTTTTTTTCGATTTATTTTTCTTGTTTTTTGTAATACTTTTACAATCAATTTTTTACTATGACAGAATATTTACTATTAATTTTAGTAGGGTTGATTGCTGGAGTGATAAATACGATTGCAGGAGGTGGATCTCTATTAACTTTACCCATGCTAATCTTTATGGGATTACCTTCAAACATTGCTAACGGAACCAATCGTATTGCTATTTTAATTCAAAATATATTTTCTATAGCTGGTTTTAAAAGTAAAGGAGTTTCTGCATATCCTTTTAGTTTATATATAGGAATAGCTGCCTTATTAGGATCGTTAGTAGGAGCAAGAATAGCAGTAGATATTAAAGGAGAAACATTTAATAGAATATTAGCCATAGTTATGGTAGTGGTGGTAGTGCTAATGGTTTTGAAACCTAAGACATCTTTAAAGGAAGTAGAAGAGCAATTAACTGGTAAATATTTATGGCTATCGCTTATTATTTTCTTTTTTATAGGAATCTATGGAGGTTTTATTCAAGCAGGAACAGGATTGTTTATGTTACTAGCAATGTCCTCTATAAACCACTTTTCACTTGTTAAAGCAAATGCGGCGAAAGTAATGGTAGCGTTTATTTATACAATAGGAGCTGTAGTTGTTTTTGCTTTAAACGATAAAATAAGCTGGAAACATGGACTTATTTTAGCTATTGGAAATTCAACAGGTGCTTGGTTTGCTAGTAGATGGTCTGTAAACAAAGGAGATAATCTGGTGAAAATATTTTTAGCTATTATGGTAATTTTTATGGCAATTAAACTGTGGTTTTTCTCGTAAATAACTAAATTCGTTTTTCGTTTCAAAAATTAGAGCATATGTTTAATTCCTTTGGAAATATAATAAGGTTAACCTCTTTTGGAGAGTCACATGGAGTAGCAATTGGTGGAGTAATAGATGGTTTTCCTGCTGGAGTTACGGTAGATTTTGATGCAGTGCAAAAAGAGTTAGATCGTCGTAAACCTGGACAATCTAAAATTGTAACACAACGAAAAGAGCCAGATACTGTAGAATTTTTATCCGGTATTTTTGAAGGAAAAACTACGGGAATGCCTATAGGGTTTGTCATTAGAAATACAAATCAGAAGAGTAAAGATTACAATCATAATACAAATGTATACCGTCCGTCTCATGCAGATTATACATACGATAAAAAGTATGGAGTTAGAGATCATAGAGGAGGTGGGAGAACTTCTGCTAGAGAAACAGCAAACTGGGTTGTGGCAGGTGCGTTAGCAAAACAGTTATTAGCGCAAATAGAAATCAATGCATTTACATCGTCTGTAGGAGATATTTTTATAGATAAACCTTACCAAGATTTAGATTTTTCTAAGACAGAAAGTAATATTGTACGATGCCCAGATGAAGCGTCAGCTGAAAAAATGATCACAAAAATTCAGCAAATAAGAAAAGCTGGAGATACTATTGGTGGTACAATTACTTGTGTTGCTAAAAATGTTCCTGTTGGTTTAGGAGAGCCTATTTTTCATAAACTACACGCAGAGTTAGGAAAAGCAATGTTATCTATTAATGCTGTTAAAGGTTTTGAGTTTGGAAGTGGCTTCTGTGGAGCCAAAATGCAAGGTTCTGAACACAACGATATTTTTAATACAGACGGAACTACAAAGTCTAACTTATCAGGAGGAATTCAAGGAGGAATTTCTAATGGAATGGATATTTATTTCCGAGTAGCTTTTAAGCCAGTAGCTACGATCATGCAAAATCAACAAACAATAAATTCTGAAGGTGAAGCTACAGAAATTCAAGGTAAAGGACGTCATGATCCTTGTGTGGTTCCAAGAGCCGTACCTGTAGTAGAAGCGTTAACTGCTTTAGTTTTAGCTGATTTTTATTTAATGAATAAAATGAGAAAAGAAGGATAATTTAAGTCCTCATTTTCTCTAGAAAACTCATAGTGTGTTCCTTATAACTCACGCCAATTGGAATAACAGCTGTATCAATTTCTATATCATGGATTGTAAAGGCTGTTATTTTAGTTGTATTAATTAAATAAGAACGATGCACTCTTAAAAAGGATTTTGCTTTTAACTCATTTTCTATATCACTGATTTTATATTTAGAAACCACTCGTTTATCGTCTTCTAAATGAAATTGAATGTAGTCTTTTAAGCTTTCTATATAAAGAATGTTCTTTATAAGAATTTTATGATGTTTGTTTCCAGATTTAATCAACAAGAAATCATCTTCTTTAGATAGCGTATGTGCTGTTTTTTCAACAGGATCGGGAGTATTACTATTTCTTAAGAATTTTTCAATTGCTTTAAAAAAACGCTCAAAAGTAATAGGTTTCAGTAGATAGTCTAAAACTTCTAAATCGTAGCTTTCTATAGCGTAATCTCTATAAGCAGTAGTTAAAATTGCTTTAGGTGGATTTTTTAAACTTTTCAGAAAATCAATTCCAGTTAAATTAGGCATATTAATATCTAGGAAAAGTAAATCAACTTGAGTTGTGTGAATTACTTCAAAAGCTTTTATAGCACTATTACAAATCGCCACTACTTCTAACGTATCAATTTTAGCAATATGGTTCGCAATAAGTTTAGTAGCTAAAGGTTCGTCGTCTACAATAACACATTTATAAGGCATAAGGCAATTTATTAATTAACGTTCTTTTGTATAGTAATTTTTACAGAAAATAAATCTGCATTGGTGTCGATATCTAGCGTATAATTAGTTCCATATATTAAATCTAATTGTTTTTTAATATTCAATAAACCTATTGATTTTCTTTCTTGTGTTTTTTCTGAAGCACTTACCGTATTGCTAACAAAAAACTCAACTGTTTTTTCATTACTCGTTATATCAATAGTAATTTCAGGAGCTCCTCCATTTGCACTAGCTCCATGCTTAAAAGCATTTTCTACAAGAGATAGTAAAATAAGTGGAGGTACTTTTGCTGGAACATTTATATCAGAAGTAATATTAATTTGTAATTCATCAGTATATCTTAACTTTTCTAAAGCAATGTAGTTTCTTATAAGAGCTAATTCATTTTTTAAAGAAACAAGTTGATCATCACACTTGAATAAAACAAAATCGAGCATTTCAGAAAGTTTGGCAATGGCATTCGAAGTTTGTGGAGAATTCATTACAGATAAAGAATAAATGTTATTCAATGTATTGAATAAAAAGTGAGGATTTAATTGTCCTTTTAAAGTTTTTAATTCGATGCTAGATTTTTCTTTTTCTATTTCTAACTGTTTTAGATGCTTCCCTTCATTTTCAAAATAATATTTTACAGCAGCAAAAACAAAACTACTTAAAACCAGTGAAGGCATATAATAAGCAATTAAATGCCTAGGTTCATTAATAATTTCCATGAAGCTTTCTTGTTCAAAAGGCGGAATTCTATAAATAGTTTCTACTACTTGTACAACCCATAACCTGTTTAAAACACTCATTATATATATAACAATAAAAAAAGAAAGTGTGCCTAAAAGGTATTTTCTCTTTTTAATAAGTTTTTCAAAAATGATATAGACAACAATATATGCGGTAATAATATCTGGTAAATTACCTATAATAGAAGAGATAGGTAGTTTACTTGTATACACATCTCCTTTGTCTTTAAAAGTAGCTAAACTTTTTACTAGGTTAAAAAGAATAAAAACAGTCCAAAATATAAAATGTTTTAACACGCGTTTAGACTTTATGTAGCTTGTTATTTTTTGAATGTATTCCAGCATGTATCAAAAGTACTTAAAACTAAGAAAAATGTTAAAGAAGTAGACGAGTTTGAGATTTTGACTCCTGAATGTAACCTTTTTTAACCTGAATAAGTCTTTTATGCAGGTTTTGTTTAAACGTCGACTTTTTTACAGAATTGGTCTATTACGCTAATAGTACCGAGGAAACCCATGCATTTTTATACCGTAAATTAAAATTAGACACAAAACAATGAGACTTATTACACTATTAATATTGTTATTAAGTATTTGTTCTTTTGGACAAATTACTTTGAAAGGAAAAGTAGCAGACAAATCAACACAACAACCACTAGAATTTGCCACAATTATAGTAACCAAACCAAATACAACTACATTAATCACTGGAACATCTACAGATGATAAAGGAGAATTTTCTATAACTACAAAACCAGGAGTCTATGATATTAAGATTGAGTTTGTAGGATTTAAATCAACTCAAATAAAATCGAAAAATTTAACTACATCGCAAAACATAGGTGTTGTATTCTTAGAAGAAAACAGTACACAGTTAGCAGAAGTAGAAGTAAGAGCAGAAAAATCTACAACCGAATATAAATTAGATAAACGAATTTTTAATGTTGGAAAAGATTTAGTTGCAAAAGGAGGAAATGCAACAGATATTTTAAATAATGTTCCATCGGTAAATGTAGATATGGACGGAGCTATAAGCTTACGAGGAAATGCTAATGTACGTATTCTAATTAATGGAAAACCATCTGTACTAACCAATAATAATGGATTAGAACAATTACCAGCATCTACAATAGAACGTATAGAAGTTATTACAAATCCATCGGCTAGATATGATGCAGAAGGTACCGCAGGAATTTTAAATATCATACTAAAGAAAAATAAAGTTGGAGGTTTTAGTAGCTCATTACAATTAACAACAGGAAGCCCTGCGAATCATGGAGTAAATTATAATGTAAACTTTAAAAAAGAAACATTTAACTTATTTGCAAATGCAAGGTATAGAATTCAAGATTTTGAGTATGAAACAGCAATGCAACGAACCAATTTTGATACAAGTGGAATAACTTCATTTTTAAACCAAACAAGAAATGCTTTATTCAGAAGAAATATATTTAATCTTTATGTAGGAAGTGATATTTATTTCAACAAACAGAATACAACCACATTTAGCTATTTTTTACGAAGTAATGTGAGTAAGCGTTTTGGTAATTTTCAATTTGATTTTTTAGATGCATCGCAAAATTTACAAAATACGATTCTTAATAAAGAAAGCTATAGGGAGCCTCAAAACTTTAGTAGAATAGAATTTAATCATGTAAAAACTTTTGCTAAAAAAGGTCAAAAATTAACAATAGATGTACAATATGATTTTTGGAATGATGATGAAAATGAGTTTATAGAAGAAAATACAAACACGGTTTCTCCTAATGTATTGCAAAGTAGAGATGTAGAGAGTAGTAAAGATTTATTGTTTCAAACCGATTTTAGATTACCATTAGCTCCTAAAACTCATTTAGAGTTAGGAATTAAAGGTGAGATTAGAGATATAGATAGCGATTATAAAGTATGGGATAACAATGTATTGGTAGATAGTTTAGATAATGTTTTAAAATATAAAGAACGTATTTATGCTGCATATGCTCAATATGGAAATAGAAAAAATAAACTACAATATTTGTTGGGGTTACGTGCTGAATACACACATACAGGAAGTACAGATATAAAACAACAATTTGAAACAGATAAAAAGTACTCTAACTTATTTCCTACGGTACATTTAACCTATAATTTTAACGAAAAAACAAATCTTCAGCTGAGTTATAGTAAACGAATTAGAAGACCTAGTTTTTGGCAATTGAATCCGTTTGGAGGAATTGCAGATCGAAGAAATATTCGTGTTGGAAATCCAGATTTAAACCCAATGTTTACAGATGCTTTTGATTTAGGTTTGTTAAAGAAATGGAAGCGTTTTGTTCTTAATCCATCTCTATATTACCAACATACTACACAATTGTTTGAAAGTTTAATTACTTCTAATGGACAAGGAGTAATTATTACAAAAGAAGTAAATTCCGGAGAAGAACATAGAGTAGGAGCAGAACTAGGAATGCAATATAGAGCTTTTCCTTGGTGGCGTCTTTCAGGAGAAATAAACTACTTTACATTTACGCAAAAAGGATTGTTTAATGTATCAGATAATGCTTGGACAACAAGATTAAATTCTCAAATAAAAACACCCGCGATAACCATTCAAACAAACCTAAATTATCAAGGAGAACGCGCATCAGGACAAACGGTAACTAAACCTATATTCTTTGCAAATTTAGGCGTAAATAAAGACTTTTGGAACGATAAAGTTTCTGTAACGGCTAACGTGCAAAATATCTTTAATTCCAGAATTAGAAAACGTTTAATTACAGGAGAAAACTATATAATTAATAGTAGACAATCTGTAGTTGGCCCACAATTTAGATTGAATGTGGTATATCGATTTAATAGAGGTAAAAAAGATAGAGATCGTTTACCAGATTAATTATTTTTCAAACATATTTTTTGTAAATTTGTAATATTAAAGAATGGTTTTGGTTTGTTACCAAAATTGTATTGAGAAGTTGCTGAACTTTTTCTCAGTAAAATCATTCAACTTTTTAGCTAATAATTTAAAAATGATTTTTCTATGGAGTACATTAAGGGAAGAGGAGCACAGCACAATACACATAACAGGTTTTTGCAACATGAGCATGAAGTTTTAGATGATTTTTTAAACTATTGTGCTTCAGAAAATGAAAATGCAGATGCTAATAAAACTATATATATAGAAACACATCCCAAAACCATTCTAAATAAAACAAATAGTCCTGAAATGGGATTGTTTTATTCTATGAATCCTTATCAAGGATGTGAGCATGGTTGCATTTATTGTTATGCAAGAAATACACATGAATATTGGGGATATTCCGCAGGATTAGATTTTGAACGTAAAATCTTATATAAAAAAAATGCTGCTGAGCTTTTAGAAAAAAAACTACGAAGCAGAAACTGGCAACCTGAATTGCTTATGTTCTCTGGAAATACAGATTGCTATCAACCTATAGAAAAGAAATTAGAAATTACTCGCGAGATGCTTAAAGTGTTATTAAAGCTAAAACACCCAGTAAGCATGATCACAAAAAATGCGTTAATTCTTCGTGATTTAGATATTTTAAAAGAAATGGCTGCGATGAATTTAGTACGTGTAAATATTTCTATTACCTCATTATCTGAGAAAACTAGAAGTACTTTAGAACCAAGAACAGCTACGATTAAAAAGCGATTAAAGACAGTAGAAACGCTAGCAAAAAATGGAATTCCTGTGTATGTAATGATGGCGCCTATTATTCCTTCTATAAATAATCATGAGATATTACCATTGGCAAAAACAGTAAGTGAATTAGGAGCAAGTGATATGAATTATACTATTGTACGATTAAATGGAGCTATTGGTGAAATTTTTACGAAGTGGGTAGAAAAAACATATCCAGATCGTGCAAACAAAATTCTAAATCAAATTAAGAGTTGCCATAACGGAACATTAAATGATTCTAGATATGGAACTAGAATGAAAGGAGAAGGAAAAATAGCTGAACAAGTAGCCATGCAATTTCGATTAGCCAAAAGGAAGTATTTTCAAGAAGCAAAAAAACAACCACCCATAAACTATCATTTGTTTGATAAAAATCAAACCAACCAAATGTCGTTGTTTTAATGGGTAATTGTATTTTAAAATGAATCTAAGAAATAGATTGACTAATATCACATTGAAAAAGAGGAGTTAATTATTAATTACTTGTTCTGTTAATACTCTTTTAAACAAACGATTTTACTCGAAATGATAGGAGTTTCTTAAATAGCATCAAGCTCTTTTTGCTTTCTTGGTGATGGTTTTCCTGTTTCAATATAAATGGCTAAATCATTAATTAGCTTAGGGTATAATTTTTTTAAAGCCGCTTTCATAGGAATTTGCATTAGTGTTCCTATTACAGGAATTACGGTAATTCTTGGTCCAAGTATAATTTGTGTTTGATTATCTGAAACGCTATAAAGTTTCCAACTACTTACTACAGAACGAACAAAGAAAGGAAGCCCTTTAACAGAGAATTCTAACAAGTAGTTTTCATTATCAATTTTTGTAATTGTATCCATTAATCGTCCAGATTCTGTTTCACAAACTCTATCAAAATCTTCATGAGGATACCCTTTTCTACAATTTGTTGTTCCTGCTGCCCATTTATGTCCATTTGAAAATTCTTCGATAATAAACTTCCATACTTCATCAATTGGTTTGTTAATGTTTCTTTTAAATTTTAAATCTACCATTTTGTTGTTTTTAAGTTAAAATATTTTTTTGGAGTGAATGTTCATTCCAAAAAAATGTAAAAAATTTTACTCTTTAATTGCATCCCAAACCATTTGAATTTGGTTTTTAAAAGATGCCTGTGTTTTATCAGTTGTTGTGAAGTACCATTTTAAATAAGAAGAAACTACACCTCCTATAAATATTAATAATTCATCTATACTAATGTTTTTAATAATTCTATCTTGTTGACCATTTTTTAATAGATCAGATACTAATCCCACAGATTTTCCTCCTTTTACTTTATTTTCTTTAGTGATAATAGGAGAGGCTTCTAATTGCTGTAAAAACTTAAAATACATTGGACTGTTTATGAAAAACTGTATCAGTACAGTAAGGTAATTTTCAAACTGTGTTTTTATAGGTTTGTCTGTTGCTACTTCTAAGAAAACAGATGTTTCTTTCTCTTTTATACTACTGTAAATCTCATTGATTAATATTTCTTTGTTTGGGAAATAATTATAAATAGTTCCCATTCCTGTTCCAGCAGCTTTAGCTATTGCAGACATGGGTGTATTATGAACTCCTTTTTCAACTAGAAGCTCAAGAGCGGCAGTTAGTATAATCTCTTTTTTATTCACGTTGCAAATATATATAATTTGGAATGAATATTCCAAAATTTAATTTTCTTTCTTATAATATGAGAATTCATAGGTTTTCTATTGTACAGCAGTTGCACATATAAATTCAGATAAAAGATTGTAGTCTTGTCCTAGTTTATGTACTATTTCATAGTGATTTAAATCTGCATATTCATAATATGTAATAGGAGCTACTTCCTTGTGCTCTAGATATAAGTTCTTAGATTCTTCAATAAAAAGATCAGTTTCATTTCCTCCAACACTAAGTAATAAAGGGCATTTGATACGGGATAAATCTTTATTAGATACACTAAATTTATGTACATCAGTAGTATTTAATTGTAATATATCATTTAGGTAACTATGTTGAATAGGAGCTAGATTAAAAATTCCACTAAGGCTACATATAGCTTGAATTTTAGGTTGTATATTTTCAGTTAATAAATAACTCAATACAGCAAGATGTCCACCAGCAGAATGACCACTGAGGATGATTTTGTTTGAATTACCATTGTACATAGTTGCCTTACTTATAATCCATTGAATAGCTGTAGTAATATCGTTCAGCAAACTTTCCATAGTAACCGTAGGAATAAGTTGGTAATTTACAATACAAGTAGTGATATTGTTTTTAATATATGGTTCAGCAATAAAACTATAACTAAGTTTATCCAAGCCTTTCCAATAACCTCCATGAATAAATATAAGTATTGGAGAATTTGGAATAGAAGAAGGGAAAATATCTAGTGTTTGTAATGGTTCATTACCATAAGGTACATCTAAAAAACATGTATAATTATCTCGTATTTTTTTAGATTCACGTTCATTAATATCTAAGAAAGTTTGAAAATTAGGATGACGCGAACGTAAGTCTAATTGATGTTTTGGAGTCATGATCTTTTTAAGTATACTATAAAAATAAGAAGAAAGTAAAATGTTGGAAATATAAATTCTTTACTTAGTAGTATCTGTAATTTCCGCAATAACATCAACTTCTATTTTAGCTCCAGGTTGATATAGTCTACTGATCTCTACCCAACTTGCAGCAGGATAATCTCCTTTGTAAAACTGTTTTCTTGCGTCATTATTTTTTTTCATTGCTTCTATGTCTGTAGTGTACAATGTTTCTTTCACAATATCTTTAGGAGAAGCTCCAAATGCATTCAAACATCTTTTGATGGCATCGTATAATTTTGTTATTCCTTCAGGACTTATTTCTTGTGCGGGAATTCCAGATACGTACAAAGTATTACCAACTTTTACAACTTGAGCATATCCTGCATTTTCACTTTGTTTTTTAGGATTATCCCAATGCCATTTTTCTTTTATTACAGTAGGTTTCTGAGCTTCTTTTTTAGTTTCCTGCTTTTCTGTTTTTGAATTAGTAGTACAACCATTACTTAAGAATAGTATTGTGAGACAACAAAATAAAGCTAAGGTTTTTCTTAAGAATGAGAGCGTATTGTAATGGTATAAGTTTTTCATGTTGCTTTTAAAATTTAGTAATCTGGTTGATTATATTTTTCGAAAACATTTAAATTAATAATTAGAATTTGAATAAGAAATTATACTGTGTTAAAAGTTAAATCTGTTTCAATTTTGACTTGTAACGTTCAAGGTTTTTATCCTTATTCTTTATGGCTAATGCTACAGCTTTAGTATAATATTCTTTGGCTTTAATTTTATTTTTTGTTTTCAAAAAAGCATCTCCCAAACTACTTAGAATAACTAATGAACTAGGGAATTTTATCAAGCCAACATTTAGTATTTCTATAGCTTTATTTGGATTGTTGTGTTTTATATAGAATTGTGCATATCTATTAAACCACAAATCTCTGGTTTTAGATTTGTAATAATCACCAAAGGAATTCATAAAAAAATCAAAAGTATTAAAATTGTCTTCTTTCATAGCTTGTAATAGCAAAAAGTGTTTTGTACTTTTATGAATATCAGAAGCTACACTGTATTTTTGCCCTCTTTTTTTATAATGTGTTTTTAGCGCATCTATTCCTCCAAAATCTTCAAATTCTTTTAATGTTTTAAATCTCAAGTATGGATAGTCTTTATAATACGTATTTAAACCTTTATGAATTGTTGGTGTTGGTGTGGAATGATGATTTTCATCTGTTAAAGATGTATAATGCCAATTAGCTTTTTGGGAAATTTGTTCCTCTAAAATATTAACGAGATTATCTACCGATTTTTGTGCCCAAGTTTCCGAAGGACTTAATGTAATATAAAGGAATTCATTAAGGCTTTTAGTGTTTAGTTTTTGTTTAAGTATATGTAATCTAGTATCATTTATATGCGTAGGACTTGAAATAAAATAAGCAGAAAAAATACTTTTAGGTTGCGCTAATAACTCAATTGCCAATCCTCCTGCCATTTCCCATCCAAAAAACATACGTTTAGAAGAAGTTCTGTAATTCTTTTCGATGTAAGGAATTAATTCTTGTGATAAGAACTGAATAAAGCTAGGCGCTTTTTCAAAGAATAATTTTCGTCTTGTGCGATTGTTTGTATGAATTCCAACAACTATAAAATTTGGAGTTTTTTCTTGCCAGCCTAAAGTGTTTTGGTACAAAACTCCATTTAGAAAATAACGTTGTCCATCTAGAATATATAACACAGGATAAACCATCGTTGTGTTTTGATAATCTTCTGGAACATAAATTGTAATTAGCCTGTCTTCTTCCAGAATATTAGAATGGAGAGTATGGTTTTCTCCAATAATGTTTTGTGTTATAGTTGCTTGAGAATGAGTTTTAGTGAAAACGGATAAAAGAATCCATAAAATAAGTATGGCTGTTTTTCTCATGGTTACTTATAGCAAGATTAATTACTAGTTTGAAAGTTAGTAATTAATCTTGCATATAATAACTATTTATGTTTCTCTTAACATTTTTCTTTAAAAGCATAAATATTTCCAACTCCAATAGTACCATCTTCTAATTCATATTGAGTAAGGGTTCGGGTATATTCATCTCCTTCAAATTCATCTAAAAATTCCCAGTGCTTATGTAACTCATCCGAAATTAGAATATAAGATTGAATTATTTCTTGTTCATTTTCTGCTGTGTTTTTAAAAGCAAAATAGCCCATTGCAGCTCCCCAACCTTCGTTTACTAATTTTCCTTTTATAATTCCCTTTTTCCATACTCCATTAATATGTTCAATTTTTGAATGATTAGGTCTTCCTGGGCCAAGCGTACCATAAATAATTAAAGATTTTTGAGGTTGATATTTTTTAATAAACTCAATTTCTTCTGTATTTAGCTCAGTATCCTTTAATTTTTCCAAAGAAGAAGCTAGTTTTTTTATTTTATAATTTATTGATTGAATGTCTCTTTTCATTGTTAAGTATAAGTCTAAATTCAAGTTTTTTCTTTTTTACAATAAATGTAAAAAGCAGCATATCTAATTTAATAAAAAAACTATCTTTAAAAAGATTTATATAAACAAATCATACTTTATTGTTATGAACGCTTATGAAGAATTATTGAAGATTTTAGAACCCCATTGGGAACAAGAAGTTACTATAAAACGAAATGAGTATCTGGTTACTCAGGGAGAAATAAAAACAGATTTATATCTAGTAATAGAAGGTAGCTTACGTGTTTTTATTGATAATGAGGAAGAAGAACATACCATTCGATTTGGATATAAAAATTCTATTATTACTGCGTTAGATTGTTTTCTTACAGAGAAACCTACTTCTTTTTTCATACAAACATTGAAAAAATGTACTTTAAAAAGAATTTCAAAAGCGAGATTTACTGAAGTAATCAATGCTTCAGAAGCTCATAAAAAAGTATGGGAATTAATGTTGCAAAGTTTTGTTTATCAACAAATAGAACGAGAAATAGATTTAATAACATATGCTCCTCAAAAAAGATTTGAGCGAGTGTTAAAGCGTAGTCCTCAAGTATTTCAGGAAATTCCCTTAAAGTATATAGCTTCTTATTTACGAATGACACCAGAAACAGTTTCTAGAATTTTAAATACTCTTGATTCCACTCAAGATTTATAAAAGATGAAAATCGGATTTTTGAAACAAATACAATCCAATGGTCTTTAAAACAAACGAACTTATACAAGAATTACAAGATTATGTGCAATCTCATATTGCATATGTAACATTTTTACAGAGTAAATCGAAAGAAGATTTACAAAGTAAAAGAGATGATAAAACTTGGTCTGCTATAGAATGTATAGAGCATTTAAATCGCTATGCAACTTTTTATAATCAAGAAATCCGAAAAAGATTATCAACTTCAACAACAACGAAAATTTCAGTATTTAAATCAGGATATTGGGGAAATAAGTTTGCCTTAGATATGCTCCCTAAAGAGCGTATGAAAAAAATGAAAACATTTAAAAGTAAGAACCCAATATACAGTAGATTAAATACAGATAAAGTAGTACAAGATTTTCTAGAACTACAAGAGGAATTATTAGAATTATTAGAGTCAGCCAAAGAAAAAGATTTGACAAACATAAAAACAGCAATTACTTTACCTATATTAAAGTTTAGATTAGGAGATACATTTCGTTTTGTTATCTATCATAATGAGCGACATATAGTACAAGCGAAAAGAGCTTTGAAAGGAATAAAGAAAGTTTAAAAATAGAGGCTGTCTTAGAAAAATGAAACAACCTCTATATTGAATTAAGCTTCTTCATCTACTGGAGGACAAATTGGAAGTCCTTGTGTATTGCAATAAAAAGGACCACTAAAACAGCCCAAAGGAAAAAAGGTAGGACATTCTGCTAAACTTCCCCCATTAATTGATTTTTGAGCTTTTACATCTAATAACTGTACGTTTTTAGTGTTTAAAATGTTATATAACATAGGTTTCGTTTTTAATTTAGATTAGAAGCAGTTACATACAGGGTTTCCTTGGAAATATACATTAGGATCTTGATGTATTCCACCAGCAGAAGGCCCAGTTCCACACTGCCATTGTGCAGTCCCACAGCAAATAGCATCACCTCCATAACAAGAAGGAGCAAGTACTAGCATACCTCCTTTAATGTCTTTTTGAGCTGTTTTTTCAATAGCTTTTGTTCCCGATAATTTTAAAATGTTTTCTAACATGTTTTTAGATTTAATTTGTGAATTATTGTTTACAGATATGTAGTCTTTAGACATACAAATCGTTATAAAACTATTGTTTAAGTGATGGATTTTTATATAAAAAATGATAAACGTTTTCAATTTTTTGATTGAATGCTAGAATAACAATTTAAACGAGTTATATAATGAGACAATAAGATATTGAATAAAAGGATTTATTTTTATCAGAAGTTTTATTTTAGACAAAAATTAGTTGTTATAAGAGTTATGTACGATAATCCAATTTTGTTTTTTATTTGCGCTCTAGGAGTCTTTAATGGTTTTCTAGTAGCTTTTTATTTCCTCTTTTTTAATAAACAAAAGAGAGTGCAAAATTTCTTCTTTGGATTATTAGTATTGTTTCTTAGTTTACGAATAGGAAAATCCTTATATGTCATTTTTACTCCTAGAGAAGAACGAAATTTTTGGTTAATTCAAATAGGATTGTCCGCCTGTTTTTTAATTGGAATTAGCTTATTTTATTACATAAAAGCTTCAGTAGAAAACAAAAAACACATACCTACATCTTGGAAAACTCATATGGGTATTTTAGTTGCTTTTATATTAATTATAGGAGTTTTGTTTCCATACCCGTATCATTTACGTTTTTGGGGGACTTATTTTGCTTATTTCATTTATCTGGTTTGGGGAGTATATCTAATAGCTTCAGGTTACGTATTACGAGATGTTTTAAAGAAAATGTTGGTAGGTAAAACTTCTGTCTCTACCTCTGAATTGTGGTTAATAGCAGTTTTTATAGCGAATATATTAATATACACAGCTTATTTAATCGGACTTTTCTTTTTCTATTTTGTAGGAACGATAACATTTTCAGTAGTATTTTATGTATTGCTAATTATGTTTTTATCTAAGAGGAATAGAGAGATGATCTTTGAGAATATTCCAGAGAAATATGCTGCAAAAAAGATTACAACTACAGAAGCTGATGAACTAGTAACACAGCTAAAAGAATTGGTAGTAGTAAAAGAATTGTATAAAAGTACGAGTATTAAGATATCGGATATAGCAAAAGAATTACACATTACCTCTCATAAACTATCTCAGTTATTAAATGATAATGTAGGAAAAAGTTTTGCAGCTTTTATGAATGATTTTAGAATAGCAGAAGCGAAAAAATTATTAGAAGAAAGAAAAGAACTAACTCTTGAAGCTATTGGGTTTGAAGCTGGTTTTTCTTCAAAGTCTAATTTCTATGCGACATTTAAAAAGTCTGTAGGTCAGACTCCTTCACAATATCAAAAACAGTTTTTATCGTCTTAATTTATAAAACTGGACGCCGAAATTATAATTAATCACATCATTTTTAGCTTGTTTTTAGAGTTTTGAAGCAAATTAAAACTAAAAAAATGAAACAAGTAATTATGGTGCTATCGATTCTTTTTTTACAAATCGTATCTGCACAATCTGAGAAAAAAGCGATAGAAAATACGTTACAAAACTATATAGATGGAAGCTCCTATAATAAGCTAGATTTAATTAAGAAAGCATTTTCAAAAGATGCTACATTGTACTTAACAGGAAGAGATGGATTTAAAAGATATTCACCAGAAACATATGCTAATTTTTTTAAAAAGAATACGCCTGGAACTTTTAATGGACGTTATGGTAAAATTTTAGCTGTTGAGATTGTTAAAGATATAGCGACTGCAAAAGTGAGTATTTCGATTCCAAAAGCTAGAGTAGTGTACATCGATCTCTTTTTACTAAAGAAGATAAATGACTCATGGAAAATTATTAGTAAAACTGCTACGAAGATAGATGAGAAGCAATAGTATGAAAAGAATAAGTGTTATACTATTGTTTTGGATAAGTTGTAATGTTTGTTCACAAAACCCTGTTATACCTTTTAAAAAAGAAGGTATAACAGTAGATGGGATTTTAAACGAATCAGTTTGGAGTGAAGTACCAGTGCATACTAATTTTTATAATTTATTGCCTAGTGATGAAGGAATGGCAGAAAATCAAACTGAAGTCAAAATATTTCACGATGGTAATTTTATATATATAGGAGCTGTATATTATGATACTACCGAAAAACAACAGGTGAGTTCACTAAAAAGAGATGTGTCTATTGGTTTGAGTGATGCATTCGTGCTAGTGTTAGATACACAACATCAGCAGCAGAGTGGAAATTTATTTGCAGTAAATACCTACGGAACTCAAGTAGATGCTTTGGTAGAAAGAGGGGAGTCTGGCTTTGGCTTAAATTTTAGTTGGAATGCCGTATGGAAAGCAAATACTTCAGTAGAAGGAACAAAAAAACTGTATGAAATTGCAATTCCATTTAAGGCGCTAAATTTTGATAATAAAGAAGCGAAGTTTGGAGTGCAGTTCTATGTTAGAGATATTAAAAACAATTCTTGGACAATCTTTACAGATATTAGCAGGAATTACCCAACGTTCGATCTTCGGTTTACAAAAACATTTGAGGTGGAAAATATTCCTAAAAAGGGAATTTCTCGTTTTGCTGTTTCGCCAGCTGTTGTAGCAAACTATCAAAAAGACGTGGTTAATGATACAACGGAAACGGCTTTAAATGCAAGTTTAGATGTACAGTACAATGTTAGTTCATCTTTAAAATTAGATGCTACAATACTACCAGATTTTTCTCAGATAGATGTAGATCAGCAAGTAACAAACCTTAGTCGGTTTTCTGTCTTTTTTCCTGAACGTCGTAATTTCTTTTTAGAAAATGCTGATTTGTTTGCAAATTTAGGGCCTAGAGATGTGAACCCTTTTTATTCTAGAAGAATTGGTGCAGATAGCGATATTCAGTTTGGTATAAAATTATCAGGAAATATAGCTCCAAAAACAAGAATTGGAGTATTAAATGCACAGACAGAAAAGAATACAGCAATGCAAGCGCAAAATTTCTTGGTATTAGTAGCAGAACAGCAATTGTTGCAACAATTTACAGCTACTGGTTTTGTAGTGAATAAACAGAAAACAAAATCGTTGAACTTTTTAAATGATTATAATAGGGTAGTAGGAGGGAATTTAAACTTTAGGTCTAAAAACAATAAATGGATTGGAACCTCAAATTTTGGAATGAGTTTTACAGACGGAATTTCTGAAAAAAATAAGTTTTACAATATAGGTGTTGATTATAATGATAGAGGAGTTCGAGGTAGTTTTTCTTTTAAAAGAGTAGAAGGGAACTATTTAACAGAAGTTGGTTTTACCCCAAGATTATATACGTTTGATGCATTGAATAATGTATTAATAAGAGAAGGATACTTGCAAACAACTGGAGCTATTGAATACACAAAATTCTACGACACTTCTAAAGTATTAAATAATGTACGGTACTTAAATTATAGGAACACTACATATTTTGATATATCAGGTGTGCAGAACCAAATGAGCCATTTTTTAAATTCTGCAGTGTTTTTTAAGAATCTATCCGCTGTGTATTATGTGTTGAACTTTGATACTATAGATTTGCAGTATGGATTTGATGTTTTAGGTAATGGAAACGCATTATTGCCTCAGCAATATCAAAATTGGAATGTAAAAGTTGGGTATAATTCAGCAAACAATCAGCAAGTAAGATATCGTTTTAATTTACAAAAAGGAAGGTTTTACAATGGTGAAAAAATTACAGGAGGAGCTTATGTAAATTATCAGTTATTACCTTTTGCTAATTTAGAATTATCTTATGATATCAATGCAATCAATTTAAAAGAGTTAGGGAAAGAAACCTTTCATTTGGCAAGATTTACAGGAGAAGTATTTTTAAATAATCGTTTGAATTGGACTACCTATGTGCAATATAATAATCAGCAAAATAATTTTAATATTAACAGTCGTTTACAGTGGGAATACAAACCCTTAAGTTACGTATACTTAGTAGTAACAGATAACTTTAATAAAGATTTTAACAGAAAGGATTGGGGGATAGCATTAAAAATGAACTACCGGTTTGATTTTTAAAAGATAAAAGGTCTAAAAAAGAGATACTTTTGAAAGTGCTTTTTAGACCTTTATTTATGTGTCAAGGAAATTAAGGGGGTTATTTTATGTCTAAGAATATACCGCCAGAAAAGGAAGGATTTGCAGCAATAATTCTACCGTCTACAGCAGTATCAAAACTAGCAGAAACACCTAAGGTTTCTGTAATATAGTAAGCCGCTTCAATTCCTAAACTGCTAAATTCTATGTTATTGGCAAAAATACTTCCGTTGCTAGTAATGGCATTTAACGATCCGTTCTTAAGAGACTTTAATACATTAAGTCTACCAATAATCCATAATTTATTACTGAATAAATTAATCCCAGCTTCTAAACCAGTTCGAAATTCATCTGAAAAACCTTCTGATCTATTGTTATATCCAATATATGATTTCGCATAAAAAGGAAGTCCGTTTAAAGAAGTGCTGTATCCTAAATAAGTAGATAAGTATTGGTTGAATTCTCCATCTCCTGTTTGAAAACTTCCATCACTTCCACCATTGTCGTTTCCTGTAGGAAGTCCTAATAATAATTTAACAGAAGCAGCCCAATTCCCTTTTTTATACAATCCGTAGTTAATCCCTAAATCTACATCTCCAAAAGAACTTACAGATTCTCCTTCTAAAATAACCGATCCGTTTGTACCAGAAATTTGATTGTTTTGAGAAGTATTTGCGAAAAAAGGAACATAAGCTATGATGTCGATTTTATCACTAATACCATATTCAGCATAAATATTGGTGTTGAATTGTGTACGTGTAACATTAGGATCTATTGCTCCTGTATCTGTATAATGTTGATCTGATTGTAAATACCAAGCAGATAGTTTATAATATCCGTTACCTTTTCCTTTATTCCATTGTGCATGCATTGTAAAGCTTGCAGTTATCATTACTAATAGAACAATTATATTTTTTTTCATCTGTGTATGTCTTTGTTTAGTTAATTTCTGCATCCCCAACTTTTACGGAAAATGGTTTACACCAATATAAAAGGTATGAAAAATCATTAATATCTGTGTTTTCAATAACATAAGTATGACTTCCATTGAAAACAGATACAGGACTTACTTCTAGAGCATTATTAATAGTATTAGGATTATTTGTTAGATATAGATACAGTCCTGGTAAACTAGAAGAAGCTGCATAATCATCATTAATGATCAATTCTAAATTATTAGTACCAGGAATTTCTCTTAAAGTAAAAGTACCTCGTAAAGTATAACTACTAGTGGTTCTAATAGTTCCTGTTTTTTCTGTACTGTTTCCTATTACCGTAATAGTATTTTCTGCTGTAATTGTTTGACCAGCAGTATTTGTTACTGTTGCTGTAATAGTAGCTTCTCCTTCACCTACAGCTGTAAGTAAGCCATTTGTGTTTATTGAAAGAATAGAGGTGTTAGAACTAGACCATGTAACAGTAGGAGATTGTACTTGTCCGCTATTATCTGTATAGGTAGTAGTATATTGGTATGTATCAGTTATATTAATTTGATTAATAGGGTTATTAATAGTTAACCTTTCAGCAACTGTAGTTACAGTTACTTCATCTTCAAACGTAAGTGTTTTTCCAGTTGAAGTAGTAGCGGTTGCCATTATAGTTGCTTGTCCAGTAGTAACTCCAGTAATTAAACCATTATTAGAAACAGAAAGTACAGCATTATCAGAACTCGTCCAAGTAACAGGGAGTACTTCAACTTCATTTAAACTATTAGTATAGGTAGTAGTGTATTGATGTGTATTATTAATAATAATTTCTTGAATTACATTATCAATTACGAGTTGTTCCTCGGCAGGTTTTACTTCAATTGTTACTTCATTAACTACTGTTGCTTCTTCAGTGGTAGCGGTAGCAGTAATCGTTGCTTCTCCAATACTTAAAGCAGTTAATAAACCTGTATTAGAAACAGAAATTACATTATCATTAGAGCTAGACCAGTTTATTGTTGGAGTTACAATTTCACCTACATTATTGGTGTATTTAATAACATACTGATGTGTATCTTTAATTGTAAGTTCTGTTATGGGGTTATTAAAGGATAAACTTTCATCAACTCTATCGTCAATAATATCATCTTGTATACAACTTTGGAATATTAATACACATAGAAGTAATAAAGCTCGTAAGTATTTCATCGGAATATTTTTTAACTATAAATAGTTTGTCGATGAAAATCAGAAACATTACGAATCTTTTAAAAAATAAAAAAACTCGGAGTTAACTCCGAGTTTTCAAGAAAAAATAGTCGTCACTTTTCGGGGAAATGAAACTATTGCTTTACAATTCTAAAAATATTGTTTTTCGAATTCGAAAATACTCTAACAAGATAGATTCCTACAGGTAAATTAGAAGTGTCTATCTTAGTTTTATTTGTTTTATTAATTTTTTTAGAAATTAGTTTTTGACCTAAGTTGTTGTATATCTCTACTTTAGTTATTTCACTAGTAGTATTACTTATTATTGTTAAATTATCAGTAACAGGGTTAGGGTAATATTTAAAAAGATTAGTGAAGTTGATATTATCTTCAGTACTTAATACATTCTCATCATCGATTTTAATATCATCAATTAAAATATCATTATGATATGGATTATTAGGACTGTTTTCCGTAATAATAAACTCAAGCTTTATATTATTACCATTTATAGGAAAACTTGAAATATCATATGTGTAGGTCTTCCAACCATTATCTGTGTTTTCTTGTAGAGTAAGAAGATTGAATTTTTGACCAGTAGTATCAATTAAATTCACTTCTATAGTATTATATGCTTCTGCGTAACTGTTCACGCTAAATACACTAAATTGAGCGTATGGATTTGTCAGTTGTGAAATATTTACAGGAATGGTAGTTAAAGAACTTCTTTGGTTACTACCACTTGGTTGAGACCCATCAATCCAAGCATAATTAGTTCCTCCTCCTTCAGTATGATCACCTGCATTAGCAGCTTCATAGTCTGCATTGGTATTAAACAACCAATTTTCACTACCTGATTCTATAAAACATACAGGAGTAGTATTGGAAGAAAAAGTTTCATGATATGGAGCATCTATAGCGTTACAAGATACAGCAAAAGTATATGGGCCACTCCATTCGCTATAGTATGAGTTAACACCATTTTGACAAACAGACCTAATGTAATAATTGTAGGTAAGAGGTTGAGGAAGATTTGTGAAATCATAACTATTAGTATTAACTGCTACTCTTATTCCATCTCCAATATTGAAACCATTGGTACCATATTCTATTTCCCATGCTTGCTCGTTAGCACCTGGAGTCCAATTTGAAGTTATAGATGTATTGGAATTTATAGTAGTATTAATGTTAGTTGGTTGATTACATTGAGTTGCGCAAGTTACACTAGCTTCCCACCCAGAAGATGTAACAGAGCCATCTGATCTAAATCTAAAAGTTAATGTTCCTTCGCTATTACTAGGTATTATCTGCCCAGGACTAGTATTTCTATAGTTCCCTATTAAAGGTGCATTTATATTAGAACCATCATAAACTTCTAGTACATCACAACAGCTTTCTAAGTTAAAACTTTCAAAAGTAACAATAACAAAATCAGTTCCATCTGTAGGAGAAATTACTGTTATATTATTCTCGAGATTGCTGTAGTTACCAGTAGCTCCTCCAGAATCATAGAAACGATCTCCTCCACAAAAATCAGGAATAGTTTTAATTTTATAGGGTTCTTGTGGACTGCTTGTTTCAGAAGTACAAGAAGCATATACATATAGATCGTAATCTGTATTACTTGTTAAAGAGGTTAAGTTAAATGGATTTGAAGTTACAGTTATTTGTGTACCAGTACCAGGTGTGAAGCCTTCAATTCCATACTCAATAATCCATTGACTTTCGTTGCCAGTACTAGTCCATTCAAGGTCTACAGAATTACTAGTAATGTTAGATGCATTAATATTTGTTGGATAAGGGCAAGATGGCATTTCTGATATTTCTATAGTGTCAATATCAATTTCAGAATTGGTATAACCTCCATTTTCACTTCTAAATCGAATTTGTATTTCTCCTGTATGTCCATCTAAATTAATAAGTTGTTTTACCCATGAATCAGTGGCTGAAGTTTGGTGTGCTCCAGTTAAAGCGAATACATTATTTGTCCAACTTCCATTAGAGAAAATATCTACATACAAACTACCAATATTTTCACCATGCATAAAGGTATAGAATGTCAAAGCAGGTGCTACTAAAGTAGAAATATCAATAATTGGAGAAACCAAAGAGGCTTCAACAGCATTACTTGTAGCAGTATAAGTAGCAAAATATAAACTTCCACTATGTGCTACAGACGGGCCTGACTGGGCTCCTGGTGAATTTCCGTTTCTTGTTCTCCAATAATATGGTCTAGTATTAGCAATAGGATCTCCTTCCCAGCATTGCTCAACAATATTATTAATAATTTGATTTTCTACGTCGTAAGACCATGGAGCTGTATAAATGCCACAAGCAGTTTTTAAAGAAATAGGTCCTACATAATTACTACTATTGGTATTAGAACAAGTAGATTTAATGTAAATATCGATTTCATTATTAGAAGCTAATTCATCTAATGTAAATGGGTTAGAATTTACTTGTACAATAGTACCGTTACCTAGCGTAAAACCTTTATTTCCATACTCTACTTCCCAACTTGTTTCATCTCCATTTGCAGTCCAAGATAAATCAACCGATGATGCTGTAATATTATTATAGGTAAGATTATAAGGTTCTGAACAATTAGGTCTTTCAATAAAACTAATGTCATCAATATCTATTTCATTAAGGTTAGAGCCATTGGTATTGGCTATAGCTCTAAATTTAATTTGTACAACGTCTGTATAAGCAGATAAATCAATAACATGATAGTTCCATGGCGTTCTTGAAGAAGTTTGTTGTTCTCCATTTAATACAAAAATATCTTCAGTCCATTCAGTACCATTAAATATATCAACATGTAAGCTACCAACATTTTCACCATGTAAAAAAGAGTAGAATGTTAATGTTGGATTTGTAAGGGTTGCTATGTTTACTTGAGGAGTAATTAATTCAGCAACTTCGTCAGTACTACTTGAATATGTTACACTTGTTCTGAAGTAATAACTGCCAGAATTTGCAACATAAGGACCAGTATTGCCTTCATAATTATTAGACCTAGAGGTAAGCCAATAATAATTTCCTTGGTAAATTTCAGGAGAAGTAGACCAACAGTCTTCAATAGCTGTGTTAATGTTTTGACTATTTATATTATAAGTGTATGGAGCGTCAAAAACACCACAAGGAGTTTTAAATGATAAAGGGCCAATAAAAGCACTATCATCATCACCAGGGTTAGTACCGCATATAGCTTTAACATATACATCGGTATTTTGATTAGGAGTTAAGTTTGTTAAGGTGAAAGGGTTAGAGTCTACTTCAATACTAGTTCCTGTTCCTAAATCAAAACCACTATTGCCATATTCTATAATCCATTTTGTTTCAGAACCTAAACTTGTCCAACTGATATCAGCAGTTTCAGCAGTTAGATTACTAAAACTAATATTGGTAGGATTAGGACAAGATGGCATTTCAATAACTTGAATATTATCAATATCTACTTCGTTTAAGTTATTACCTCCAGCAATTGCTCTAAAACGTATTTGTATTACATCAGAATATGCACTTAAATCTACTAAATGTTCTCTCCATAAATCTTTGGAAGAGGTTTGTTGTTCTCCTACTATGGCTAAAATTTCAGTCCACTCAGTTCCATTATATACATCGACACGCAAACTACCTATTTTTTCACCATGTAAAAATGAATTAAATAGTAGAACAGGATTGTTTAAGTTAGAAATATCTATTGGAGGCATTAGAAGCTCTGCTATACCACCATTAGAGGCATTATAATAAGGATTTGCTCTGAAATATTTGCTTCCTTCATATGCTTTATAAGGGCCTGTATCCGTTTCAGATAAGCGAGAATATTGAGCCTCCCAAAAATAGCTGCTTTGACGGACTTCTGGAGTTCCACTCCAACATTGAGAAATTAAGGAGTTGGTGTTTTGAGTTTCTACAGTATGTGTATAAGGAGCAAGAACAGTACCGCATGGAGTTTCAAAACTGATAGGGCCAACAGGAAAACTATCATCTTCTCCTGAGTTTGTACCACAAGTAGCTTTTAAATATACTTGGTATTGTGTTAGAGGATTTAAATCTGTTAAAGTAAATGGATTTGAATCAGCTAAAACTTTGGTTCCGTTTCCAGATGTAAAACCATTAGTACCGTATTCAATTTCCCATTGCGTTTCACTTCCACCATTTGCCCAAGATAATTCAGCACTATTTCCAAGTATATTATTTACCTGAAAATCTGTAGGTGCAGGACAAGTGATTTCAAAGCAACGAACATTAGCTTCCCAACCAGAGCGTGTCACTGAACCATCAGATGTGAATCTAAAAGTTAATGAGCCAGAATCATTTGTCGATATTATTTCACCAGGACTTATATTACCACCATAATTACCAATTAAAGGAGAGTTAATATCTGGCCCGTCATAAATAGATAAACGATCACAGCAATTTTCTAAATCAAAACTAATAAAGTTAACTATTACTATTTCATTAGGATTCTGAGGAGTTATTGTAGTTATAGAATTCTCGTAATTATCATAGTTGCCATTTGCACCACCAGAATCATAAAATCTGTCACCGTTACAATAATTAGGTAGTGTTGTAAAACTAATAGGACCAGTCCAAGCGCTGGTATTTGAATTATTACAGAGGGCCCTAACATATGCTTCATACTCTGTTCCTGAGTTTAAATTATTAGCTGTATAATTATTAGTATTAATATTAAGACCATTTTGAGTTGGAGTAGTCCCTTTTTCAATAATTTCTATCTCCCATTCAGAGTAAAGAGGGTCTATCCAAGAAATTTCTGCAGATGTTTGTGTAATATTACCTACTTCTAAATTGGCAGGATCATAACACATTGTAGTAAATGTATAAGTTTCTGAGTAATTACTAGAATCACAATTATTATTTGCTTTTACTCTCCAATAGTATATAGTACCACGATTAGGTAATACAATAGGGAAACTATTATTAGTTGTATTTATATCATCAATAATTTTATTAGTAAAACTATTATCTGTAGCTACATCAATATTATATGAATGAGCATTTACGTCAATATCCCATTCAAGTAGTGTATTAAGACTAATAGCACTATCATTATTCACAGGAGTATTTAAACTAGGAGCGTTAACTGTTCCGTTAAAAATATGAAATGATATATTATTTCTCTTTTCTACAGAAGTAGAAGTTCCTATTACATTGAAGTTATAATTTCCAATGTTAATATCTGCAGTACCAGAAATAGTAAGTGTAACAGGTGTATTGTTGGTGCTGGCAGTAGTAGGGTTGAAAGTAGCTATTAAACCGTCAGGTAAGTTCTCAGTACTAAAACTTGTAGTTTCGTTAAAACCTAAAAATGTTTTATAATCAAATTGATAAACAATATTATTTGGTTGGCATATGTCTAGAGCAGTCTCGTCAAATAATAAAGCAAATTCAGATACTTGAACCGTAAAATTAGTGTTGTTTACCGCATAAAAAATATTATTATCGGCTTTAACCATAATTCTAGCTGTATCTGTAGTATTAGAAATACTAGGAACTATAAATGATGCATTACCATTGTTAGGTACGTTCTGTGCTAATATATGTGGATAGGTATATCCGCCATCTACAGAAAGTAAAATTGTAACAGTATTTACATTTATTGGAGATTGATCTGTATTAGCTACATCCCAAGTGACAGAAGCATTATTGCCAGCATTCCATGTTTCTTGAGAATTCTGAGAGGTAACAATAAAAGGGCCAGCAGATTCAATTACAGATACCGTCATTTCGTCTGAAGCTGTTTTAGCTCCTAATACTGCATTGTCTCGTACGGTTAGAACAAAGTCCATTGTTCTATTTACAGAAGGTATTACTTCCCATGTCGGAGTTAGGTTTCCAGCAAGAACATCTTCTAATTGAGGCATGTATCTTACAGGAGTATTAACAGGTTGTTTACTTCTAAATAAAGGGCCTTGTGCCCATGTTGGTTGTGGAGTATTAGAAGAGAAGGGGTTTTCAGGATCGTTTTGTTCCCAACAATAAGATAAGTTTGAGTTATCATTTTGATCGTTTCCTGTTCCTTCTAATATAAAAGCTGTAGATCTAGGTATTGAATAATCATTACCAGCATTTGCGGTAGGGTCGTTATTACCAGTTGCTATTAGTTCTGCACAAGAACTGTCATTTCTTGTCCATTGAATAATATCTCTAATATCTACATAATTGAAATAATCATCGGGATTTTCTTGTACGTTTGGAGAACAAATCCCCGCATATCCCATAATAGTACTACCACTACCAGGTTCTACTTCTTGTAAACCAGCAGAACTTCTACAATTAGAGCTACTTTGTACATGGTATCCTCCAAATTGATGGCCAAATTCGTGAGCAACAATCATATTAAAATGATCTGAATCTGGTGATCGATGTACTGTGTAAGCACTCCCTTTTGATCCATTAGTACAAACACAAGCAATACAACCAGCATTACCATAAACAGCATCTTCATGTGCAAATAAATGACCAACATCGTAGTTGTCAGAGCCAATGGTAGTATCTAATGTGTTTTGAAGTTGCCCATTAAAACCTCCAGAGGAAAAAGGGTCGTTTGCGGGATCTAAGAATATGATTTCATCATTATTTGCTATTAACTCCATAGTAACAGCAAAATCACGCTCAAAAATAGCATTTATTCTAGTTAAAGAAGTATTAATTGCAGCTAATACGGTTTCTTTTTTTTCTGAGTCATCAGCTTCATTTCCAGTTAAAAAGAAATTAGAATACTCTCCTGTCGTTGCTATTGCAACTTTATATTTTCGTAAATATTCATCACCTATATTGCGATGTAATTCAGCATCATCATGAAAGCTTTTTTTCGCAGTTTCTATGGTTTTACACTCAAACTCATTACTGGCTTCTAGGTTACTTCTTAGGTATACTAAATATGAATTACTTTTAATATTTTGCGGTTTTACAATTACTGTACCTTGATCAGTTGTTATATATGCGTTTAAGCCATTAGACTTTGAATAAGAAAATCTTGCGGTTTTATCACTTGATGTACTTTTCGCAATGTATGATTTAATAGTAGGATACTTTTTAGCTAAGCTGATATTAAAGTTGGAAGCTTCAAAAACTTTAAATTCTTCGAATGTATTTTCACCAGTAGGTAAAGAAATAGTTACAGAAGAAAAAGAGTTTACTTCTCTAGAAGGGGCTTTACTAGCTATTGATAAAAACTCGTTCTCATTTAAATGTAAAGATTGAAATGTTTTTGGTGCATCTGTATTGGTTTTTTTTACAATTGAAGATACATTTTGTTCCCATACATTCTGTGCAAAGTTTTTAAAAATAGAACATACAGCCAATGTAAAGAAGAGTAATTTTCTTTTCATATACAATTTTTTAGTTAGGTTTTATTATAAACTAGTTCCAACTAATTAGTTTTAACTAGCTGATGCAAAAGTACATTTTTATTTGATTCTGTAAATAAAAAACACTCTTTTAAAATAAAAGAGTGTTTTTTATATTGAATATAATGTAGAATCCTTTTACACTAACATAGTAACAGGATTTTCTATATATGTTTTTAACGTTTGTAAGAATTGTGCACCTACAGCACCATCTACAGTTCTGTGATCACAAGCTAACGTTAATTTCATTGTATTACCAACTACAATTTGTCCGTTTTTAACTACTGGTTTTTCAACAATAGCACCTACAGATAAAATTGCAGAGTTAGGTTGGTTGATAATAGAAGTAAAGCTTTCGATACCAAACATTCCAAGGTTAGATACAGTAAATGTACTTCCTTGCATTTCATTCGGTTTAATTTTTTTACTTCTTGCCTTACCAGCTAAATCTTTTACAGATGCTCCAATTTGAGTTAGCGTTAATGCATCGGTATGTTTTACAACTGGTACTACTAATCCTTCATCTACAGCTACAGCTACACCAACATGAATATGACTATGATACTGTGTAGCATTATCCGTCCATGTAGTATTTACCTGTGGATGCTTTCTTAAAGCCATTGCACAAGCTTTTACAACCATATCATTAAATGATACTTTCACGTCAGGAATAGCATTGATAGTTTTACGAGAAGCGATTGCATTTTCCATATCCACTTCTATATTTAAGTAGAAGTGAGGTGCAGAGAATTTAGAGTTACCTAAGCTTCTAGCAATAGCTTTACGCATTTGAGAGTTTTTAACTTCCTGAGTATTTTCTTCTCCAGCGATAGCAAAACTAGTTACTGCTGTTGTAGGAGTTGCACTAGTACTAGCTACAGGAGCTTCAACTTTTGCAGTAGGAGTGTAGTTTTCTACATCCTTTTTCACAATTCTACCATTTTCACCAGAACCTTTTACATCAGTTAAATTGATTCCTTTGTCTTTGGCTATTTTTTTAGCTAAAGGAGAAGCAAAAATTCTACCACCACTAGTGTTTGTTGTAGCTACAGTTTCTGTAGTAGCTGCTGCAGGAGCTTCAGTAGTGATTTTTTCTTCTTTTTTCGCTTCACTGGGAGTTGCTGTAGTAAGGTTTCCACTTTTATGAGCTTCAATTACTGCCGCAACATCTGTTCCTTGTTTACCAATAATAGCTAATAAACTATCAACAGGAGCAGAGTTTCCTTCTTCTATACCTATATGAAGTAATGTCCCTTCGTAAAAAGATTCAAACTCCATAGTAGCTTTATCAGTTTCAATTTCGGCTAAAATATCTCCTTCTTCAACTTTATCTCCTACATTTTTTAACCATGATGCTACAGTTCCTTCTTCCATAGTATCACTTAAACGTGGCATTTTTACGATTTCAACTCCTTCAGGAATTGCTGTTGAAGTAGCTTTATTAGGAAGTGAAGCTTCTTCTGTTTTTTCTGCTTTTGGCTCTTCAGCAGGAGCAGTACTTTCGCCATTTAATAAACCAGAAAAATCTTCTCCTTCTTCTCCAATAATAGCTAATAATGTATCTACAGGAGCTGTTTCGCCTTCTTGAACACCTATATGTAATAAAACTCCTTCATGGAACGATTCAAATTCCATAGTAGCTTTATCTGTTTCAATTTCAGCTAAAATATCTCCTTCTTCAATTTTATCGCCAACTTTTTTTAACCAAGAAGCTACTACTCCTTCTTCCATTGTATCGCTTAAGCGCGGCATATTAATTACTGTTGCCATATGTACTTAGTTTTTGTTGGTTCTTTATTTAATGAAAGGGTAATCTTCTTGTTCGTAAACTACATCGTGTAAAACACTTAATTCTGGGAATGGAGATTCTTCAGCAAACTTCTCACATTCTTTTACTAAATCTTTTACTTCTTTATTAATAGTTTCTATTTCCTCGTCAGTAGCATATTTCTTTTCCTTGATAATATCTAATACTTGAGTAATAGGATCTATTTTACGATACTCTTCCACTTCATCTTTCGTACGATAATGTTGTGCATCCGACATAGAGTGTCCTCTGTATCGGTATGTTTTCATCTCTAAGAAAGTAGGTCCGTCTCCTCTACGAGCACGTTGAATAGCTTCATCTACAGCCTCAGCAACTTTAATAGGATTCATTCCGTCTACTGGCCCAGATGGCATTTCATATCCTAAACCTAATTTCCAAATATCTTCGTGATTAGCAGTTCTTTCTACTGAAGTTCCCATTGCATAACCATTATTTTCACAAATAAAAATTACAGGTAATTTCCAGTTCATTGCCATGTTAAAAGTTTCATGTAAAGAACCTTGACGAGCAGCACCATCTCCAAAATAACAAAGTGTTACTGCATCACTATTATGGTATTTATCACCAAAAGCAATACCAGCTCCTAAAGGAATTTGTCCTCCAACAATCCCGTGTCCTCCATAAAATCTGTGTTCTTTTGAAAAAATGTGCATAGAACCACCTAATCCTTGCGAAGTTCCTGTTGCTTTACCATATAATTCAGCCATTACTCTTTTAGGATCTACTCCCATACCAATAGGCTGTACGTGGTTACGATATGCAGTAATCATTTTGTCTTTTGTAAGATCCATAGCATGTAAAGATCCTGCTAAAACAGCTTCCTGACCATTGTATAAGTGTAAAAAACCTCTTACTTTTTGTTGTATATATACCGCTGCAAGTTTGTCTTCAAACTTTCTCCAAAAAAGCATATCTCTATACCAATCAATGTAGGTTTCTTTAGTGATTTTTTTCATTCTGCGTCTGTTGTTTGTTTCTAGTTGCTTATTAAAAATGCAAGAACAAAAATAACGGTTTTTTACAGAATAAAAAATGGGTTAACAATGAATTATCGTAAACGTTTTCGTAAGACTACTTGTTTTTGGCTACAACAAGTGTTGCTTTTGCTCCGGTAGCTAGGTTCCATTCATTTTTAGAAAGGAGCATTCCTGTGTCGTTATATACTTTAAATGCTGCAGTATTAGGCCCAGAGGTACCTTGGTTTAATGCAACAATTTTAATTTTATTAACGCCTTCTTCTAATGGAATATTGAAAGATTGGTAGCGACTTCTCAATGTTATATTGGTAACAACAGGAATATCATTTACATAAATAGTAACACGATCTCCATCTGGATATTGGAAATCTCTACATATAATATTAACACTTTCTGAGTTGGTACTAATACTTCCCAAATCCTGATCTATGACAGGATAATTATACATACCATTTATTTTTTGGAAGTTTTTTAGGTAGCGTTCTTCTGCTATTTTAGCTTTTGTTAGTATACCTTTCTTTTTTAAATCTTCTTCTGCTTTTTGTTCTTTTTGCTTTTGCTTGAGTTCATTATTAGCTGTTTTAAAGCCATTGTCATTCCTGAAATTCAATGTTTTTGGTTTTTTAACTTCTCTAGCAGGAGCTTTAATTACACCAATAGAACTTCCTTTAACACTTCCTCCAGTAGAGTTATCAACTTGAGAAAAGCCTATAAATGTACTTGCAAAAAGTAACGTTATTAAGATTTTAAAATTTTGTTGTACCATAATCTAATTATCACAAAGATAATGCCGTTTGCTATTAAAAGTCGGAAAGAAGTGTTAATTCTTACTTAATAGGGAAATCGAAATATGTTTTTGGAAATGGTTCATTATTTAATGTAAAATGCCACCATTCATTTTTATACGGTCTAAAACCATTAGCTAACATTGTTTTTCTAAGTAACATTCTGTTTCGCTTTTGTAACTTGGTTAAGTTAGGATACAACGCGTGAGAAATTTTTCCAAAGAAATCATACGGACTTCCCATGTCTAATTCTCTACCTGTTTTTAAATTTACAATAGTTAAGTCAACAGAACTACCTCTAGAGTGTCCCGATCTTGTAGCAATATATCCTAGTTTAAAAAGATTGCGTTTGTTTAGAGCAGGGTAGTAGTCTTTTTTTGTAAGTGTATCATTAGGAATTCTTGCCCATCGTACAAAATGGTTTACGGCAGTTTGTGGTCTGTATGCATCAAAAACTTTAAGACTGAATCCTCTTTTTAGCAATTGATCTTGTACTTTTTTTAAAGCTCTAGCTGTTTTGGTAGAAGTAATTAACACAGGTTCTTCATATCCATCTACTGGTACTCCTAAAAAATTATTGTGAGAACAGTAACGTAATTCTTTTTGAATTGTGGGAGCTATATCTTTTACATAAGAAAAGCCTTTAGGTAGCTTTTGTGCTACTACAAAAAAAGTAGCGAAAAAAAATAGTATTAAGAATAAGTGTTTTAGCATAATCAATATTGTTACTTTAAAAAACTACTTTGTTACCATTAACGTATGTAGCTGTACATTTAATTTTATCTAGTTTATCTGTAGATACCTGTAAAGGGTTTTTATCAAGAATAATGAAATCGGCATATTTCCCTTTTTCTAAGGAGCCAATTTTATCTTCCATATTAATTTGATAAGCAGCATTAATAGTAAGTGCTTTTAAAGCTGTAATAATATCAATCTTTTCTTTAATACCAATAACTTTTCCTGTTTTAGTTTCTCTTTTTATAGCTGTTGCGATTAATTTAAAAGGATTGCTTTCAAACATAGGTTGATCTGCATGTAATGAGGATATAACTCCTTTTTTAATAGCAGTATTTACAGGGAGTATTTTTTGAGTTCTTTCTGAACCTAAAATTTTAGTATCTAAAACATCACCATAATAGTATAGGTGGTTTATATGAAAACTTGGAGTAATATTTAATTCTTTAACTTTATTTAATGTAGTATCAGGAAGAAGTAGGCAATGTTCTAAACGATGTCTAGAAGAAGAAAAGTCTAAATCATTTTTTAATTCATAGAATGTGTCGACGACATCTTTTATAGCTTGATCTCCTTGTGTATGAATGGCAAGTTGCCATCCTTTATTATGATGTTCTTTTATAAGCTCTTTTAATTTTTGTTTTTCTATTAATGCTTTTCCTTTGGTTCTTTCAGGAATATGTAATGTATTATTCGTAAAAGTATTCTCTAGATATGGTTCTTCTAAATACATTGAGCCAATATAAGGGGAACCATCATACCAAAGTTTTACACCTATTGTATTATAAAAATCATTGTTAACGGTTTTTGTTTCTGGAATTAAATGTGGCATATCATTTCTCATATAGATAAAATGACGTGGCATTTGTGTTCTTTCTGGTAAGAAATTTAACTTTTCTAATAATGAACTTAAAAATGTGGTTGATTTATCTGATAGATGTTGTAATAAAAGAAGTGGTTTTTTATCATTTATTGTTAACCCTGTAGAAACAATAGTAGTGTTTCCATTTTTTAAGTATTCCTTCATTACTTTGGTGGAGGCATTGGTTAGTGCCGTTGAGGTTAAAACTTCTTTTTTAATAAGTTCAATGAAAGGTTTAAAGGCTTCTTGTTCAGCAATAAGTCCTGTTAGATTATTAAGTGAATCTTTTTGATAATAGCTATGTTCAGATGGATTAGGAGTATCTTTAGTAATACCAGCTTTTTCAAAAGCTTTAGAATTTGCCCAATAACTATGTAGACTTTGACTAAACATAACTACAGGATTATTTGGAGCAATACTATCTAATATTTTTATGTTAGGAACTTTTAAATTTTCAATTAAAGCAGGATCTATTCCTTTGCAAATAATCCATTCGTTTTTGGGTGTTTTATGGACTACTTTTTTAAAGTAACTCCATACTTCATTATTGTTTTTATGTTTAAAACCAGATAAATCATAGAAATCATATAAAAACATTGATAAAGCAAAATGAGTATGTGGATCTATAAATCCAGGAAGAATTGTCTTTCCATCTAGATTTATTTTTTCAACATGTTTTGGAACTCTAGAGAATACATCGTCTTTATTTCCAATTTCAATAATTTTACCATTAGCAACATACATTGTGTTAAATGTATTGTTTGCGCTATCTAATGTTATAATATTAGCATTATAGTATACTATTGGTGGAGTTTTTTCAAAATCTGTAGGAATTAAATAGTATGTAATACTAAGAGTAAGAATTATAAATATAAAGAACTTAATTTTTTTCATACTAAATTTATTGAACAAACCTCTTAAAAATGATTTAAGAGGTTAGGTTGTAAAGTTAATAGAATAAATCAGTTTAACTTGTTATATATATTTAATAGATAATAACTTTTTGAATGTTCCTAATTCGTCATTATTTCTTAATAGCTGTACCATTATAATTACCTTGTTTTATACTTAAACTCTTGCCGTCTTCAGAGAAGGTAAAGTACATAGCTTCTGCATAAGCTTGTTCAAGCAAGAATGTTCTATTTCCTTTATAGATTAAAACCCTTTTAAATTCATTTTGAATAACATGAACTAATTTGTCATTTTCTGTGATAAAAACGGATTCTTCAGTAGAGTCTTTCGGATTGTAATAAGTACCTGTAAATTTCTTAAGCTCTTTTGTAGAAATTGAGAGTATAGGGTCGTTAAAGTATAATTTAAGAACTTTGTTTAAAATAGTGTCTATATTGTTGTTTGAAGCATTAGAAGTAATTGTTATAGCTAATTTTTCTTCTGGAAAATAGAATGCAGAGGCACTATACCCATCAATATCACCATGATGCCCATAACTAGAGCGACTGCTTAAAGTAAGTTTAACCAAACCAAGACCAAAACCCTGTTCTATTTGCTGCATTTGGCCTAAACTATTTTGATTTATTATTTTTTGATTGAATAATGCATTTAGAAAATTGTTAACATCAGTAGAAGTAGCTATGATTCCTCCAGCTCCAAGTGCATTGGTTAAATCTGTAATTGGAAGTTCTTTCCAAGAGTTATTATTGTATGTATAAGATTGAACAATGTCTGGCGAATTATTTTGTAGATAATATGTGTTGTTAAGTTGTAATGGTGCTGTAATTTTTTCAGATAATATAGTTTTAAAATCGGACTGGTAGATCTTTTCTAAAATAAATGTCAGTAAAACATAATTTGAATTACTATACTCAGCTTTTGGATTTGTGTAATGCTTATCTTGTACTTGAGTGATAAGAGTAAGTAATTCTTCTTTTGTTTTAGGCTGCGTGTGATAGGATAAAAAATTACTGTATTTGGTGTAACTAGGAATACCACTAGAATGATTTAGTAAATTTTTTATAGTAATATTCTTAGCTTCTTTAATGTTTGGAAAAAATAAATCTATTGATTGATCTAATGTTATTTTTTGTTCTTCTATGGCTTTTAATATTAATGCAGCTGTGTAAGTTTTAGAAATTGAACCGATTTTATAATAAGTTGCATTACTTGCTTTTTCTGAGGTTGCTATATCTTCAAAACCTATGGTGTTTTGATAAATGACTTTATCGTTTTGAGAAATACTTATGCTTCCCATGAATTCATTCTTTTGTTCTAAAGAAGTAAACAAACTATCTATTTTATTTTTGAATGATGGGAGAGTAGCAGTTGAAATTTCTGTTATTTTCTGTTGTTTTGTTTTTGTTACGTTGTTATTACATGAATATAATAAACATACAATGCTCATTGTGTAAATAGCATGTTTTTTCATAATGTAAGAGTGAGTTATAGGTTAAGGAAAGTGTGAGGATACTTTTAAAAAAAGCCAAAGCTCATAGAGCTTTGGCCAAGTAAACCAAGTATTAGTCTAAGAGTTAGCTAACTAGTAAACTAATTTTGTATAGGAAGATGATTGTAACTTAATACACGTTTTAACTTCCATTTATTATTTTTTAAAATCCAAAGATGGGTAAATAATGCAGAACCTGTTGGAGTAGTTTTATCTTTTGTTTTTATATAAAACTTGTGCTCTCCTTGTTGTATGGCTCCGTATAAATTGTTTCCATTTTTTAGCGGAAATACTTTTAAGCTATTTTGAACAAGTTTACGGATAGGTTTTTTATTTGGATTACTGCAAATATTATCTCTTACAGATTTCATAAACTGTGTTCTATTTTCTATACCAGCAATATCATGATAAAATTCAAAATCATTGTCAATAATATCATTTAATTTTTCTAATTCGCAACGATTGAAAGTTCTTTCGAAAATAATACTGTCTTTAGATTGTAATGTTTTATAAAGAACTGAATTTTGTGGTACTTGTGCAAAAGAAAACAGAGACGTGAATAAAGACCATAATAATAAGACTATTTTCCAGAAAAAGTTTCCTTTAAAAAAGAAGTCGAATAGTTGTTTCATAGTTTTTCAGTTTTACAATTATTCTTTACTACCAAATTTTAAAAGCTAAAGTATCTTCGTCTTCATCATATATTCTTGTAAATCCTTTAGGTATTGTTTCTAAAGTATTATTAGATATACGTAACTCCCCTTTGTAACCATCGTTTGTATCAATGATTAATAAAACCTTTTCAATTTTATCATCAATGTCATACCTAGGGTTTACAATTTTAATATCTATGTTTCTTCTATTTTTAAACCAACGAACTAATTTCTTTAATTCATTTTTAGTTGTTTGTTTAGAAATAATGAATTCTGCCTTTGCATTGTTAATTGTACTGTCGAATAAAAATGAAACATCGCTATCATTATCATCTTCAATTTCAATCTCTTCTTTGATTTCAATTTCCTCTTCTTCTTTTTCCTCTTCACAATCTAAGCACTCTAAACCTTTAGAAGTCATTTTAAAAAGATGATTGCCCATATTTCTATCATAAATATTCTGAACGTTATCTACATCGTATAAAAACTTTCTCGAAGAGTTTTCAAAGAAAATAGAAGTTCCTTCAGGAATAAAAACAGTTACATATACTTCTTCATCTTTCCATAAATTTTTGAATTCACTTAAGAAGAAAGCATCGAACATAATTTTATTGTCAGTTACGTTAAATTTATATCGAATACTTTCAGCGTTATTAATCGCTTCTTTTCTTTTTCTTCCTTCAGACTCTTTCTTTATTTCTAAATAAGCTTCTCCAGTTTCACTTTTGTCTACATCTATTCTAACATCATTAGAATATTTCATTCTTGTATCATTTACATCAACTTCAATAGCATTGTCTCTTCTACGTAAATTATGTTGATAGTAGATGTTTTCATCATTATGAACGCCAATTCGTAAAGGCTCTTCTGGATTAAATAATATAGACTTTTTACTAACCTTTATGCCATCTTGAGCTTTAGAAGTTGCAAATTCAATTCCTGAAAATCCAACAAACAATAAAGCAACTAACCAAACACCAAATAAGGATAACGAAGTTGTTGCGTTTAATCTTTTAATATTAGGAGATAGAATGCGTAAACCTAAAATTAATAATACTAAGAAAGGAATAGCAACAACTAATAAACCAAGAATTGTTAACAGCCATTCTGGGAAAAATGAATCGTAAAAGAATGGAGGATAGTGAACAGTATCTCTATCAAAACCAAGGATTTCAAGACTACTTACAGAGAAAATAGCTAATATTAAAGCAACTAATGTTACTCCTGCAATGAATACCAGTAAAACACCCATAAATTTGCCAAACACCTTAAATAAGGCAGAAAGTATTTTACCTAAAGTATCCAAAAAATCCTGAAATCCTGATTTAGTTTGGTTACGTAATTTGTCATAATCGGCACTAGAAATCTTATCAGAAATTTCGCTGGCACCATCTTTTAGCTTCGTGGAGAAGAATTCAAACTCGTCACGAATTTTTTTTTCAATGTTTCCAATATTTACATCCTCTCCTTCCATCTGAAGTTTTTCGGCTGTAGTCTTTGCTTCAGGTAATAAAACCCATAGTATAATGTAAACTAAAAGTCCGAAACCAGTAGTAACTGCAGTAACAATAAATATCAAACGAATCCAAATAGCATCAATATTCGTATAGTGTCCTAAACCAGCAGCTACACCACCTAAAAATTTATCTTCACGATCTCTAAATAGTTTTTTGTTAGTTGTGTTTCTTTTTCTGTAAGAAGTATTATCAGTATAAGCTTCTTCACTTTCTGTATAATCTTCTGGTTGCCCCATAATAGCTATGATTTCATCTATATCTCCTTCATTAACTACCTGGCGAGCGTCAGTAATTCTCTCAGATAATAATTCACTAATACGTGCTTCTATATCTGCTATAATTTCATTTTTTCCTTGTGGGTCATCACTTAATGAACGACCGATAGCATCTAAGTACCTTTTTAATTTTTGATAAGCATTTTCGTCTATATGGAAGAAAAAACCGCCCAAATTTATGTTTATTGTCTTATTCATTTGATGTTGATTTTGTGCTTGTTACTTGATTTACTGCGTTTACTAAATTATTCCAGGTTTTATCCAGTTCTTTTAAAAACATGTTTCCGTTTTCGGTTAACACATAGTACTTGCGTGGTGGTCCAGAGGTAGATTCTTCCCATCTATACGATAATAAACCTGCATTTTTTAATCGAGTTAATAAAGGGTAAATTGTACCTTCAACCACAATCATTTGAGCGCTTTTTAGTGTTTCTAGAATTTCAGAAGTGTAAGCATCTCCTTTTTGTAGTATAGAAAGAATGCAATATTCTAAAACCCCTTTTCGCATCTGCGCTTTTGTATTTTCTATCTTCATTGAGGGTGGTATTATTTAATGAATTTTATTGTAAACGGATATTTATAAACTTCTCCGTTGTTTGCTTTCATAGCTGCGATAATTATTAGCGCTATTTTAATTAAGGTAACAATGCTTACTAGAGAAGCAATACCAAAAATGCCAAATAAATCGCCGCTAAAAGATATGCTATTACCAAAGTCTAAGTGGTTTCCTCTTCCAATTGATCTAAAAATGTCTCCAAAGAAGAAAGAGAAGAATGATGCACTTAAAATAAAAATGTATAAGGAAAAGCTAATATTAAAATTTACAGCTTCCTTACCATGATCGTCTAAAAATGCACTTCTTTCTTTTTGCGTTTGCCATAAAATTAATGGGGTTATAATACTACCTAATGGAAATAAATAACCTGCAAAGGATGATATATGTATTAGAAATGCATTGGTGTTTTCACTATTATTTTTCATGGTAAAAATGATTTGTATAATACTTGACATTGCAAATATATGTCTAAAAAAAGGTATTATGCAATACATAGTACTAAAATTTAACATTTTTTAACTATTTTTAAAAGTGAAAACTTTCTTTAAAAGCCATTATAAAAAGCTTAAATTGCCAGTAAATACAGTATTTATGAAGTTTACACCCTCAAAAATTAATTTTTATTTACTTTTTAAACTCCCATCTGCATATTTTACAGGAATACGTGTAAAATCTATTTCAGAAGAAAAATCTACAGTATATGTTAAACATAGATGGATAAATCAAAATCCATTTAAATCAATGTTTTGGGCAGTGCAAGGAATGGCGGCAGAGTTTTCAACTGGGATGTTAGTATTACAAGCAATTTATAAGTCAAAAAGAAAAATATCTATGCTTGTTACTAATATGGACGCAACTTTTACAAAGAAAGCAACTGGAAGAATTCGATTTGAATGTTTGCAAGGAGAAGAGGTTAAAGCTGCGATTCAAAAAGCAATAGAAACAGGCGAAGGAGAAACATTAATGTTAACTTCTGAAGGGATTAATGAAGAAGGAATTTCAGTTTCAAAATTTCAATTTGAATGGAGTTTGAAAGTAAAAGCGTAACAAAAAGAAGATCACTTAGTCTAATAAAATAAAAACTTTTAAAAATTATGTTTCTTAAACAAAACGCACACGAAATAGATTATCGCATTTATGGCGAGGAAATGCAATATGTAGAAATTGAATTAGATCCAGAAGAAGGAGTAGTAGCAGAAAGTGGAGGATTTATGATGATGGATTCAGGAGTAAAAATGGATACCATATTTGGAGATGGTTCTAATCAGGAAAAAGGATTCTTGGGAAAAATTTTCTCAGCAGGGAAAAGAGTATTAACTGGTGAGAGTTTATTTATGACTGTTTTTACGAATATTGGACAAGGAAAAAAGCAAGTTTCTTTTGCTGCCCCATATCCAGGGAAAATAATTCCTATTGATTTGGTTGAATATGGAGGTAAGTTTATCTGTCAAAAAGATGCTTTTTTATGTGCAGCTAAAGGTGTTTCTATTGGTATAGAATTTTCAAAGAAATTAGGTAGAGGTTTGTTTGGAGGTGAAGGCTTTATTATGGAGAAGTTAGAAGGTGATGGATTGAGTTTTATTCATGCTGGAGGAACATTAGCAAAAAAAGAGTTGAAAGCTGGTGAAGTATTAAAAGTTGATACTGGATGTATTGTAGGTTTTACTAAAGATGTAGATTACGATATTGAATTTATAGGAGGGATAAAAAATAGTATTTTCGGAGGTGAAGGATTGTTCTTTGCAAAATTAACTGGCCCTGGTACTGTGTTTATTCAATCGTTGCCTTTTAGTAGATTAGCAGGACGAGTATTAGCTAGTGCTCCTCAAAATGGAGGAAGTAAAGGTGAAGGAAGTATTTTAGGTGGTTTAGGAGATTTACTTGATGGAGATAATTCATAAAAAATATTTAAAGCTACTATTAATTAGTAGTTGATAAACATAAAAAAAGCACTGTTGAAAACAGTGCTTTTTTTATGTTG
>NZ_CAZEFZ010000063.1:91875-123079 GCF_964511145.1 Tenacibaculum amylolyticum
TATATAAAGTATTTTCTTAAATACCTAATTCGTCGAACATAGTTACTAACTTATCGTTATCACTAGGTCTTGGAGCATTCGCTGTTACGATTTTTCCTTCTGGATCGATTAAGATAAATCTTGGTAATCCTTTAATTAAATAGTCTTGAGTGAATTTTAAGTCTAAGTGACTCTTACCACTGAATAACTGTACTCCAGTCATTTCTTTATCAGCAATAATTTTCTTCCACTTTTGTTTAAATTCTGGTCTATCAACACTAATACTAACGAATTCAATATTCTTATCGTGATACTGTTGCTCTAATCTTTTTAATAAAGGAATTTCTTTTTTACAGAATCCACACCATGTAGCCCAGATATCAATGTATAAATATTTTCCATTACCAACTAAATCATCTAAAGAAGTAGTACCTCCATTATAGTTTTCATAATTAGTAAACTTAGGAGAAGGTTGTCCTTTAGCTGTTAATTTTAATTTGTTGTATAAATCAGCGATTTCTTTCTTATGCTCTGCATTAGTAGAATACCCTGAATACTTTTTGAAGTACTCTTTTAAGTTTGGAGTATAAGTAATACTTTTTACTGCAGTTTTGTGCATTAAGTCATTTTTCATTAACGTATCGTTCACTTCAGTTTGAATAGTTTCTAAATACGCTAAATCAAAATCTCCATCTTCACGCTTCTTTTTGTTTGTAAAATCGTCTAAACGTCTTTTAACTAAATCTCTATAGGATTTAGAGTTGATGTAATCTTCTCTTTCGTTTAAACTAATTTCTTGAGGAATATTAATAGGGAATTTTTCAGAAACTACAAACTCATCATCTCCATATAATAGCCTATGGAAACCTTGATAGTTTTGTAAACCTAAAGCAAATTCGTAATTAATATTTCTTTTCTCTTTTTCTAAATACTCAGGAGGTAATTGAGAACTTTCTGCTAAATCAATTAAAGCAGATTTGTACTCATCCATTTTGCTTAAAAACTCAGGCTCTTCCATAGAGAATAACTTGTTTAAGTTTCCTATAACAGCACCTAATTTTTTCTGCTTTTGAGTTAAATAGTTATTGATAGCAGCATTTGGGCCTTCAAAAACAGGGTCTTGTGTACGCTTTTTTGCATCAACTATTAATTTTAAATCTTCTACTGAAGATAAGTAGATGTTTATTGGTCTTTTACCAATAGTTAATTTGTAATGACCAGGAACTAAATTCTTAAGAGTGTCAGAAAAAGTTTTCGTCTTTCTATCGAACTTAATCTTCTTTTCGAAGTTATAACCTTCTAAAGTCATATTTCTTTTTCTGAAGTTCTGAACTTGTCCAGAAATCACAGAATAATCTTTCGGTTTTGGTTTTTCTTCACATGACGTGATAAGTAACACACTTGCAATTAACAGAAACAATCTTTTCATGATTCTATATTTTTTGGGGTAAATATAAATTATGTTTATAAAGGTCGAAATTAGTTTTTTTTTAAAAGAAGTCAAAATCTTTAACTAAAAAAAATGGAAAAAAGCCTTATTTGCAAAGTTTTTATGCTATTTGCTATATAAATGAAAGATTGTTAAAATAGAATGTTAATAGATTTAATATGTTAATTTTTATGTGGTTTTATGTAAAGAAACTAAAGTCTAGTTTTAATGTTTTTTATACTTTTTTTGGATTAGAGTCCTAATTTATCAAATATGTCGATCAACTTTTCATTTTCACTAGGTCTAGGAGCATTTGCGCTTACGATATTCCCTTTAGGATCTATAATAATAAATCTAGGTAACCCTTTTACAAGGTAATCTTTAGTAAAACTGAAAGACTCTTTGTTTTCTCCAGCAAATAATTGTGTTCCTCCCATTTTACTTTCTGTAATTACTTTCTTCCATTTTTCATTATCAGAAGCTTTATCAACACTAATACTTACAAAATCTATGTTTTTACCGTGATATTTTCGTTCTAAACGTTTTAATAATGGTGTTTCTTGTTTACAAATACCACACCAAGTTGCCCAAATGTCAATATAAAGGTACTTACCATTACCTATTAAATCGTCTAATGAAGTTGTACCTCCTTTGAAGTTTTCAATAGCTGCAAATTTAGGTGAAGGTTGCCCTTTAGAAAGTAATTTTAATTTATCGTATAACGCAGTAATTTCTTTTTTGTATTCAGGATTTGTTGAATACAACATATATTTTTTATAATATTCTTGTACATTATCGGTATCTCTTATTCCTCTTTGCGCAGCTTGATGTATTAAATCGTTTTTAATTAATGGATCTACTATTTCAGTTTGTACAGTTGTTAAATATGTAAGTGGAAAATCAGTTTCTTCAGATTTTCTTTCGTTAGCTAACGTATTTATCCTAGCTTTTACTAAATCTCTATAATGTGGTGTGTTTAAATAATCATCACTCTTATTAAGGTCAATTGAATTGATAATATCTATTGGGAAGTTTTCAGAAACCGTAAAACTAACATCACCATATAACATTCTATGAAAATTTTGATAGTTACCAAGGTTTCTAACAAATTCATAATGAATGTTTCTTTTTTCCTGCTCTAAATATTTTGGAGGCAATTGAGAATTTTCAGCTAATTCAGTCATAACAGATTTATATTTATCCATTACACTTAAAAATTCTTCTTCTTTTAAAGAGAATAATTTATCTCCACTTCGAATAATTCCGCTTCCTCTTTTAAACTTTTTATTAAGATAATTATTTATGGTAGCGTTGGCACCTTCAAAAACAGGATCTTTAATACGTCTTTTAGCATCTACACTCAACTTTAAATCTTCCATAGAAGTTAAGTAAATATCTAAAGGTCGTCTTCCAATAGTTAATCTGTAGTGTCCTGGAATGATATTGGTTAGTGTATCAGAAAAAGTTCTAGTTTCCTTATCAAACTTTATTTTTTTATCTAAATTATATCCTTTTAACTCGAAGCTGCGTTTTTTGAAATTCTGTACTTCTCCTGAAATAACAGCATAGTCTTTAGTTACAGGTTTTTCCTCTACAGAATTATTTTTACAGGCTAAAAAGAATGTTGCAGATAGGGTAAAAAGTAATAACTTTTTCATCGTTATATAGTTTTGAATAGAGGACTTTTAGATATAAATGAAAAAACTAAATTACCTTATTTTAAAAACATCTCAAAATCCTTGATCAAAAAATTTGGATAAAAAGCTTTGTTTGTAGATTTTTGAGTTCAAATTACATAAGGCTTTGAGTACACATTTTATAATTTTTATTTGTGTGACTCTAGGCTTTATAGTTTATAATATACTCATGTCAAAAACGGTTTTTATAACAGGTGCTTCTTCAGGAATAGGGAAAGCTATAGCAATATATTTACACGAAAAACAATATAAAGTTTATGGTACTAGTAGAAATCCAGATCGTGTAAAAGATATCCCTTTTGAGTTGGTGAAGCTAGATGTTTTAGATGTTACTTCTATTCAAAATGCTGTAGATTATGTTGTGGAAAAAGAAGGCAGAATAGATGTTTTAATCAATAATGCAGGAAAAGGGATCACAGGCCCTATAGAAGATACTCCAGTAGCTGAGATGAAATCTAATTTCGACACAAATCTTTTTGGACCAATTGAGGTAATGAAAGCTGTGCTACCGTACATGCGTAAAATACAATCAGGAAAAATTATAAATGTAACTTCCATTGCAGGGTATATGGGGTTACCTTTTAGAGGAGTTTATTCTGCAAGTAAAGGAGCTTTAGAATTAATTACTGAAGCAATGAGTATGGAAGTAAAAGGTTTTGGTGTTCAAATTGTAAATGTTGCACCAGGAGATTTTGCTACAAATATTGCTGCGGGAAGATATCATACACCAGTTTTCGAAACTTCTGCGTACAAAGAAAAATATGCAGAAAATTTAGCTTTAATGGACGAGCATGTTGATTCTGGAGCAGACCCAATTATAATGGCAAAAGCAATACACGCTATAATAGAAAGCAAGAAAACAAAAATCCATTATAAAGTTGGTGGATTTATGGAGAAGTTCTCAATAATATTAAAAAGAGCTTTACCAGATAGAGTGTATGAAAAGCTCTTAATGAATCATTATAAGTTATAATAGAATTACCAAAGAAATTAAGAATGGATATTAACTTCTTTAGCTTTAATTAATTCTTCTAAAACAGATTCAACACCTAAGCTATCATTGTTTTTGGTAAGAAAACGAGCTGTTTCTTTTACAAAAGGATGTGCATTTTCCATGGCATAGCTAAAATAAGCAGATTGTAACATTTCAATGTCATTATTATAATCGCCAAAAACCATTGTTTCTTCAGGTGTTATTTGAAGTAATTTTTGAAGCAATTGAATCGCATGTCCTTTATTGGCATCATTTTCAGAAATATCTACCCAATGGTTGGCGGAAACTTTTACTTTAAAGTCACTTTCTAAATGTTGTACTTTTGGGTATACGTACTTTTCTGAACTAATTTCATGATATATAGCTATTTTATAAATAGGATCTGTAACGTCGTGAACACTCTCTACAATTTGGTAATTGTTATAATATTCTGATAGTAATTTTAAAAGAGGTTCAGATGTACTGCTTGTATAAGCTGCGTTTTTTGTACAGTATAGCGCATTTGCATTAGGCAATGTTTTTAAAATATCATCAATTAAAAAAACATTTTTATTTTCAATAGCAACAGAAGAAACAATTTCGTTGTCCTTAATAACCAATCCACCATTTTCTGCTACAATAATTATATCGTCTTTTATAGCATATAATTTCTCTTCAATACTATATAAAGCTCTACCACTAGCAGCTACAAAAAGAACTCCATGACTTTTTAGTTTCTTAAATAGACTAAGAAATTTATCGCTAACTTCATGGTTTGAGTTCAATAAAGTTCCATCCATGTCGGTAACTACTAGTTTTACATTGGCTAAGTTCATACGAATAACTGTTTTTAGAGGAAACAAAAATAAGGGCTATTTCTTATAAAAGGGTGATTAATTCTAATAAGTAATTATCAATTTATACATAAAAAATAAAACGAATCGTTTTTTTAGTAAGTTTTTACAAGAGAGTAAAAAAGAACGATTTTTAAATTGTAGTTTTGCAGTGTACAATACGATAACTAAATATAAAGAATTAATGAAATTTTTCATAGACACAGCAAACTTAGATCAGATTCGTGAAGCTCAAGCTTTAGGTATTTTAGATGGTGTTACTACAAATCCATCTTTAATGGCTAAAGAAGGAATTACTGGAGAAGAAAATGTTAAAAATCACTATAAAGCTATCTGTGAGATTGTTGATGGAGACGTTTCTGCTGAGGTAATCTCAACTGATTTTGAAGGAATGGTTAAAGAAGGAGAAGCATTAGCTGCATTACATCCTCAAATCGTAGTAAAATTACCAATGATTGCAGATGGAGTAAAAGCGTGTAAATATTTTTCTGATAAAGGAATTAAAACGAATGTAACATTAGTATTCTCTGCTGGACAAGCATTATTAGCGGCTAAAGCAGGAGCTACATATGTTTCGCCATTTATTGGTCGTTTAGATGATATTTCTACAGATGGTTTAAATTTAATCGCTGAAATTCGTCAGATATATGATAACTATATGTTTGAAACTGAAATTTTAGCAGCATCTGTTCGTCATACAATGCATATTATTGATTGTGCAAAAATTGGTGCAGATGTTATGACTGGGCCTTTAAAGGCAATTGAAGGATTGTTAAAGCACCCATTAACAGATATCGGATTAGAAAAGTTTTTAGCTGATTATAAGAAAAGCAATGAAGCTTAATCTTTTGTATGAATAGAAGTTTTATTCTGTAAAATACATTAGAAGTAAAATAAATAAAGAAGAAGTCCACGCTTATAGTGTGGATTTTCTTTTTTAGTAATACTTTTGCAGACTGATGTATCCAAAAAAACAATTAGCGCAATTAGTCATTTCTGCTTGTCAATACTACAATATTGATACTGTTGTAGTTTCTCCGGGTTCAAGAAATGCTCCTTTAACAATTGGTTTTGCAAACGCGCCAGAAGTAGATGTTGTAAGTATTGTAGATGAACGTTGTGCCGCTTTTTTTGCTTTAGGTGTAGCACAGCAAACTAAAAAGCCAGTAGTTTTAGTTTGTACTTCTGGTTCAGCATTGTTAAATTATTATCCTGCTGTTGCAGAGGCTTTTTATAGTAAAATTCCACTAATCGTTATTTCTGCAGATAGACCTAAACATTTAATTGATGTTGGAGATGGGCAAACAATTCGCCAAGAAAATGTTTTCAAAAATCATATTCTAAAGTCATCAAACTTAACAGAAGGTGAGGCTTTCATAACAAGTAATTCGGAATTAATTGCAGAAGCATTTATTACAAGTATTACTAAAAGAGGACCAGTGCATATAAACGTACCTTTTGATGAACCATTGTATGAAACTGTAGAGAAATTAAATACTGCCTATTTTAATAATAGTCTTTCAAATGGAGTTGAAGAAAGAATAGAAGAGGATGTTTTATCTTTTCCTGCTCCTAAAAAACAGACAGACTTTAGTAAGTTATCCAATATATGGAATACAACTAAAAGAAAATTAATTGTAGTTGGAGTACATGAAGTATCAGAGAAATTAGAATCTGTTCTGAAACTTTTATCTAAAGATCCTTCAGTATTAATAATGACGGAGACAACGTCTAATGTAAGTGATGAACGATTTATCAATTCTATAGATAAGTTAATTACAAAATTAGATGATGAAGCGTTCAAAGAATTGCAACCTGAAGTATTAGTGACTTTTGGAGGTATGATAATTTCTAAAAGAATTAAGCAGTTTTTAAGGAAATATAAGCCACAACAGCATTGGCATGTAGATGAGTTTACAGCAATGGATACGTATTTCTGTTTGTCTGAATTTGTTCAAGAACAACCAGAAGTTTTTCTAGAAAAATTATTAGAAGAGATACAACCAGTTGAAAGTAGTTACCAAGCATATTGGTTAGAAGAAAAAAATGCTAGAAGTATACAGCATAAAAAGTTCTTTAAAGTGATACCGTATTCAGATTTAGTAGTATGTGGTACAGTTTTACAATTTATGCCTAATAACTCTTGTTTACAAGTAAGCAATAGTTCGGTTATTAGATATGTGCAATTGTTTAATGTAAATCCTACCATTTCGGTTTTTTGTAATAGAGGAACTAGCGGAATAGATGGAAGTACTTCAACAGCAATTGGAGCTGCTTTTGCTAATAAACAACAGACTATTTTAATTACAGGAGATTTAAGTTTTTTCTACGATAGTAATGCTTTATGGAATGCTCATATTCCTAGTACTTTTAGAATTATCTTAATGAATAATAGTGGAGGTGGGATTTTTAAAATTATTCCAGGACCTAAATCAACAAACGCGCTTTCGTTTTTTGAAACACCACATAATTTAACAGCAGAACATTTAGCAAAAATGTATGGCTTTGCTTACACAACTGCTAGTAATATTAAAGAGCTAGAAGAAGGTTTAGCTGATTTTTATGAAGATAATAATCAACCTAAAATTCTTGAAGTTTTTACACCTACAAATACAAACGATACCATACTAAAAGAATATTTTAAAAATTTATAATTATGGAGTTACAAGAAGGAGATAAGGTAGATTTAATAATTGGAGTGAAAACAGCATTAGGATACACTGTATTAATTAATGAAGCATACGAAGGGCTATTATATAACAATGAAATCTTTTCAGATATTGAAGAAGGAGTAAAAACAGTAGGTTATATAAAAAAGATAAGAGAAGATGAAAAGATTGATGTTTCACTAAGACCACAAGGTTTTAGAAATGTAATAGATAACGATGTTGAAAAAGTTCTTGAAAAGTTAAAAGAGAAAGGATATCTATTATTAACAGACAAAAGCTCTCCTGAATCTATTAAGTTTCATTTACAAATGAGTAAAAAAGCATTCAAAAGAGCTATTGGTAGTTTGTATAAACAGAAAAAAATAGCGTTAAAGCAAGATAGAATAGAATTACTGTAACACCAAACTAGTACAAAATGTACTAGTTTCCTCCGTCATCTTCTTGTTGATCATCCTCTTGTGGTGTTTCTTCTTGCTCCTCTTCTTCCAAAGGAAGCTCATCTATTTGTTCATCTTTAGGAGCGTTCTTTAATGCATTTTCCACACGTCTAATGTTTTCATAAAATAACTCTGCATTTGGGTCTGAAAGCTCCATTTTACCATAAGCTTCTTTATAATAGAATAAAGCTTGTTCGTAATCTTTTCCTAATTCATGATATAATCCAACGTAGTATTCACCAAGGTGAGAATCAGGGTGCTTAATCATTACAAAATCACCTAAAACACGTAAGTAATCACCATCTTGTTTGTCAATTACAATTCCTTCAACAGCATAAATATCCTCAAGTCTTACATTTAAGTTTGTTCCATATAAATATTCAATATCTAAATATTTTGATTCTAAATATTTAATAGCTTCTAAAGGATCTAAATCTTTTAGTTTAGTTTCAAATTCTTCTTTAGAAATTTTCGGATAAAGCTCAAAAATTGTACTAAAAATATCTGTAGGAGCCTTTGCAATTGCAGCAGGTTTGTTAGGTACGTCATTATAAGCTTTAAAACCTAGGTGTAAGTTTTTGATGTCTAAAGATTCTAAACCGTCTTTTGCTTGTTGAAATAATTTCTTTCGTTCTTCTTTTTCAAATGCATTAGAACTCATATATAAGTAAAACTGATTGTCTAATTCACCTAATCTTTTTAAATTATAGGTGGTTAACAATCGAATGCTTTGCTCTGTTAGCCTTGGAGAAATAGAAACATAGGCATTAAAAAGAGGTTCTTGTTCTTTTAAAAAGTGTAATAAGAAGTTTCCAGCTTCCCCATCTCCAACAATAGTTAAATATGGTGAAGTTTTATAATTGGCTTCTAAGTATGGAATCAATTCTTTTTTAATGTAATTGTAAAACTTTTTACTTCGTGCAGTCAATCCACCACTTTTTCCAACAGTAGAAACATCTTGGTTAGGTCTAGAATCAACATCGAGTCCTACAACAATTTGCTTTGGGGTTAGATCTGATTTTGCATAGATCTTAGAATTTCCAAGGTATATATCAAATAAATAATCGTTGTTCAATACAATTGCAACAGGATACTTACGAATGGTGTCAGTATCGTGTCCTTCTGGTAAATAAAGTTTTATACCTCTGTCAGAATTAAATTCTAAAGAGTTTACTTTTTTTGTGTGGATTTTTTGCGAAAAAGCAATGCAACTAATAAATAAAAAAGTTGCTAAAATTAATTTTCTCATTGCCTAATATATGTTTCTAATTGCCTAATAAAAATGCTAAAGTATAATATAGTATTTTTGTTTTTCTAAATAACGATTTTTTTTTCAAATTATGATGAACATAGAGTGGAAAACTGTAAAAGAATATACAGATATTACCTATAAGAAATGCAATGGAGTGGCAAGAATTGCATTTAATAGACCAAATGTTAGAAATGCATTTCGTCCACATACAACAGGCGAATTACTAGATGCATTTCATAATGCGCACGAAGACACTTCAATAGGAGTTGTATTATTGTCTGCAGAAGGACCATCAACTAAAGATGGAGTTTGGAGTTTTTGCTCTGGAGGAGATCAAAAAGCAAGAGGACACCAAGGATATGTTGGTCAAGATGGATATCATCGTTTAAATATTTTAGAAGTACAACGATTAATTCGTTTTATGCCAAAGGCTGTTATAGCTGTAGTGCCAGGATGGGCAGTTGGTGGTGGACATAGTTTACACGTAACTTGTGACTTAACATTAGCCAGTAAAGAGCACGCTATTTTTAAGCAAACAGATGCTGATGTAACTTCTTTTGATGGAGGCTATGGATCTGCTTATTTGGCAAAAATGGTTGGACAGAAAAAAGCAAGAGAAATCTTTTTCTTAGGAAGAAATTATTCTGCACAAGAAGCTTATGAAATGGGAATGGTAAATGCAGTAATTCCACACGATGAATTAGAAAGTACAGCATACGAATGGGCGCAAGAAATTTTAGCTAAATCACCAACATCTATAAAAATGTTGAAGTTTGCAATGAACCTTACAGATGATGGAATGGTTGGGCAACAAGTATTTGCTGGAGAAGCAACACGTTTAGCTTATATGACAGATGAAGCAAAAGAAGGACGTGATGCATTCTTAGAAAAAAGAAAGCCAAACTTTGAAAAAAAATGGATTCCATAGAGAGTTAACACTTAGGAATTATGAATTAGGAGTTTTCCGTTAGTTGCGGTTATCACTCCTAATTCGTAATTCGAAATTTGTAATTCACAATTCCTAATTCCTCAATATGAAATCTCAAATAGTAACTTTTTTAATTAAATGCCCAGATCAAAAAGGATTAGTAGCAAAATTTACTAGCTTCTTTTACGAAGAAGGATTCAATATTGTAAGTTGTCAACAATATGTAAATGCAGCAGCCAATCGTTATTATATGCGTATTCGTTTAGATGCTGCAGATACTACGATATCTAAAGAAACTTTAGAAACGAAGTTTGAGAAAATTGCAAAAACGTTGAATTGTAATTGGTCTGCTCATTATGAAAGTGAACAACAAAATGTTGCAATAATGGTATCACATACCAGTCATTGTTTATATGATTTGTTAGAAAGACAGCGCGAAGGAGATCTAGATTGTAATATAAGTTTGATAATTAGCAATCACACCAAACTAAAGTCTATTGCAGACATGTTTGATGTTCCTTTTTATCATCTACCCATAACTAAAGAAACTAAGAAAGAGCAAGAAACTCAGGTAATAGAATTACTAAAAAAATATCAAGTAGATTTAATAGTAATGGCACGTTACATGCAAATCTTATCTGAAGAATTTATTAATCAATATCCAGAGAGAATAATAAATATTCATCATTCTTTTTTACCAGCTTTTCAAGGAGCAAATCCTTACCAAAGAGCTTATGAAAGAGGTGTAAAGTTAATTGGAGCTACAGCGCATTACGCTACAGTAGATTTAGATGAAGGTCCGATTATAGAGCAAGATGTAGAACGTATTACGCACGAAAGCACACCCAAAACATTAAAAAGAATTGGAGCAGATGTAGAACGATTAGTATTAGCCAAAGCTGTTAAATCACATTTGCAACATCAAATTATTGTTTCAGACAATAGGGCTATTGTATTTCCAGAAACTGGAGAATAAACAATTAACAATTGCCAATTATTAATAAACAGTATTTTATTATATGAATAAAAGCCTAAGGTTAATTTGATACTAAGAAGATAAAAAGAAGAACTTAATCAACTGATAACTGATAATTGATAACTAGACAATGAAAATTATATGTATAGGTCGCAATTATGCGAAGCACATAGCAGAATTAGCTAATGAAAGACCAGAAAGTCCAGTGGTGTTCTTAAAGCCAGATTCGGCAATTTTACCTAAAAGAAACCCTTTTTTTATACCGCCATTTTCTAAAGATGTACATTATGAAGTAGAAGTGTTGGTAAAAATTAATAAAGTGGGGAAGCATATTTCGACAAAATTTGCTCATAAATATTACGATACTATTGGTTTAGGAATAGATTTTACAGCGCGTGATGTACAAGCAAAATGTAAGGAAAAAGGATTGCCATGGGAAAAAGCAAAAGCATTTGATGGTAGTGCTGTGGTTGGAGAATTTTATCCGAAAGAAGAATTTGATTTAGAAAACCTAACATTTCAATTACATAAGAATGGAGAAGTAGTACAAGATGGAAATACGAACGCGATGTTATGGAAAATAGATGAATTGGTGAGTTATGTGTCTCAGTATTTCACCTTGAAAAAAGGCGATATTATTTTTACAGGAACACCTGCAGGAGTGGGGAAGGTTGTAGAAAATGATGTGTTAACTGGAGTTATTGAAGGAAAAAAAGCATTTGAAATAAAAGTGAAGTAAAAAATGATTTATTTTCTAATACTTATTATTGTGCTAACCATAGGAAATACCTTCTATAATTTAGCTAAAAAATATCGCAAGTCTAAATTAGGATATTCTTTATTAGGAGTATTTTCTTTTGTATTAGGAATGTCTTTGTACCTTTTATTGTATTGGTTACTTATAGACTATTTACATTTTATAAATAGATATATACACGAATTTGTTTCTTTTTTAATAGGAGTGCTCTTAGCAATTACTATTCATTATTTTTTAGAAAAGAAATGGAAGAAACATAAAAATATAGAAGCAGAAGCTTCAATTAAAAAAATAGGAAAAGAATAAAAATAGATTATGTTAGGATTAATATTATTATACTTTATAGGGAAAAAGTTTTATGAATTGGCAGATGAATTTGAAAAAAGTAAATGGGGGTTTGCCATACTAGGTATTGCATCTTATTATATAGGAGGGTTATCTATATTGTTTGTTTTAGGAATGTTGTTTGAGATATTTTCACCTGGAAGTATATCGGGGAACGAAAATAGTTATAGCTTACTAGTAATTCCTTTTGGATTACTTACTGTATATATATTGTATATGTATCTAGAAAAAAAATGGAAAAAGGAAATGCCCAAAATAGATAACTTAATAGATAAGATTGGAGAAGAAGACTAAAACTTTTTAAATAGAATTAGAGTTTTCATGCTAGTTTCCATTAGCATATAAAGTAACTAAATAAGATGTTTATAAACACCTTATTTAGTTTACCATAATATTTTAGTTTTCGTTATAACTAGCTAAAAGATAAGTGAAGGCTGCATCGTCAATATTGTCAAGAGCCTTGTCTTGTTCAAAATTAAATACAGGTACATCAAAATGATGTTTAAACGTTTTGCTCTTCCAGCCAAACACTGGAACTTTTACACTGATTTTAGCGCTTACATCAAAACTAACTTCATGATCATTAATAGTAAGATTAGAGATCTTTAAGGTAACTTTAAATCTACTAATAGGTTGCCATGTAAAACTCACGTTGCTATCGAAAGTAAAACGTTTAGTAAAATTTTTTATAGGTGTTTTAAAAGAAGCAGTTAAAGTAACTTTCCCTCGAGTAGCAGAAGCTCCCATACATATTTTACATTTTAAGAATGATGGTGAGCACCATTCAGCAGCATTTGCAAAATCATACCCTTCTATAAAGGCTTCATTTTGAACTAAATTTTCTGATAAAGTTGTAGTTGACATTTTTTGTGTTTTTAAAGGTTAATAATAAGACAGTAGCTACAGTGTCTTTGTTGTCTAAATTACTTGAAATGAATACTCAATAATTGTTTTTTTGACCGAACGCTAATTAATTAGGTTGTGAAAGCTCTTTTTAAAGAAGTGAACGTTGTTGGAGTTGTAGACTATAATTGCTTGAGAATTGAGTTGTGTTTTGATAGTTAATCTTTATATCTTTGATCACGTTTATATCAAAATTACTTTTCTTGAACGCAGAAATTATAACGATAGGAGATGAAATCCTAATAGGACAAATTGTAGATACGAATTCACAATGGATTGGTAAAGAATTAAATAAAATAGGAGTATCTGTATATCAAATATCTTCTATTCAAGATGAACAGCAACATATTTTAAATGCATTAAAAGAAGCAGAAAGTAGGGCTGATATTGTAATCATTACAGGAGGCTTAGGGCCAACGAAAGATGATATCACTAAAAAAACAATTGCTACATATTTTAATGATACAGAAATAACCGAATATCCTGAGGTAATAGCGCATATTAAAAACTTATTTAAAAAGTATGATCATCCATTTAACGATGTGCAAAGATATCAAGCGCAATTACCATCAAAAGCTACTTTATTAAAAAATGAATTAGGAACAGCGCCAGGAATGTGGTTTTATGAAAACGATACGGTTTTTGTTTCATTACCAGGAGTACCTTATGAAATGCGTGGCTTAATGACTAATGAAGTGCTGCCAAAATTACAAGCAAAATTCGAGCTTCCTTATATAGTACATAAAACGATTCTTACATATGGGCAAGGAGAGAGTGTAATTGCGAGTAGAATTGAAAACTTTGAAAATAATTTACCAGAATTTATAAAGTTGGCTTATCTGCCATCTTTTGGAAAAGTAAGGTTGCGTTTAAGTGCAAAAGGAAATGATTTAACAGTAGTAGAAACAGCTTTAGAAAAAGCTATAGAAGAATTATCAAGCCTAGTTTCAGATATTATTGTAGGGTATGATGATGGAGAAACTATAGAGAAACAACTAGGAGAAGCGTTAAAAGCCAAAAATAAAACGTTATCTACTGCCGAAAGTTTAACAGGAGGGAAGATAGCAGCGAGTTTGGTGTCAATACCAGGTTCTTCAGCTTATTATAAAGGAAGTTTTATAGTGTATACTGCAGCTTTAAAGCAGCAATTGTTAGATATACCTACTTCTGTAATAGAGGAACATTCAGTAGTTAGTGCAGAAGTAGCTCGTGCAATGGCTGTAAATGCAAGAGAAAAACTAGGGACAGACTATACAATTGCAGTTACAGGAAATGCAGGGCCAACGAAAGATCATAATGATAAAGAAGTAGGTTTAGTGTATATAGGAATAGCTTCAAAAGAAACTGTAGAAGTGCATGAATTTAATTTTGGACAGCCGCGAGAAAAAGTAATAAATAAAACAGTAAATAAAGCGTTAGAATTGCTATTGAAAAATAATATGTAAAATTAACGTAATATATTTTGTTTTATATTGTTAAAAATGCGTATATTTGCACCTCGTTTAGAAATAACACTAAAAACTGTCAAGAAGATGTCTAGAGTTTGTGAATTAACAGGAAAAAAAGCGATGGTAGGTAACAATGTATCTCACGCTTTAAACAGGACTAAAAGAAAATTCAACGCTAATCTAATGACGAAGCGTTTCTATATTCCAGAAGAGGATAAGTGGGTAACTTTAAAAGTATCTGCTTCTGCATTAAAAAATATTAACAAGAAAGGAATTACAGCTGTAATTAAAGAAGCTAGAGAAAAAGGTTTCTTAACAAAATAATTACCTCCTATATAAAGCAATACAGAGATGGCAAAAAAAGGAAACAGAGTTCAAGTTATATTAGAATGTACTGAACACAAGGCTTCTGGACAACCAGGAACTTCTCGTTATATAACAACTAAGAATAAAAAGAATACTCCTGATAGAATGGAATTAAAGAAATTTAATCCAATCTTGAAGAAGATGACAGTTCATAAAGAAATAAAATAAGTAGGTCATGGCAAAGAAATCAGTAGCAACGTTACAAACAGGTTCTAAAAGATTAACTAAAGCTATCAAAATGGTAAAGTCTCCAAAAAGTGGTGCTTATACTTTTGTTGAAGCTATTATGGATCCTACACAAGTAAACGACTTTTTAGCTAAAAAGTAATTCTTGTATACAGTTTAAAGGAAAGCTACTTTCATTATTATGGAAGTAGCTTTTTTTATACACCAAAATACTGTAATTTTGAGCGTTATGATTCCATTAAATAAAGTTACGTGACAATGTGACCGTAATTTTTAATATGGTACAGTTTTTAACATCTAACGGAACAGACTTTAACTACGAATTATGAGTTTTTTTAAAAAAATATTCTCCAAAGAAAAGAAAGAAACATTAGATAAAGGGCTAGAAAAATCTAAAGAAAGCTTCTTTTCAAAATTATCGAAAGCAGTTGCAGGTAAATCTAAAGTAGATGATGATGTATTAGATGATTTAGAAGAGGTTTTAGTATCTTCAGATGTTGGAGTAGACACTACTTTAAAGATTATAGATAGAATTGAAGAGCGTGTTGCACGTGATAAATATTTAGGAACAGAAGAATTAAACCAAATTCTAAGAGAAGAAATCGCAGGTTTATTATCTGAAACTAATATTGGAGACGAAACAGATTTTACGATTCCAGAAAACAAAAAACCATACGTTTTAATGGTGGTTGGAGTAAATGGAGTAGGAAAAACAACAACCATTGGTAAATTAGCTTCTCAGTTTAAGAAAAAAGGTTTAAAAGTAGTATTAGGAGCTGCAGATACTTTTAGAGCTGCTGCAATAGATCAATTACAAGTATGGGCAGATAGAGTAGAAGTACCTATTGTGCGTCAGGAAATGGGATCAGACCCAGCATCAGTTGCTTTTGATACATTACAATCTGGAGTTAACCAAGATGCAGATGTAATTATTATTGATACTGCAGGAAGATTACACAACAAAGTAAATCTAATGAATGAACTTTCTAAGATTAAACGTGTAATGCAAAAAGTAGTTGGAGATGCACCACACGATGTATTATTAGTATTAGATGGTTCTACAGGTCAAAATGCTTTTGAGCAAGCAAAACAATTTACTAAAGCCACAGAAGTAACTTCATTGGCAGTAACAAAATTAGATGGAACTGCAAAAGGTGGTGTTGTTATTGGTATTTCAGATCAATTTCAAATACCTGTAAAATATATTGGAGTAGGAGAAGGAATAGACGATTTACAAGTATTTAATAAATATGAATTTGTAGACAGTTTCTTTAAATAGTCTTTAATGATAAAATATTTAAAAGCTCCTTGAAAAAGGAGCTTTTTTTTATTTAGCAATAAGGTTGTATTTCACTATTCTGCATGTCAAAAAATATTGATCTAATAATTTATATCTTTGAGTATCATATAATCTACAAACTATTTCAATGAGAACAATTTACTATTGCTTAGTACTATTCATATTAATTGGTTGTAAAGAAGAAACAGCCATTGTGCAATATTTTAAAAAATATGACGAGACTTCGGAAGTAAAAGCACAACAAGAACATGAGAATCCAAGGATGAAATTTAAATTACTTCAGTCGAAGTTTTTAAATATGAACGAAGTATTCAAACCTTTTGAAAAAGAACTAACAAAATTCTCTGAGAAAACATATACAAATTTAAAACCTTTAATCTTAGAACAGTCGATTCCTGCCATACAAAATGCAGTAAAAGAAGGGAAATTAAGTTACGAAAAGCTAACTCTTTTTTATTTATATAGAATTCGAAAATATGAAAGCGACTCTACAAAATATTTAAATGCAATCATTAGTTTAAATCCAAATGTATTGAAAGAAGCAAGGCAAAAGGATAAGGAACATGAACAAAATCCAGTAGGAGAAATGTCAGTTTTTGGAATGCCTATTTTGCTAAAAGATAATATCAATACACTAGAAATGAATACAACTGCTGGGGCAGTAGCGTTAAAAGATAATGGAACAGAAGATGCTTTTATTGTTAGAAAATTAAAAGAAAACGGAGCATTAATTTTAGGAAAAGCAAACTTGAGTGAATGGGCTTATTATTTTTGCGAAGGTTGTCCGTTAGGATATAGTGCTATAGGAGGACAAACGTTAAACCCCTATGGAAGAAAAATCTTTGAAACTGGAGGTTCTAGTTCAGGAAGTGGTGTAGCTACGGCTGTAAATTATGCAGTAGCAACCATTGGAACAGAAACAGCTGGATCTATCACCTCACCATCAAGCCAAAACTCAGTTGTAGGATTAAAACCGACAATTGGATTGTTAAGTCGTTCAGGAATCGTACCAATTTCTAGTACATTAGATACACCTGGACCTATGACGAAAAGCGTTATTGATAATTATATCTTGTTAAAAGCATTATTAGGAAAAGATACATCTGATGAAAAATCTTTTGACTTAGAAAAAATAGATGCAAATATTGCAGCTACAGAATTAAAAGGAAAAAAGTTTGGTGTTTTTACAGCTTTACTAAACGATTCAATCTATAAAAATGCAGTTGAAAAAATAAAAACAACAGGAGCAGAAATCGTAGAACTAGCACCAGAACAAACTAATTTACAAGGTTTTTTAACGTTGCTGAATATAGATATGAAATATGATTTGCCAAAATACTTACAAGGTAAAAGTGTTGATGTAAATTCAGTAGCAGATGTAATCGTATTTAATGAGCAAGATAGTTTAAAAAGAGCACCATACGGACAAGGATTATTTATAGGTATAGAAAAAGATAGTACTAGTTTAGCCGAATTAGAAGTAGTTAAAGAACGTCTTAAAAATGAAGGGATTAACTATTTCAACGCTTTTAAAACAGAAAATCTAGACGCAATATTATCAATTAATAATTATCATTCAGCATATTCAGCTGTAGCAGAATATCCAAATCTTACTGTACCGATGGGGTATAAAGATTCTGGAGAACCTATTAACTTAACATTTATAGGTAAGCCAAAGTCGGAATTTGAATTATTGTCTTTAGGTTTAGCATATGAAAATCTAATGAAAGTTAGAAAATTACCTAAAGGATACGAATAGAGAATTTGTAATGTATGTTAATCAAAAACTGTCAGTTTGAAGCTTTGGATTAGTTTTATTTTGGGAGAAAGTTTGATATATCTAATTATAAATTATTCTAGAGATAGATAGTCGAAGTGATAGTATGCTGAAAAAAACGACCTCTGAATCAAAATTTTGAAAATCAAGGAAGCAGTGTTGGCTGAAAGATAAAAAGCTGTTTGAGCGTTAGCGAGTTCTTTTTATCAATGGAAGATTCCGTAGTGTTTTCTTAGATTTTGATTCGAAGTCTTGATTTTTGTTTCTTTTCATCAAGGAAAAGAAAAGAGTTCGTTATTTTATTAATTTTATAAAGTCTATTTAAAATAATGAGTTATAAAAGTCTTCAATGGTAGCTGTTTTTTTAATGAAATAAAGGAAAGTAGCATAAAGGAAAACTAATTTCTGTATGCTACTTTTTTGTATAGGAATACCAATAAAGCCAAGCAACCTTACTCACTTCTAGTACTAAACTTTTTAATATAAATTAATTTCGTTTTTATAAAATATCCGATCCAAGAAATTAGGAATAAGAATAAACTTATGGAAACTATACTATAACCACTAGCAGGATCAAAAGCAATTGCAGTTGTTAAACTAACACCATTCAATCTTGGAAAAATAATTATAAAAGCAATAGCAATACACATACCTAAAATTAATAGGATATTAGGAAGTATTTTCTTTGTGAATTGTACTGTGAAACCTAACGTTCGCCATTTTATAACTAAGAAAAAGATACTAATTAAAAGAGCAAAAACAACTAATGGTAACGCTCTATAGAAAGGAAATGAAGAAGGACCATTCATATTTTTGCCTAATAAAATTCCATAAATGCCATTAATAACTTCTGTATAAGGAGCTTGGTTAGAATTAATCATAACTATAATAGATTTTTGAATAGAAGGAAGAATATACATGCTAGATTCAAAACTTTCGTTAGTGCCACTATGGTAAAATATTACAGGCTCTTTAACAACAGACCATCCTAATGCATACCTAGCATTATGACTAGGAGTAAACAATTGTTGCGTAATTGTATCTTGTAAAATAGTGTTCGGATTATGGTTGTAGCTATTCATAAGATTTCGCAAGTATTTTGTCATATCACTTGCAGTACTTGAAATAGAACCAGAAGGAATTTCTTGACGATGAAAACTACCGTTAAATTTTAATATAGGATTATATAAAAAATACTGATAACTATCTATTAAATTAGGGCCTATACTAGCTGTAGTGTTAGTTAAATCCATGGGAATAGTAATATATTCTGCTAAACATTGCTCGTAGGTTTTACCAGTTACAGTTTCAATAACAAAGCCTAACAGTCTATAATTAGCATTAGAATATATAAATCGTTGTTTGGGTACAGTAGGGACTTCAAGCTTTTTAAGAGTTGTTTTATAATAATTTATATAATCAAAATCAGGATTATTACCTTTAAACATTCGACCTATTTCTGTAGGAATTCCAGAAGTGTGTTGTAGTAAATCTTCTAAAGTAATTCGATCTGAAATTGCAGGATTATGGTAGGCAAACCATGTAAGGTATTTGCGTACAGGATCTTTAATGTTTAAGAGGCCTTTTTGTTGTAATAATAGTGTTAATAATGCTGTAAAAGATTTGGAATTAGAACCAATTAAATATTGATCTCCTTTTTTAGCATTTCCAAAATGTTTTAGATACACAGTACTATCTTGATCTGTAATAGCAACAGCAATACTAGGAGAATTGTAATAATCCCTTTTACTCTCAACGAATTTTGTAATCTTATCTATTGTTTCCGGAGAAATTTTTGAATCGTTTTGAGTATACATGCATGTAGAAATAAAAAAAGTAATAACAAATAGCATTGTTTTCATGAATATAGATTTTAGTGTATTAAGTTCGATGTATAAGAAAATGTGTTATGATGCATAACAAAAAGAGAAAGACAACTTCATTTATTTCCTTTTATCATAGCAGAAAAAGCTCCTGTCTTCGTTGTTAAAAGTATTTAGAAATCAACTGAAAGCTCAGTAAATACAGTAGATAGGTTTAAAATGTATCTTTTTAGGTGCGAAATTATAGCAAAGAAATATGGTCTTTATAATTTTTCGATACAGGAATTTCAATATGAGTAAGTAAAAGTGTCTTGCTATTTTTCCAAGACTTAAAATGTGTAGGATTTATTAAATGCGAACGATGCACTCTAACTAAAAAATGAAAATCAGATTCAATTTGTTTCAAAGAAGATCGTATCAATTTTGATTTTAAAGCATCGTTTTCGATATAAAATAACTCAACATAATTCTGAGATTTTGAAGCGCAAATCAAATCAGATTCCTTAACTTTTAAAACATCAAGCTTATAATCGCCTTTAAAAGTTAATATTTTTTCTTTAGTAGCAACTGGAACTTTTACAATCGTTGGTTGTTCAGGAAGTTTTCTAACTGTGTATATTCTAGCAAAAATGAGAACAGGTAAAAATATAATAGAAGACTTTAAATAAGTATAAAAATACTCTGTAAAATTATTGATCCCATTTAGAAAAGGACTTTTATAATATAGATAAGTTGTGTAAAAAGTAACGACAAGAAAAAGTACAATAGTTATTATTTCAAGCGCAGTGTTCCATATAGAAAACCGCTCATAAAAAGAGTTTTGTACCATTGCAATAAAAAAATAACACATAAAGATTATCAATGCAAACCCTATGCTTAAAAACAACCACCATAAATCATCGTCAAAAGCAGCACCATCAAAAGGTTTAATATAATAGGTAAATATAAAAACCCAAAGACTCAAAAACACACCTACAAACGTATGTAACTTAAGAGAAGGATTTAATGTGCTCATTTATTTTTGTATGGTTTTATGATGGATATTATTAGCAAAATCTGATGTTATTTGAAACAACGAACTAAATTGAAGCTCAGATTTATAAACTAATAAACATTGATTTAGATTGCTTTTTATGTTAGCAATGATACTTAATTTTTTATAATTAAAAATATATCAGTAGGTATAATTAAAACGTATCTTTGCATACTCAATTTTTTTAAGGAATGCGTACAAAATCTACAAAACAAAATAAAATTAACGTAGTTACTTTAGGATGTTCTAAAAACGTTTATGATAGTGAGGTCTTGATGGGGCAATTAAAAGCCAATGGAAAAAATGTGGTACATGAAGATCCAGAAGACGATGGTAATATTGTGGTAATAAATACTTGTGGATTTATAGGAAAAGCTAAAGAAGAAAGTGTAGATACCATTTTACACTATGCTCAAAAGAAAGAACGAGGAGAAGTTGATAAAGTATTTGTATCAGGATGTTTAAGTGAGCGTTACAAGCCAGATTTAGAGCAAGAAATTACCAACGTAGACCAATATTTTGGTACGCACGATTTACCAGCCTTATTAAAAGTATTAGAAGCAGATTATAAGCATGAACTTATAGGAGAGCGTTTAACAACTACGCCAAAGCACTATGCTTATTTAAAAATAGCGGAAGGTTGCGATCGTCCCTGTTCATTTTGCGCAATTCCATTAATGAGAGGAAAACATAAATCGACTCCTATAGAAGAATTGGTGATAGAAGCTGAAAAATTAGCAGCTAATGGAATTAAAGAAATCATGTTAATCGCTCAAGATTTAACCTATTACGGATTAGATCTGTATAAAAAGAGAGCTTTAGCAGATTTATTATTGGCATTAGTAAAAGTTGAAGGAATTGAATGGATTCGCTTACATTATGCATTTCCTTCAGGATTTCCAATGGATGTGTTAGAAGTAATGAAGAACGAACCCAAGGTTTGTAATTATTTAGATATTCCGTTGCAGCATATCAATACAGAGATTCTGAAGTCGATGAAGCGTGGAACTACGCATGAAAAAACGACTGCTCTAATTAAGAAATTTAGAGAGTATGTGCCTAATATGGCAATCCGTACAACATTAATTGTAGGGTATCCAGGAGAAACAGAGGAGCAATTTCAAGAGTTGAAAGATTGGGTAGAAGAAATGCGTTTTGAACGTTTAGGAGCTTTTGAATATTCACACGAGGAAAATACAGGAGCTTATGTTTTAGAAGATGATGTTCCTGCCGATGTGAAGTTTAGACGTGTAAATGAAATTATGGAAGTGCAAAGCCAGATTTCTTGGGAATTAAATCAAGAGAAAATAGGAAAAACTTTCCGTTGCTTATTCGATAGAAAAGATGGAGAATATTACTATGGCAGAACAGAGTTTGATTCACCAGATGTAGATAATGACGTGATTGTAGATGCAAGAGAACATTATATCAAACTAGGAGAATTTATAGATGTAGAAATTTACGATGCGGGTGATTTTGACTTATACGGAACTCCTACTGTAAAACAAGAAAAACCAGTTCCTTTGAATCAGAGGAAAAAGAATTAATAGCGTTATTAAACTTGTATTGTATGTAACAAGTTAGTTTTTATATCGTCTTCAGGTTAATTAACCAAAAGACGAAACTATGAATACAAATAAAAGAATAGGAAGAGTAGTTGGTATACTTTTCCTATTTATTTTTATAGCAGGTGTAGCTACTTATCAATTTTTACAAGCACCATTATTTTCAGATGATTTTATAAATGAAATAGCAGCTAATAGAAATCAAATTATTAGTTCTGTATTATTAAATATGCTAAGTGGGATTATATCGATTAGTATAGCTGTATTGCTGCTGCCAACTTTTAAGAAGTACAGCTATAATTTAGCCATGCTATATTTTTCATTTACATTTTTAAATTTTATAGCGATAGTAATTGATAACGGAAGTATTTTTTCATTGTTAGAATTTAGTATACAAGTTTCTGGAAATAATATTGACAGTTCAGAATCTTTAAATGTTCTTAAGACAATATTATATAAAAAACATTGGTGGACGCATTATGTATCATTACTAACTTCTAGTGTACCAGTCTTTGTATTCTATTACAACTTATACTTTACGAAACTAGTACCAAGAATAATTTCGACTGTAGGAATGATAGCAACTACATTAATGTTTATAGAAATGTTATCATCAATTTTTGGAAATAGTATTAGTATGAATCTATTACTGCCTATGGGGTTAATTCAATTGTTTTTACCGTTTTGGTTATTCATAAAAGGATTAAAAGAGAATTAGAATTGAAAGAAATATCTAATATAAAATAATAAAAAAAACCTGCTTAAAGCAGGTTTTTATGTGTGTATAGTTTTGTTTACTTTTTAATTACTGAAGAGTTTCTTAAGAAAACAGCATTAGCAAAAAATAATTTTCCATTTTCCCAAAAAGCTCGGAATAGAGGATTGTCAACCATATAAATAATACTTCCTCTTCCAATTTTTTCTTCTCCAAATAACAAAGATTCTGGAATTTTCTTTAATGCTTTTTTTCCGGCAAAACCAGAAATATTTTTAGCATCTTTAGTGAAATAAGCTACGTTACCACCATTTTTAAGATAATCATAACTTGTATTTCCTAGTTTTAAAGAAAAATATGCATCATCATAACCAAAAGCTAACGGATGTGTAGCATCTACTTTACTTTTAAAAATAGCTCCCGTTATTAAATTATTCGTGTTCTCTCTTTCTAAGTTTGCATATGGAGTTAAGTTTGCTTTTTTCTTCTTAACTTTTGTAGTGTCTGCTTTCTTAGTTTTTAAAGCAAACTGTTTTTTATTAGCAAAACTTTTTAAAGCATTACCAATGGCAATAATAGTTCCTCCACTACTAACCCATTTCTTTAATTTATCTAAACCAGCTTTGTTTAAAATACTTCCATAATATCCATTCGGAATAATTAATACGTCGTAGTTAGACAAGTTTATTTGGTTAAAACGTTCCGTATCTAATACAGTTAAAGGATATTTAATTTGTTGTTCGAAAAAATGCCAAATCTCTCCAAAACTTAGAGAAGAAGTACCTTTACCAGATAATACAGCAACTTTCTGTTTATTTATAGGTTTTACACTAGCAGAGCCAAAATCAACACCAGAACTCACAAATCCAGTATTTACAGGAGTAATTTCTCTGTTATTCTTGTTAGCAATTGAAACCAGCTTAGTATCGAAGTTTTTAGAAGTGTTATTATCATGTCTTAAAATAATTAAACTACCTCTTTTGTAAGATTTTCCACCAACACTAAACGGTTTTTCAGAAAATCGAACTCTAATATTATTACTTAATAACTCACCTAAAAATGCAGCATCTTCTAAACTATTCCATTTAGTTACATAAGCATAAGAAGAAGGAGCAGCCGAGTTCTTTTTTTGCTGAGTTTTTGTTGCTTTTACTGAAGGAACTTTCTTTGTTGAAGCAATAGCTTGTAAGCCATGAGCATAAGGTAAAGCCCAAGCTGTAATATCGTACGTTAAAGAATCTGATAGTTTTGTACTAGGCTCAAATAAAGCTTTTACCATTTTTCCTTTAGGCTGATCTGTATGTATAACTAAATCTTTAGCAGTAGCTTGTAAACTTCCTTTTTTAGACGTTATATAATTGTACCCTGAAACTTTTCCTGGTTTAGCGTAATCATAGGTAATTTCATGCTTGTCTAATAATTCAGTTAGACGATTCATTTTGTCAGCATTTGTATTTTTCAATACATAACTTTTATACGCAAGATTTTTATTATCAAAGAATTTTTTAAACTCACTATTTAATTTTGCAGCATTTTTTGATGCCATTTCTACTGTAGAAAGTCCAGTTGTTTTATGATGTTTTACACGGTCTACCAAAGTAAGCTCATAACCATGATCAGTATCAATTCCAAGACCTGCCATTCCATGTCCAGCTTGTTCGTATGTCATACCAATAGCTCCCATAAAAGTAGGGTAGGTATCTCCGTAACTAGGATATAATAAGTCAAAGCTTTCTTTGGTGAAATACAGCCAATTATTACGATCGAAATGTTTTGCATGATTTTTCCCTATTTGAGTTTGAAAATCACGTTGCCAATCCGATACAATTTCATGGAAAGGCTCAGCAGCTGGAGCAAAATAATAAGGATTATTTATGTATTGTTCATGGAAATCTACATGAATATGAGGAAGCCATTTATTATAAACTTTTAAGCGTTGTTGCGTTTCAACTTGAGTAGCCCAAGCCCAATCTCTATTCAAATCAAATAAATAATGATTAGGTCTTCCTGTTGGCCACGGATCTCTATGTTCTTTAGCTTCTTGGTTGGTGTTATATGGTGAGCTACTTACTTGATTAAACCAATTCACATAACGATCTCTACCATCTGGATTAACAGCTGGATCTATAATAACTAATGTGTTATCTAAATAACTTTTTTTATCAGTAACTAGTTCATATAAAGTTTGCATAGCAGCTTCGGTACTAGAAGCTTCATTACCATGCACATTATAACTCAACCATACAATGGCAATATCATTACTGTTTTTAGAGTTTTTAGATATTCCTGCTTGAGATAAATTGTTTTGTCTAATTTGTTCTAAGTTATCTATGTTTTTTTGAGAAGAAACAAAGGCAACATACAAAGGACGATGTTCATTAGTTTCTCCGTATTTTTCTAGGATAACATTATTTAATTGTCCGCTAACATAAGTAAAGTAGTCTACAACTTTATGATGTGGTGTAAAGCGTTCTCCTATTTTATAACCTAAAAATTCTTGCGGAGATTTAATTTTCTGAGCGAAAAGAATGGAAGTAACCGTAAGAAAAAAGAATAATAATTTGTATTTCATTATAATTAATTTGATCCTCGTAAATGTAAAGAATATATTTATTTTCTTTTTAATGGTTTTTACACAGAATAGTGTTTAAACTGAATTTTCTGATAATTTTAGCAATTGTAAAAAAGCCTTTATTATACGTTTCAATCTATAAATATAAAACGAACTTAGAAAAGGAATTATAAGCAAGATTAGTAGTGGAAGGTAAAGAGTTATATACTTTTTTTAAAAATATTAAAATAAACAAAAGTTGATTTAAGCAATTCTTCTCTCTAAAGCTAAGAAGTGTGTTGTTTCTTCATTGTATAATGGAAAAATATGCAACTCACATTTGTATGTAGTATTATCTTTTCTATGGTTTACAATAACCTCCTTAAAAGGTTGATTCATTTTTAATTTTTCTCGAATACGTGCTCTAGTGACTTTTGAAGTTGAGCTACCTTGTAAAAAACTAGGAGTATTGTGTATAGCATCTTTTTTAGAGAATCCAGTCATAGTAGCAAAACCATCATTAACCCATAATATAGTACGATTAATATCTGTTAAAACTAATGCTTCAAAAGAGTTGTTGGTAAGAATTTTTTCAATATTATTCTTCCAACGTAGCTTTTTAGCAAACGTATTTAAGCTAAATAAATCATTTTGTATAGTAGCATTTTGTAGTAAAGCATTAAAATTTTGTAAATGAAGATCTAGACTTACTAAATTCACAATATTCTCATCAGAAGTATGTATACGATCTTTCAGTTTTAGATATTCATCATCACTCAAAGAATTGACATACATATCTAAACATTTCATTTTATCAATCGAATACTTCATAATAGCTGATTTCGGATAAATGTATTAAAACTCTTTAAAAAGGCCTAAAAAGTAATAGACTATTATTAAAACTTATGTAACTATTCTTGTGGTTTTTAGTTTATGTAGTACTAATATGTAATGATTGTAGTGGTTTTGTAGTATATTTAAAAGCTTGATTTATAGTTTGTTCATAGTAGGTTTGCCACAGTTTTAATTTATAATTTGCTTACACATAGTAAGTAATGTGTTAAAATAAGTTTGAAAATAACTAATAAAGTAATGTAGCTTAATAGTATTTTATAGTTGTAAAATAGAGTTTAAATCCTAGGTTTTGAAAAAAAACTACAACTTTTTTTTAGTTTTAAAATGAGATGATTATGTCGTTTTTTTAAGAAAAAATTAAGAAAATTTAACAAGCTCTGTAAGTTGTGTGTTTTGTGACGTCTAAGAAAACGATAAAGTATAATTTACGATGTGCTAAAAGTCACAAGAAATAAATTTTAAATTAACGTTTATTTGTAAGAAGTATACAATTTATAAAAAAGAATTCTAGTTTTTAAAAAAGATATAAGTAGTATATAAAGTGTGTTTGAAGTAGTATTTAGTGTCTTTTATTCTAGATTTAAATCTAGAAAAATATAAAATTTAAAAATTAGAATAAAAAAATAAAATTAAAGGTAGGGTAATATGAAAGATAACTGTTATATCTACTGAATTACAACCATTAAGATAAAATTAAAACGAATTAGATGAATTATTTAAAAACTTTAAGAAAGAAATACGAAGCCTATTAATGAATAAAAAGTAGTTGCAATATTTTCTGAAGAAATGAATAATTCATATGTAATTAAGAAATCTATTTTTAAATAGAAGAGTGTGTAAAATAAGATAAAAAAACCCCGAAACAATGAAACAAATCTACTCTCAGTAAAAATCCTAATTATTTGATATAGAAAATAGAACTATACTATGTAATAGTATGGAAAGGGAGAGCTACATCTTAATTTAAAATTAAAGTAAAATTAGAATAAGTAATTCATTGATTTTTTAAGGTGTTTAGTTGAAAAAATAATGAAATGAGTTTACTAACGGCTACTTTCGAAATACAATTAAACAATACAAATAATACTTGAAATAAAAAGAAATGTATAAACAGAGAAAAGAAATAGAAAAGTCAACAATAGGGAATAAAAGACTAAATGGTATAAACAAAATATAAGCACATGGTAAATTATTAGTTACAAGGCACTCTAAAAAGGAATTAAGTTATGTGATAAAATAGTTTACTAAGCATCTAAAATTTTTCAAACACAAATTTTTAAATCAAAAAAACTAACCTTTTATACAGGTTGGACAGGGATTCTACAACCCAATTTTAAAAGATTTCTTGTTAGATGTATAACCAAATTTAAGAACAAATATTTAATCAAATTAGTATAAAAATGAAGAATAAGACAATCAAAGTCGCCATGTTAATGGCCCTAGGATTTCTAGGACTACATCAAGTACAAGCACAGCATGTAGAGAGTACACAAAGAGCTTATCGTATTAGTGCCGATACAGATAGTTCTGGAGGTGAAGGAATACAGTTTTATGTAAGAAATCAACAACTAGCTTATTTTTTTCCAGGGCAAAATGTTTTTTTAACTAAAACTTATTTTGATGGAGAAACTATTTTACAAAATATTGCTAGATTCAATAAAAATGCGCATTTCAATGCTGAAACTTTTTTCAATGGTAGAATAAGAGCCAGTAGCATTGGTATCGGGGTAAATCCAGAAGGTTCAGCTATCCATGTGAAGAATAATAATATTCGTGTAGATGGTGGTCAATATCAAAGTTATGGACCAATAGTTTTACATCCTGATGTAGATCGTAATGGAGATGATTTTATTTCTTTTAAAAATAGTACCAATGTAGAAATGGCAAAATTACAAGATGGCGTATTTACATTAAAAGCTAACCAGAAATTAAAAGCAGAGGGTCAGTTAAATATTCAAGGAAGTACAATCTCTTTTGAGAACGGAGATGGAAATGAACAAGCTCGTTTAGATAATGGAACTTTAAGTTTAAACCAAATTCGTTTAAATGTTAGCACGTTTCCAGATTATGTATTTGCAAATGATTATAAATTAATGCCTTTAGAAGAAGTAGATGTTTTTATTCAGAAACATAAGCATTTACCTAACATGCCTTCAGAAGCTAAGGTTGTAAAAGAAGGTATGAATGTAGGGGAAGTGAACACTGTTTTAGTAGAAAAAGTAGAAGAACTAACCTTATACATTATCCAATTAAAAAAGGAACTAGATACACAACGTAAAGAATTAGAAATTCTAAAAAAGTCTAATAAACGTCTTACGGAATAAATGAAATAAACTCTAGATATAAGGTTCTACATTAATTGTTTTAGAGCTAAGTATAAACGGTTGTTAATCAGTATTACTTAGTCCTTTCTAAAACATCTCAAACACAATTTTTTAATCAAAATAACTAGTCTAGTATTTAGGCTAGATAGGATACTTATGTCTTAATGTTAAAAGAATTATTTCTAGGAAGAATAGAAGATATAACTAGAATTTATAAATAAATGTATAACTAAAATTAATGTAAATAATGAAAAATAAAACAATTAGAGTAGCCATTTTACTGGCATTAGGTTTAATAGGAGGAAACCAAGTGCAAGCTCAAAATCAAGGGCATGTTATAGGAACAGTAAGAGCTATTACTATAAGTGCAGATACAGATAGTTCGCAAATACCTGGAACTGGAGGGGAGCCAATTCGTTTCTATACTAGAAATAGAGCTGTTGCTTATTTTCATGATACAGGAATTGGTTTTCAAACGTCAGCTAATTTTGAACAACCAGTTTCTTTTCAACGCCTTGTAAATATGAGATCGAGTTTAGAATTGAGTGGTAATTTAGGAATGAGTGGACGATTATATGTAAATAATAGAATTGGAGTTGGAATTGGAAGTCCCGCAGAAAAAATTCATGTACTTAATGGAAATATCCGTGTTGATGATGGAAAATTCATAGCTAAAGAAGCATTAGTACTACAACCAGATGCTCGTAGAGCTGGACATCCATACGATAAAATTGTTTTTAACAACAATAGAAGTGAGGAAATGATCCATTTTTTTAGAGGAAACATGTATTTACACCATACCAGTAATAATGAGAAAGGTGGACTTATAGCGTCTGATGATGCATTACAATTAAAAGGAGGGAATTCAACGGAAGCAAATGACAGAGTAGAGTTTTTAAACAGTGCAAATGAGGTAAAAACAACAATACAAGATGGTGTAGTTAGAACTAACGAAATCCGTTTAAATGTTAGCACATTTCCAGACTATGTATTTGCGAATGATTATAAATTAATGCCTTTAGAAGAAGTAGACGCATTTATTCAAAAAAACAAACATTTACCTAATGTTCCTACAGAAACAGAAGTGGTAAAAGAAGGAATGAATGTAGGGCAAATAAACACATTATTAGTTGAGAAAGTAGAAGAGTTAACACTATATACTATTCAACAAGAAAAGAAAATAAAAAAGCAAGAAGAGCAAATTCAAGAATTATTAAAAAGAATGAATGCTCTTGAAAATAAAAACTAAAACTATTTCAATGAACAAGATATTATACATAATTGCTTTAATGCTATTCAGTAGTTTTAGTATTCAAGCACAAAACACGAAACTATTCAGGTTCATTACTAAGAATGAGATTAATGGAGTGAAACACGTATTATTCCATAATCTTAGAACAAATGCACTCGAAACAAAACAAATTTCATCTGAAGAGTATAATAAATCATATGGCTATTTAGAGTCGTTTATACTACAACCGGTTGGTAATAATGGAGAAGTATATATAATATCAGCTAAATCACCAGAATATTTTTTGAAAGCAGGAACGGGGGATTTTGCACCAGTAAGTTTTAGTAAAAGAACCGATGGAGATAATGATAATGATTACAAATGGACTGTAATTGTAGGGAGTAATGATGGAGAAACAATTGCTTTCAAATCGTCAAATGGAACTGGTTTTGGATTGGCTTACCCACAAGAGTCAAATGCAAATGTTACTTTTTCTGCTTTTCGAAATGCAAATGGATTGTCTTACAGACCATTATTGAATAATGCATTGTCAGATCCACCAGTACATTTTCATAGCAGTCATTTATTTAAGATGGAAAGTACACCAAATGTTTTTTAACCCTTTTTTAGAAAAATAAGAAATGAAATTTAAAAATAATATAACTCTTCTATTACTTCTGATACAGACGATATGTATGTTTGGACAAGGAAGTGTAGAGAGACCTCCTGTATTAGTGCTTAGAGGAGATAATGGATATACAACGCACTTTGACACGAAAAATGATGTCACCAGTCAATTAATAACGGCAGGAGTTGATGGAGCAGCCACTA
>NZ_CAZEFZ010000063.1:123084-383238 GCF_964511145.1 Tenacibaculum amylolyticum
TGAATTTTGGGTAAGTAAAGGAATGATTAACGAAATGCCTGGAATGAATAGTACTCGAAATGAATGGGAGTTCTCAAACTTAACTCCAGGAAATAAAGAGTTTACGCTTGCAGGTAATGGAGATCAATTAATGCTTAAGGTAGGTACTAATAGCCAAACAATAGCTTTAAATGAAGTAGTAGAAGATTATACATCAGATAAATGGTATCATATAGCTATAACTATAGATATAAATAAAAGTGTACCATCACAATCATTACTTACTTTATTTATAGACGGTACTAGAGTAACTTCTTTAGTTTATCCAGAAAACTTCAACTTGGAAAGAATGTATATTGCAGCAACTAATGTACAATTAAGCGTTGCAGAATATAGAGCATGGAATCAAGTTCGTGATAGAGAAACAATTGCAAGAGAACGATTGTTAACATATTCAAATCCAGACTCAACAAATCAAGGAGATTTAATGTCTGAGGGGTTAGTAACTGCATATGTTAAAAATACTTCAGACGAAAACCATATTGCAGGTACATCTGTTAATAATTTATTATGGTTAAATTTATTAGAAAATAATTATAATGAAGAAACTTCATATTCAAGAGTAACAAGTAGTATAGGTAGTATATTAAGTCCAACAGCTACATTGGCTCAATTACGTACAGATACTGATCATCCAATTTATAGTTTAAAAGATATTATATTAAGTGCGTCTTACGGTGGAATTCCTTCTAGTAGTAGTAAAGGGATACAGTTACGTTGGCCACATATTGCAGGTGCTGAGAAATATCAAATTCAAAGAAGAAATTTAGCAGATCCGGAAAGTGATCCTCAAAATATTGATTATACACCGCCAACTTTACAAGCGATTTCGCAGTATATAAATTATGAGGATGTAAACGGAGTACTTCCGAATGAAATTTATAGGTACACAGTTACAGCTATTGGAGCAGATAATAATAGGCTTGAAGATAGTGAACCAGGTGAAGACAATGGTTTTGTATTTGCAAACGGAGCTGTAGAAGGAACATTAGAAACTAGTACAGGTATTGCTACACAAAATGCGTTACTAAGAGCAAAAGTTGCTGAAGGAAATATTCCTGGTAATGCACTTAGATTTTCTAATGGAAGCAGACCAATAAATATTAACGATATAAGTTTATTCAGAGAAGCAGGAGGAACAGGAACTATTGAGTTTTGGTATCGTACACCAACAGTGAGAACAGGAACTAATACTGTATTTAAATTAAGTGAAGGTGAAATCCGTATAAATAACTCAAGAGTAGAATTAATATCTAAAAATTTAAGTGGAAATGGTACGGTAACGTATTTGTCAAAAGATATAGATCTTGATAATGAATGGCATCATTTTGCATTTACATTTAGTCCTACTGGAGGAGAATTATATATAGATGGAGGAGTAAGTCAACCAACAAATAGAGAGCAGCCTATAGCAGCTAATCATACAACTAGTAGTCCGTTTGTTGTTGGTTTAAATAGAGCGTCAAAATTTTCTTTTAATGCAAATGCTGAAAGTACATATGAATTAGATGAAATTCGTATTTGGAGTGTTAAGAGAACAGCTACTCAAATTAATAACTATTGGCAATATATTTTAGGAGATAATAATGAAGCAAACTTATTAGCTTACTATCGCCTAGATATGAATGATCCATTTAATATTTATAACCAAGCAGCAAATAGTATAGGAAAGTTCAGAGGTACTACAATACAAGCATTACAAACTGTAAATCCACCTTATCAGGTAGTAACAGAAGAAAGAGAAGGAGTAACTACTACTAGTAATGTACCACTAGAATATGCTGTATATTCAAATGAGATTGGACGCTTTAGATTTAATAGTTTAAATACAGGACGTCAAAGTGTAGATAGTTCAGATAATTTTTTAGCCTACGAAGTAAGACCGTCGAAACCAAATAATAGATTTTCACCAACTTTTGATGTTAGAAATATAGATAGAGCATTAAACCCAAGAGATCCTAGACTTATAGAGTTTTCTAATGTTTCACAATATCAAATATCAGGAAAGATTCTTTATAAGTTATTAAACGGAGAGACATTCCCAACCATTCAAAATACAAGTATAAAAGTAAACGGTACAGAAGTTACTAGCTCAGATCCAAACTCAAGTGCTGGCACAGATAATGAAGGTATTTATAACATATCACAATCTCCAGGTAGAGTAACTGTTTCTGTAGGACAACCTAATTTCGATAGAGCTAATTTAGCGGTAGATCGTGTAAGTTTAGACTTTAAAAAAGAAGATAAAGGATATGCAGTATCATCAAGACCTGTAGTTGCTACAGCTGGTCAAGGATTTACTTGGTCTGGTTTTATAAAACCAGATATTTTTTTACCTGAAGTAGGAAATGGAAACCAAGTAGAAAAACCTGAAAATCAAACTGTATTACACTGGGGAGATTTACGATTAGAATTAAGAAATAATAACAGATTAGTATTATTATCAGGAACTTCTGAGTTAGCCTCAACAGGAATTGAAGAAGAATCAGCTACCTATACATTTTTTGCAATAACATATGATGCAGATACAGATGTAATTTATTTAAAAGTAGAAGATAAAGCTCCTTTAAATGCAGCATATACAAGCAATGGAATAGATAATAAAGTATATGTTGGAGCTACTTATGTAGACGACGCAACCTTAACTAATTATTCAGTAGCTAATGTAGATATTTTAGAATTTAGAGATACATATTATACACCAGCTAAATTATCAAGTATTAGATCAGGAGATATAGTTGAAAATGATGAAGATCACTTGAAGTTATCGTATACTTTTGAGCATAGACTGGGATCAAAAGCAGTAAACTTAGCAACAAATTCTGGTGTTAGTAATAATTATTTAGATTTAAAGCAAGGAGCCTATTTTAATAATGAGTCAAGTTCTCAGTATATTAGAAAATTTGAATTTGATTATATAGCTTCTCAAGATAGTGACAATGCACGTTTTATTGATCCAGAAAATAATACGCAATATGTATTTAATCTTACAGAAGCAACATCAGATATAAATTTTGAAAATACAACAAGAAGAACTTTTGTAGGAAATGTTGTAATACCATGTAATAATGATGTAGGAAATTGGGAAGGTCAGATTATAAGAACAGATGTAGCTTTTCCAGAGTATAAAAAAGCGATTACGCCAAGTGATTTTAATGATGAAAATAACTTATTTACGATTCACGATTTATTACCAGGTCAGTATAGAGTTGAACTAACAAGAGTAGGAACTAGCGATCGAGTAAACTCAGCTATTATTGATTTAAGAGATGGAAATAAAAGTTACGATTTTTCATACAGAAATCCTTTACAAGCAGAGGTTAGTATTTTTGCAATAACACAAGAGCAATTTCAAGCTTTACAAACTAGAGAAGAATTAGAAAGTAAAAGAATAACTGCAACTTGTGGAGATGGTAATTCTATTTATAATTTAGCTACAGGTAGCGCAGTATATATAGAAGTAGATGTTTTTGAAGATTATAATGGAGATAGATGTAAAGTAGAAGACGCTGTAGTAGATTTATCTGGAGATATGATTGTTGCAGCTGCTAATGGTAAGTCTGGAGTTAATGGTAAAAGTGGATTCTTAACAACTATTGGACAACCAAATTTCTCAGGAGACTTTACACGAAACTTAGCTATTTCATTAGCTCATAATAGTCGTAATATTAGTTTAACTAGATTAGCTTATGTAACGGGAGCACAAAGAGGTAATGAAGATTTTACATTAACAGATCCGCAAGTAGGAATTGTATTATATGACCCACCAGGAGACGCAAGTTCTGCTACATTAGCAAGAGGAACTTCTTATTCTTTTAGTAAATCTGTTGGAGGAGGTTTAGATGTAAATACTACTACAGCTATTTCTGCTGGATTAGATATTAATACAGAAACAGTAAACTTAGCAATTGCAGCACCATTAGGAGTTGGGGTAGCAAGCGGTGTTAGTACAACAGTAGCATCATCTACTTCAAAAACTGTAGGAACTATTACAGCAAATGCTACGTATAGACATACAGAAGAAAATGGGTTTAGTGTTTCATTAGACCAAACTATTCAAACTTCTACAAGCACAGATATTGTAGGACAAGATGCAGATGTATTTGTAGGTGTATCAAGATTATTAACTTTTGGTACAGGACGAAGCTTAATTGTTGGAGAAAACTGTAACCCTATTATAAGAAACGATCAAAAAGTTGTAACAACGAATGAATTAAACCCTTTTATATACAGTAGACAAGATATAGAAGATGTAGTTATTCCAAATTTACAACGTTTATTAATCAGTAGATATGATAATCTAGAAAATACTTCACAGGAAGTAAAAGATACTCGTAGTAGCTTAGATTTACAAGCAACTATAGATGGATTTAATATAGATATAGCTTCAGAAAGTACTGATAAAGAATTAGGGAATTATGTACACCAAATTCAACAATGGAGAAAAATTGTACAGAGAAGAAATAAAGAAGAGAGAGAAGAATATTTGGCTAATAATACAGAGTCATATTCGGAAGTAGTTGCAGAATTATCACAAGTAAATGATAATTTAGGAGCAACAATAACTAGTGTACCTACTCAATTATCTTTCAGTGGAGGAGGTAATTCGATTACTTACAATATAAGTGGAACTGTAAGCTCAAGTACTCAAAACTCTGGAGGAACTACTGGAGGATTAAGTGGAGGTGGATCAACAAGTAATACCATCTTTGGAGTATTGTTTAATTTTGATGTTAATGTAGAAGTATTAGGAACTACTGAAGCTAGCGATAATACAACTAGTGAAAATTCAAGAACAGATAGTTTTACGTTGTCGGATAATTCTGCAGGAGATCAATTTACTGTAAGAATAGGTAGAGATAAAACTTATGGTACTCCTTATTTTTATACTGTTGGAGGAAGAAGTAGCTGTCCTTTTGAAGCAGGTACAGTGCCTAGAGAGGGAGTGGAAATTTCTGTAGACAATGCTGTAAAATATGGTGTAGGAGCAGATGCTATTATTGAATATGAGCTTACACTAAGAAATACACAGAGAGCAAATGATGCAACACGTAAAACTTATATAGTAGCAATGGACGGAGCTTCAAATAGTAACGGAGCTCAAGTATTCTTAAATGAATCTCCTATTTTTGAACCAGCAACAAGCTCTCCAATTGTTTTCACCTTAGACCCTAGTTCAGATACAGGTGTAACAAAAGAAGTAAAAGCTGAATTAAAAATTACCAGAGGTATGGGAGATCCAGAAGACATCACATATGAAAATATTAAAGTTAGAATTTATTCAGAATGTGAGCAAGCTGGAGATCGTTATAGAAGTTATGGTGTAGATGAATACGCTGAAGTAGGAGTTGTGCCTTTCCAAGAGATCGAAGTAACAGCTCATTTTTCTGGAGCATGTATTAGTCAAATTGAAGCTAGTAAACCAGCTGCGAATTGGGTAGTAAATGGTGAAGATAATGACCAATTAGATTTTAGATTTAGAATACCTGAAATAACAGCAGATGAAGTAACTGTAGCAGATACGTTCTCAGTAGATTTAGAATATGCTATTGAAGGAAATAATGAGCCACGTATTTTAAAAACGTTATCATTAACTGAGTTAAGAGAAAATTTACAAGAAGATGGATTTATTACTTATTCAGCAAATGTATCAAGTTTAACTGATGGTGAATATAGCTTTAGAGTTACACCAGTTTGTGATCCAACAAGACAAGATGTAGCGAACAGACAAACACCTACTGAATTTGCTAAAGGTAGAATTGCTAGAATAGCTCCTGTAGTTATTAGTACAAACCCAGTAAATGGAGGTGTATTAAGAGAAGGGCAAATTACAGCAGAATTTAATAGAGCTATTAATCCACAAACAGCAGTAAATAGTAGTTTTTCTTTAAGAGGAATTTTAGGAGGCTTACCACAAAACTTAACTTCAGCTGAATTTGCACAAATTCCTGATGAAGTTATAGTACCTCATCAAACAGAGTTTGATTTAACAGGACCTTTTACATTAGAGATGTGGGTAAATCCAAGTACATTACCATCAGGAGTAAATGTTCCAATAATACAAAAAGGAAATAATTATTCAGTAAAATTATCACCTCAAGGAAATATTATAATTAATGATGTTGTTACATCGTCTAGACGATTACAACCTTTAAGTTGGACGCATGTTGCTGCAGTTTATGATGGAGCAAATACTGTAACAATTTACTTTAATGGAGTTTCTGTAGGTTCAGGTACAATAACAGCATTAGAAGCAAATGAAGATGCTATCGAAATAGCTAAGGCTGAAAATGGAGTATCTTATATAGGAAAATTAGATGAAATTCGTATTTGGAATATAGATAGATCTCCATCAGAAATTGTAGGTAATTTAGATGAGCAATTAGTTGGAAATGAAACTAATTTAAAAGCATATTTTGTATTAGATAATAATGCGTTAGAGGGAGCAAATGGAGCGCCAGATGAAGCTATTAGAGATTACACAGGAAATGCTATTGGAACAACAGCGGTAGGTTTAGAATTTGTGACAGGTGCAGCTAATGCAGCTCCGTTAGATATTACTAGATTAGCTAAGAACTTACAGTACAGAGTTGTTGTTTCTCACGATAATACGCAAGTGCATATAGATCCTGTTTTTGACGATTCTTTTATTGAAGGAGCACAGTTAACAGCAATGATTCGTAATAGAAGATTGCAAGATCCAGCTGGAAATAAGATAGCAGGTAGATCATGGTCATTTACAGTAAATAGAAACACAATTCATTGGAGTCAAAATAATGTTATTGTATCGCAAGTTCAAGGACAATCAACAAGAATAACTAATGTTGATTTAGATAACTCAGAAGGCGGTTCTCCTGTCAAATATAACTTCAGAAACTTACCATCTTGGTTAAGAGTAGAGCGAGTAGTTGGTCCAACAGTAACTACGATTGAAGAGGGAGCTGAAAATGATTTAGCTGCTGGTTTTGTAGAACGTGATTTAGAGTTTATAGTTGCACCATACTTAAATCCTGGAGTTCATTCAACAGATGTATATGTAGAAGTGTTACAAACGGTTGATGGTAGAGATATTCCATTAGGAGTTGAAGCTTTTAACTTAGAAGTAAATGTAACTTGTGCAGTGCCTAACTTTGCAGAAGGTTTCTCATCTAATGCATATTTAGGACGAATGAACATGACAGGAAAGTTAATGTTTGGCGAAACTCAATCATTAGATAGAGGCGATATTGTAGTGGCTTATTTAAATGGAGAGTATAGAGGATTAGCAAATGTTGGAACAAATGGATTGGTTAATTTAAGTATTTCAGGAAACAATGACGAGTCAGGAATATTAAGTTTCAATGTTTGGGATGCGTCTGAATGTACAGAATATAAAGGAATTGTAGAAAGATATACATATTCATTTAGAGGTTCTGAAGGAACTACAAGCGATCCAATAACATTTACTGTAGGAGAGAGAGTAACAAAAAGGTTATCATTAGTGGAAAATTTCCAAGAAGTTAGTTTTAACCTAAAAGATAATGATGTTTCTAATGTATTATCATTAACTTCTATAAAAGGGCTTACTAAAGGAGATCAAATCTTAGATGCTAAAACTACTAATTTAATAGCTACAGCTGGAGATAATGGAACCTATACAGGTACTAACGGTGTTGAAGCTATAGATGTTAGAAAAGCGTATATAATTAATTCAACTTCATCTAAAATAATAGAAATAGAAGGTGTACCTGTACCTATTGATACTAATATTGATATTGAAGGAAGTAAAGCAGTCAATGCAATTCCATATTTCCCTAATAACTTACAAACAGTATCATTAGCATTACGATCGTTAACATCTACTACAGTAAGTGTAGGAGATATGATCGAAGGAAGAGGATTAATTGCTGAGTATACATCAAATGGTTGGACAGGTAGTTTAACACACTTAACACCTGGTACAGGATATTTATATAGAGCAGAGAACTCAGGAATTTTAAATTATAGTGGTTTAGTTTCAATACCTCAAGCACAAGCAAGAGGAACAGTTGCTGCTGCTAAAGAACAAAGCTCTTTAGAGTTTTTAGAGAAAGCTAAGGTTATTAATTGGGAAGTAGATAGAAACCGTTACCCAAGTTTCATGTACATGACAGCTAATGTATCATCTGACGATCTTGATGAAGATAAAGAGTATATAATTGCTGCTTTTGTAAACGATGAAGTTAGAGGAGTTGCCAAAGCTGTAATGATTGATGATGAATATCGTTATTTCATTGGAGTTGGAGGATTTAGTAACGATGAAGTAAGTTTCAAACTTTTTGATGGAGAAAACATTGTATCATTAGACAATACGATAAGCTTTGATAGAACAGACGTAAAAGGAAATGTTGAAAACCCTTATACACTTACCTATACAGCTAAATCTATTGACGAGGTAAATACTATTGTAAATAATGGGTATTCTCTTGGTCAAAATACACCAAACCCAATGACAAATTCAACTAAGATTACTTATAGTATTCCACAAACAGAATTTGTAGATATCAGTTTATATAATTTATTAGGACAAAAAGTACACACTTTTGTTTCTGAGAAGGTTGAAGGAAATAAAGTTCATACGATTACATGGAATAAAGCAACTAGCGAAGTTTCAGTAAATAGAGGAGTTTATTTATACAAACTTATTTCAGGAAATAAGGTGTTAACCAAAAAGCTAGTAATTAAATAATAGATTTTTTGAATTAATTAATGTAAAAAGGGCTATCATAACTGATAGCCCTTTTGCTGTTTATATATTCTTTTGAAATTTTACTTTTGAGTTCTTCTATTTTTAAACCCAAGGAACTTCAGTTCCTTGGGTTTAAAAATAGAATTAGAATGATGCCAAGGGACTGAAGTCCCTTGTAAAAGCAAGTCTATATTTCAATTGAACGATGTAATTAAATCAAAACTTCTCAAAAACACCTAATCCAAATAAAGCGAAATCATACTTTACAGGATCATTTGGGTCGAAAGCTCTTAATGTTGTATCTAATTCTTGAATAGCTTTCCAATCATTTTGCTTACGAGTTAAAACAGTTAATTTACGTGCTACATTTCCAGTATGTACGTCTAATGGACAATGTAAGTGTGCAGCCTTATGTGAGTTCCAAAGACCAAAATCCACACCTTTTTTAGCATCTCTTACCATCCAACGCAAAAACATGTTAATACGTTTAGCAGCAGAACCTTTTACAGGATCAGAAATATGTTTTTGTGTTCTAGGTAAATGTGAAATTTCAAAAAATACCTGTTTAAAATCATGTATTGCTTGTTGGTAATTATCAACTCCTTCAGAAGGCTTTAATACAACCTCTAATCCGTTGTGTTCTGTATAAATGTTTTTTAATGACCGAATGAAAAATTTAAAATCTTCAGCATTAAAAGTTCTATGAACAAAACCATCAAATGTAGCTAATTGTTCTTCTGTATGATGCAAGACAAAATCGTATGGAGAATTCCCCATTAATTCCATCATTCTCTTAGCATTATTAATAATCATTTTTCTATTTCCCCAAGCAATAATAGCTGAAAGAAATCCAGCAATTTCAATATCCTCCTTTAAAGAATAAGAGTGTGGGATTTGAATAGGATCGCTATCAATAAAATCTAAATTTTCGTATAAATCAGCCTTTTCGTCTAAAAACTCTTTAAGTTCTGTTTTTTTCACAGATAATAAATGTTACAAATTAATTTGTGATGAAAAACTAATTAATAAAAGATGTAATTCACAATTAATGCTTGTAATTGAAAATTTATAACTCATAATTAGGTAAAATCGCTGGCAAAACTAAACAAAATAAAAAGACAATTGTAGCTAGCATGAAGTAATATACTCCAACCTAAACCAAATCTTACACGAATAAATCCAAGATATCCGCCTAATATAATTTGTGGAGCTACTAATATTGGAGCTAATAATATAACATTGGTAGTGATTGTAAAGTTTGTTAAATGAACTAAACCAAAAACAATTGCAAATACATAAAAGGCTATTTTAAAAGCTTTTTGGGAATGAAAAAGTGTAATGGGAGCTCTAAAAATTAACTCCTCAATTAATGGAGCAACTATAACCGTTAAAAAAAGAACTTTTGCTTTAGAAAAATTTCTTGCTAATTCTTTCATCGCGTGGTCGTCCATATTCACAAGCCCAGAAGACTCAATGTAAATAAGAACAGGAGTAAGAATAATACCAGTAATAACACTAATTAAAAATATATGAAAGAATTTCGTTAAACGATGAGTAGGAGTATTATTCGGATCCTTTTCTAAAACAGGATTTTTTAAATATGCGACAAGTTCATTAAAAGTATCTAACATAAAAATGGTATTTACTCAATAAGTAGTTATAAGGAAGTATGTGTTACAAAAAACTTCAGTGCTTTTTAAAAGCACTGAAGTTTGGTTGTCTGGAAAATAAAAAAACCTTAATATTTTGCAGCACCAACATTTTTAGAACTTTTTTGAATAAAAGCTCTCAAATCATCATTTGCTTTTTCTAAATCTACTTTTCGTAAATACATCATGTGTCCACTACGATAACCTTTAAAAGACATACGATCTTTTAACTTGCCACTAGGATCTATTTTTCCCATAGTATATTTTGCAGCAGAGAATGTTGTTGCTCCATCGTAGTATCCAGATTGGACTAAAAGCTGTAAATAAGGATTTTCAGCCATTGCTTTTCTCATGTTTTCTCTAGAGTTGTTATTCGAAAAATCCCAAGGATGTACAGGGCCAAACATATTGTATTTTACATCTGTTTTAAATTTCAATACATTTTGAATGTAGTAATTAATAGCTGGAGTAAAAGAGTGTAACCAAGAAACCAACTCAGGACTATAATCTGGGCGAGTACCTGTATCTTTTCGGTCTAAACCTAAATATCTACTGTCTAAACGACCAATCGTTTTTCCACTTTTTCTAAGCAATTCTTTCCAGAAATAGGCTTTAGGCATTTCTAAATTGTGTTGTAGAATTACTTCTTTATCAATACCAGAATAGTACGACATTTGTTCTGCAATTTTATTTTTTTCTGTTTCCTCAATATAACCACCTTTTGCTAAAGCAGGAAGTAGTTTATTAATGGCAAAGTTTTCTGATTCAGGTAAAATAGCAAGTAAATCTTTTTCTTGTAGTGTTTTAGGCAGCTGTTTATGATACCAGGCCGCAGCAGTATAATAAGGGAAATTTACAGCATAATCTTCAGAATTTCCCGTTCTTATAATTTTATAATCAGCAGGAGATACCATAATTACACCATTTAAATACATCCATTGTCGGGTTTGTAATTCGTATGCCAATTGCATTACACGTGTACCACCATAACTTTCTCCAATAATATATTTAGGAGATCTCCATCTGTTAGTTCTAGTAACAAAAGTATTCAACCAGTCCGATAAATATTTTGCATCTGCATTTACGCCAAAAAAGTACTTTTTATCTACTTTTTCATCTTTCTTTACAACAGGTCTAGAATACCCAGTGTTTACCGGATTCACAAAAACGATATCTGCTACATCTAAAACAGAATATGGATTGTCTTTAATACCATAGGGTTGAATAGGGTTTCCTTCATCATCTATTTTCAATACTTTAGGTCCAGTATATGCAATGTGCATCCAAACAGATGCAGAACCTGGTCCACCATTAAAAGACATAATTAAAGGTCTAGTTGCAGTATTGTTTACATCTGTTCTGTAATAATAAGTATAGAATAAAGTAGCTTTTATAGTTCCATTTGCATCAAAAACGGGTTGTGTTCCTGTTTGTGCGTTATAACTCACTTTTTTCCCTTTTATAGTAATTGTATTAGAAGTAACTACGGTTGTGTCTACAGGGATACGCATGTCTTGCGCCATAATACAAATAGAGAATAGCAAGCAAAACGAGCTTAATATATATTTCATTTTTAAAAGTTTTATAAAGTCATTTGGTGTTCTAAAGATATTAAAACTTATGTATTTATAAGAGAGTTAGTATAGCATCAAAAACTCATACAAAGTACTAACCTATTTTATGCATGGATTTACCTACTTCATAACATTTTAAAGTTCTTAATTGCTTTTTTAGTTTCTCTTTGTTATAGAATTACTTAATTAAAAATCTAGTAATTCTATAATAATTAATATAAATCAAAAGCAATATAATATGAGTAACACAATAACAAACCATTTAGATAAAGGTAAAAAGGAGAAAAAAGAACTAGCAAGAATTCCAGGGCACAAGATCTCTAAAAAAGATAAACTAATAAAGGTTTCTGTAGGAGAAGGTGAGGATTTCGTAATACCAGTAGATTTTGGTGTGGAATATCCTGGAGTTTTAGCACCAACATTACTTACATACCTTAGAGAAGAAGGAAAAAATAAGAACATTTTCGTGCAAGGAGTAGCTTTTGTAAATAGTGATTATGAAGTGAAAAAAGATCAGTTTGAGTTTTATTACAACTTCACGTATAAATCTTCAGGGGAATATCAATTGAATATCTATATGACATTTATTCATAGCGATAAGAATAATGAACAAGGTTTTAGGTATTATCCATTTCTAATGGAGTTTTGTGACGGGGCTATAAAGTGTAGTGAGAAAGAGACTGTTCCAATAGATAAAATAAAAACAGTTGAATTATTTGTTATTAATAGAAACCCAGAAACATCTAGAGGAACAGTTACTACGGTAAAACCATCTTCAGGAACAGAAGGGTTCTAATTTTTACGAATATAGCGGCGAATTTATCGCCGCTTTTTGTATTTTAAAAACCAACCAAATAAGTTTTTAAAATGCTAAACAATAATCTCTTTTTATTGTGTTTTTTTCTTCTTCTAAATAATATTATGCAGAGTCAAGAAAGAGAAGAATTAATTTCTCTTCAACAAGAAATCATATCCAAATCTGATATATCTATTCATGATTCTAATTTTAAAAAAATGCTGGATTTTTATTTGAAAAAGGAATGGGATTCGATTTTATTACATACTACAAAACAACTAGATATAAATTCAAAACTAGGAGGAGAGTCTAAGAAATATTATCTCTTTTTCAAAGGCTATGGATTTTATAAGAAGAAAAAGTTTACATCAGCTAAAGAAACATTTCATAAAATTGCTAAGCCTTTTCAGTTATTTATTCAAGTAAGTTCTTATTTAGGAGAGATAGCATTGCAAGAAAATAATTTTTTTAAGTCACTAACTATTTTCAAAGAAGTTGAAAACCAATGGAACGATACTGTTAAAGGTATCGAAATTAGTAATGTTAAACATAATATAGGCCTATGTTATTTACACTTAAAAAAGTTTAAAAAAGCAGAGCAATATCTAACGAATAGTATTGAATTGTATGAAAAAGATAAAGATACTGTTGAATTGGTAGGGGCTTATGGAGATATTGCCAATTTATATTACGAACAATATAAAGACGATTTAGCGATTCCTTATTTTGTAAAAGCCTATAAGTTTTCTAAAAACGTAGATAACTTCACGTTAAAAAAGAATACAGCAAAAAATATGGCTGTAGTAGAAGAAAATCGAAAAGATTTAACTGCTGCTTTAAAATATAGGAAAGAATATGAAAAGTGGAATGATTCCTTAAATAATCATAATAAAATATGGGAATTAGCACAGTTAGAGAAAAAGCTTGCTGTAGAAAAGAAACAAGTTGAGGTAGACCTTTTAAAGGCAGAGAATAAAGCTAAAGTAGCAGAACGAAATAGCTTTTTTTATATAGTAATAGCACTTTTAGTTTTATTATTTGTAATCACTTTTTTTTATAGATTAAATGTAAAATCCAAAAGAACAATTTTAACTCAGAAAGAAGAGTTAGATGTATTAAATGCAACGAAAGATCAGTTGTTTTCAATAGTAAGTCATGATTTACGTTCTTCAGTAAATACCTTAAAACTGAGTAATAAGAAAGTAATTCGAAATATAGAAAAAGAAAATATTAGTGAAGCTCATCAAATTTTACAACGTAATAGTACCATAGTTAGTAGCGCTTATAACTTACTAGATAATTTGTTGAATTGGGCGATGTTACAAACAAAACAATCATATTTCGAAATACAAGAAATTCATTTGTATTTTACAGTAGAACATGTAGTATATAACTATCTTCCTTTACTAGAAGAAAAACAACTTCAATTTACAAATTTAGTAACGAAAGGAATTAAAGTCTTAGCAGATCAAGAATCATTAAAAATAATACTACGAAATTTGTTAGATAATGCGATTAAGTTTTCTGATACTAAAGATGAAATTAAGATTTATACAAAAGATATTAATAACGATTCTATAGCCATTATTATTGAAGATTCTGGTATTGGAATGGATAGTAAAATTCAAGAGAAATTATTAGCAGCAACTATTGCGGTTGAAAAGCATACACATAAAAATAGAATAGGTTCAGGATTAGGTTTACAGTTGTGTAAATCGATGATTCAAAAAAATAAAGGAAAACTATCTATTCAAAGCGAATTAGGAAAAGGAACAAAAATGATTGTATCTTTACCTAAACCTCTTGTAAATGGATAATGTAAATGTTTTTATCGTTGAAGATAATCCTGTTGAAAGTGAAGCATTGGTAGAAGTTTTAGAAGCTCATAATTATAATGTGATTGGAGTAGCTCAAAATTTTAAAGATGCTATAGCAACATATTTGTCAAGAAAAGATATTGATTTAGTTATTATCGATATTTTTTTAGGGGAACATCCCGATGGAATTTCTTTTGCTGAAACGATAAACAGTTTAAAAGATACCCAAAAACCATTTCTATTCTTAACAAGTTCAACAGATAAAGAATTGTTTGAAAGAGCCAAAGCAACAATGCCTTTCAATTATATGGTAAAACCCTTTAACGAATTAGAATTGTTGTTCTCTATTCATTTAGCTATGGAAAAATTTTATGGTCAAAACGATGTTTTTGCAAGTGACTATCAAGATACCATAGTGAGCAACGATTATTTATATATTCAAAAAGGAAGATCGCTCAAAAAAGTACTAATTGCTGAAATCATTTTTATTGAAGTTGAAGGTCGTTACTGTAATATCATAACTGAAAAAGGGAAGTTTGTCATTTTAATATCATTAACTAAAGTATTGCAATTATTAGATCCTAAATTATTTAGTAAAGCGAGTAGGAATTTTGTAGTGAATACATCTATGATAGAAGAAATTTTCCCTAATGATAATTTGATAATTCTTTCAGGGGGACATAAAGTTACGTTAAGTGACAAGTATAAAGACATTATAAAAAGAAATATCGTTTTAAGATAAATTATACGTAAAAGAAAATCCTATACACTAAAAAAACAACTTCATGTAGCGTTTTGTAGAGTTAATACCAAAAAACAAATTAATACATCTTTTTCAAAATAGTTTTATGGTGTAAGTATTAAAAACACTTGTTTTTCAATGCTTTTAAACCAAGTGAGTATAAACTTAAAAAAGAAAAGATGATTAAAACTTTTTATTTTTATAAAGGTGAGAGTGACTTTACACCTTTTGAATTTGATGAAAGAACTACACTTAATGAGATTAGAAACAAACTAGTCGCATCAGGATTCATGACAACTTCTGAAAGTATAGATAACTTCAGATTTATCAATTACCAAAACACCAATTTGAAATACGAAGATATGGTTATTGGTATGGGAACAGAAAAATACGTGCCTTTAAGTGGTGTTATAGGAATTAATAATCAAGCGTATTTAACGAATGTAAATAAAACAAAAGAAACCGATTTAATTGGTTTTAGTACAGATTGGTGGTTTGATAGATACATGTCTTGTAGAATGCGATTGAATACTTCAGATGAAGAAGCTAGAAATGCCAACTTAGGAAAGTTTCAACCTTTTATGTTAACCAATGTAAAAACTGCTAATCCAGATTTACCTGGTGTTAGTTTAGAAAATGTAGTGGTTTGTGAAAAAGACAGTATTATTCAATTTGAACTTAGTTCTTGGGCAGCGGCAGGTTATGGTTATACTATAAAACCAACTTCTGGTTCTCCAATTAATAGTGAACCTTTATATAGAACGTATACAACTTGTCCTACGGATGGAGGTAACTACGGAAAGTCAACCTTACGTTGTTACTTTACTAAAAATCAGAGTCAACATAAAAGTATGATCAAAGTTGTTGCTACTGATAGTTTAAATATAGGAGGAAGTACATTAAATTACATGAAATTTTCGATAAGAACTTGGAAAGTTACAGAGTACAAGTCTGGTGGTAAAGTATATAAATGTAATTTACCACTTCCTGTTCCTTACCAAAGTGAATCTGTTAAAAGTACTTCAACGGTAACAACTCCGTATGCTAAATTGGTTAGTGGAGACGAATCGGTAATACCAGGATCAACTATAGAACCAGGGACAACAGTTCCTTCAGGATCACAATCACAGCAAAACTTCGGAACAATTTATAATGTAAAAGATAGTCAGAGTCCAGAAAATATCATTGGAGAAGTCATCTTTTATGTTTTTGTATTCAAAAGTAAAGCAGAAGCAGATGCTGTATTTGGAAAAATGAATAACATAGATCCTTCAATTTGGGAAGGTTAATAGTTGGTAAATAATTGAGTTCAATTAAAATTAAGAAAACATGGCTAAAAAAAGTATAGAGAAAAACAGCGATATAAAATTAATAGTATTTCAAAAAGCAGGAGCAGAGTCGATTTCGTATCCTTTTGATATTAATGCTAAATTATCAGAGGTTAGAAAAGTGTTAGAATCAACGGAAGTTGACAACTTCATGAAAAGAGAAGATTACTTTTTAAATGAAGGAAGCAAAATTTTACTTTCTACGGAATCTCAAATAGCATTAAGCGTTTTATTAAATGCAGGAAATACTGTAACAATTGGGGCATTAGATCTTTCAGATCCATTAGACCCTCAAGATGGTGTTCAATATTATATGGATTTAAGTCCTACTGAAAAATTATCACTTTTTGAAAATGTGCAAATTTATAACGGACTAACATTTGATCCAGAAAAAGGATTTACAAAATCATATAAAAAATTATACTCATGGAAAGAAGGAAGATTTCCAGATGCTTTGGTACCAAGAGTACTTACAGAAGTTGAGTATAAAGATGCATATTCTAAAGTAACACATTCATTACAAGAAACGAATACAAATAGTGGTTCTGTATCATTAGCAGGCCCGAAAATTGGAGGAGAAGCAGAGTTCAAGTTTGAGCAAAGTAAAAATCAGTCTAGTAGTGAAGTAACCCAATATATCACAGGTAAATTTTTAGTTAGAAAAGTAGCGTTACAAGTGGATATCGATAATTATGTAGCTTCCGAAGATTTTAATGATGCGATCAATCAAGCTTTACTAAAATATACAGATAATGATTTTAAAATTTGTAAAGCTGTAGTTGAGGTATTAAATGAGTACGGATATTATATTCCCAAAGAATATAACTTAGGCGGAGCACTTTTCTCTAGTGACTCTACAACAATAACTGAGTTTAGTGAATCAGAAACGAATAGACAAGAATTCGGAGGCTCTTTTAAAGCTGCTTTTACAAGTATTGGTGGAGGAGCATCCTATAACAACGCTTCTGGAAGTACAGAAACAACAACTCAAACAGATAAGTTTCAAATTACTTCGTTGTTACAAGTTGGTGGAAGAGCAGGTACTTCTAACGATTATAGCGAATGGGCGAAAACATTAGATAAAGCTATTTATTGGGGAGTAGCAACTTTTGATGAAATGTTACCTTCTGTAGCAATTTTAAGCAATGCATCAAACATGAATAAAATTATAGGTTTATTCGATAAGTATAGTTCATATCCAGGGATTGTGGAATTACAACCTCACATTAACTTGTTGGATTATGCAACTTCAATTCAGAATATTTTTAATCCTTGGGGATAGAGTATAAATTATCACTAGGAGTAAAGAAACCTCTTTACTCTTAGTTTTTATAAAGATAACTCCAACCTAAAATTGAAAAATTAACTTAAGTTGAACAGACCAATTATAATAATTATTGAAATTAAACTAATAATGAAAAAGAATATGGTAGTAAATGCCATTATTAAAGAATCAGATTTATACTTTTTATTCCCAAAAACTCTATATAAATACCATATTAAACCAAGGTAAATAAAAGGGTTTATAAGTATGGGGAATTTGAATATTATAAAAGAGATACTACCTATTATTAAGGTGACATGGCCTAAAATGAAAGAATTAATAGCCAAGTTTTCAGCAAAATTATATCTTTTAAAAAATAATTTAGTAAACAGAGAAAGTGGTATTATGGTGAATACCCAGAAAAACTTAAAATACTCAAAAATTATTTTACCAGCACTAGCACCAATTTCGTAACCAGATTTGTTGATTAAACTTTCTTGAATTAAACTAGTTTTTTCATTAGGGAATATAGGTTTAGTTTTAAGTAAAGAAGCAAGAAGTAAATATGCCGTTACAGCTATAATTAAAAATGAAATTGGGTTAAATATTTGTTTTCGTTTTCCTTTTAAGTATGCTTCAATTGTAACTTTAGGAGATAAGGTTAAGTTTTTTAAATTATATAAAAAGCCCTTATCCATATTGGTAATACTTAGAAAAGCATTAGATATGGTAGAACTGAAAGTTATTTTAGGAATATCACCTTTTTCACCACAATTAGGGCAGAATTTTTCTTCATGTTGATAATCGCAGGAAATACAAATCATAACTTACAGTTTTAATAGTATAAAGTTTACACAACCAAACCATCTTTCATTTCTAAGGTTCTATCAGCCATTTCTGCTAAGTCTTTATTATGCGTTACTAAAACAAAGGTTTGTCCAAACTCATCACGTAACTTAAAAAATAATTCATGTAAGTTTTTAGCAGCTGTAGAATCTAAATTTCCAGAAGGCTCATCAGCAAAAATCACAGAAGGATTATTGATTAAAGCTCTAGCAACTGCAACGCGTTGTTGCTCTCCGCCAGAAAGCTGACTAGGTTTATGATGAATACGATGTGAAAGTCCTAAAAAATCTAATAACTCTTTAGCTCTTTGTTCAGTCTCAGCTTTACTTTTTCTAGCAATAAAAGCAGGAATACACACATTTTCTAAAGCTGTAAACTCTGGTAATAGCTGATGGAATTGAAAGATAAAACCAATATGTTGGTTACGGAAAGCAGAGATTTGTTTATCAGATAATTCTTTAATAGAAGTTCCATTAAAAGTTAACTCATAATTTTGTTCTTTTTGAGGTCTGTCTAACGTACCTAAAATTTGAAGTAAGGTAGTTTTTCCAGCCCCAGAAGGCCCCACAATTGCAACAATTTCTCCTTTTTTAATATGAAGATTTACACCTTTTAAAATTTCAACATCTCCATAATACTTGTGTATGTTTTTTCCTACAATCATATAAAAACTTTCAATAGCACGAATGTAATACAATTTCTGAATTATAATTTCATAAAAATAAGTGAATGTCAGCTATTAAATCTACTTAATTAGTATCTCGAAAATACGACCTATCAATAAAAATTTTGAAAATCAAAGAAGCAGTGTTGGATGATAGATGAAAAACTGTTTGAGCGGAAGCGAGTTTTTTTCATCCGTGGAAGGTTCTGTAGTATTTTCTTAAACTTTTATTATGAGTCTTGATTTTTGCTTCTTTGTATCAAGGCAAAGAAGAGAAAATGAATAAAAATAAATTAAAAAGTGTACAATATTCGTAGAGAGCAGCTATAAAAAAAGAAACCAGACAAAGTAGCTTTATCTGATTTCTTGAACATAACTAATATATTACCTAAATAGTGTTCTGTTTGGGTTGTTGTGAGTAATAAAAACAGGTTTCAGCTATTTAAAATAATACGTTTTTAATATTGTTGTAATCTATAAAGTATACTACTCGTAAAGAGAATGTATGGGTCATAGATTCATCGAATAATCGATCTATATTTTCGGAAAAACTAATATCCGCTGGTGCAAAAGTCGCATTAGGATTGATAGAATTACGATAAAAAGCAATTATTTGACTTCCTGGAGCAAATTGCCAGAAATAATTCAAGTCTAAATTCCAACTATTAAAGTTTCTATCGTAGTTATCTGTATGTGTTGTTGGAAGTAACTGTCCGTTTGTAGTATCTAAACTAAAAAACTGGTCTTTATAAGGGACTTTACTCCAATTATGTCTAAATGATAATGATAATGAAGAGTTGGTGTTAAAACTATATTTTCCTGAAACTGTATTTTCATATGTAGTTCTATCCCTTTCACCAAAAATAATATCGCCATTATCTAAATTATCAACAAAACCTAAATCATTATCCGTTTTATTAAATCTAAAAGCGTAATTCAACGAGAAACGATCGTTAAAACGATACCTAGGCCCAAGTCTAAATCCATAACTGTTTTTTGGAATGTTTTTAAAGAAAGTGTAGTACCAGTTATAATCTAAGGCTAACTTTTTTCGATAATCTGTAGATCCCCAATGGTTAATATTTACACGAAAAGGTCTTTCAAAAAAGATTCCAGAAGTACTTCCTTGTCTAGGCTCAAAGAAATCTTTTGTTTTTGTACGAACATTAATATTTCCTCCAAAATCGAAACGCTCTCTGGTTGAAGCCCAAAATGAAAGTCCAGTATTGGTTCCTGTATAAATACCAGATTTATGTTGGAAATTGACATTGTACCACCAGTTTACACCAAAATTATTGAAAATACCTACAGGCTTTAATTGACGAAAACCAGTAAATCCATAAATAGTTTGTTCATTATTACTAAAAAGAATTCCCAAGTCATTTGGATTGAAATCTTTATTTTCAAAATTATAACCTATTTCCCAACGCCATTTCCCAGATTGTCTACCAATACTCGTATCAAAACTATATCCAGGAGTTTGGTTACCAGGATCGTCGCTAATATGAGTTGTTCTAAAACTTCCATCAATATTATACGTACTAGATTTATCTTCTACGTGCCATAATAAACCTGTTGCATTGGCATCTCTAAAACGACCATCACGTGTAACATTGGTGTTAATTAAAGTAATTGCAGAATTCTGATTGAATTGCTGATCTAATACCATAATATTATAATTAGCAAAGGGCTCCGTAACTACTTTGTACTGATTTTTTGTAGTCGTGATATCACTACCAACCTGTGTTTCTTCTGTACGTTCTACAGTAGCTTCAGTTTGTTCTGTAATTGCATTAAAAAAACCAATACCCAATCCACCTTTAGTTCTACCAGAAATTTTAACAGCGTTAAGCATTTGCACTCTTGTAGGATAATCTATAATTTCTTCAGTAATTTTCTTACCATCTACAAAATCTTCATCTACTTGTAAATTTCCTCTAACATTGAATTGATCAGTAGGGAAACCACCAATTCTTCTAGAATAAAACAATCTACCTTTACTAAATAATTCAGTTCCTTCTGTAAAGAATTGTCGTTGTTCTGTAAATTGTTGTTCAAACGGACCTAAATTCAGCTGTACATTATCAAAACCAACTTGACTGAAATCAGGAATAAGTGTTGCATCTAATGTGAAATTTTCAGAAAGTCCATATTTTACATCCATTCCTACACTCCAATCTGCAGTAGTATAATTACCTTCAGTAATAGTTGTTACAGAAGCATATGGATAAAAATTTAATCGTGTAGGAGGTTTAATATTTCTAAACCCTTCAATTAAACCATCATACTGTGTCCATCTACCAACAGTATTATCAATATGATTCCATGTGTAACGTGTGTTTATATTTCGCACTTCTCTATGAAAGTTCATTCCCCAAGATTGTACTTCTTCATTAGCAAAACGTAAAGCACGATACGGAATTTTCATTTCTACAGCCCAACCATCTTTAGTAATCTGAAAGTCGCTATCCCATACAGCACTCCAGTTATAATCTTCATTATTTCCGTTTGAAACTTTAGAATCAATTTGAACACCCGAAGCGGTAACAATAAACATTACAGGGTTTTGTCCATCATCTATAGGATTAATCATTGCCATAAAGAAATCGGAGTTCCCAAAATTATCTCTATTGGTAAATTCTGCTGGAATTTTATCTGGATTAGGGTCAAACATTTTCGCAGCTATATAAATAGCATTATCGTCGTATATTAATTTTACTTCGGTTCTGTAGTCAGATAATTCCTGTACACCATTATCTGGACGAAGTTGTACAAAGTTGTTCGCAATAGGAACATTTTGCCATACATCATCATTTAAATTTCCATCAATTTTAGGAGATGAATTAACCCTAGTGGCAGCTAATTTTTTTCTGTTTTGGTTTACCTGACTATTAACTAACAAAGCATTCGTTAATAGCATTAACAGTAAAGTGAAAGTTTGTTTTTTCATTTTTGAATAGCTTATTTCTTATAAATAAGATGATTACATAGTTTAACAATAGATGATTAAGGGAAATTATTTACTAACGTAAAGACTCAGGAAAAAATGAAGCGTTACAGGTTAAAAACCAAAAGATTTGTTAAAAAGTGTGAAAAAATCCTTTCAAGGGAGAAAAGAGGAGTTGTAATATATTATGATGATTTTTTAATGTTGGAAAAAGGGTAAAGTTTCGATTGAATTTGTATTTTTGTTCGACTTTTAAAATTCATAACGAATGAACTTACACGAATATCAAGGTAAAGAAATATTAAGTAGTTTTGGCGTTCGCACACAACGTGGTATTGTGGCAAGTACTCCAGAAGAAGCAGTAGCAGCTGCTAAGAAATTAACTGAAGAAACTGGTACAGGTTGGCACGTAATTAAAGCTCAAATTCACGCAGGTGGTCGTGGAAAAGGTGGAGGAGTTAAGTTAGCTAAGAATTTAGATGAGGTACAAAGTATTTCTAATGATATTTTAGGAATGATGTTAATTACACCTCAAACTTCTGCTGAAGGAAAATTAGTAAATCAAATTTTGGTTGCTGAGGATGTATATTATCCAGGTGATAGTGAACCAAACGAATTTTATATGTCGGTTTTATTAAACCGTGGTACAGGTAGAAATATGATTATGTATTCTACTGAAGGAGGAATGGATATTGAAACTGTTGCAGAAGAAACTCCACATTTAATTTTTACAGAAGAAATAGATCCAGGAACAGGATTATTACCATTTCAAGCTCGTAAAATAGCATTTAACTTAGGATTAAGCGGAGGAGCAATGAAGGAAATGATTAAGTTTGTTACTGCTTTATATACAGCTTATGTAAAGTCTGATTCTTCTTTATTCGAGATTAACCCAGTATTAAAAACATCTGATGATAAAATTTTAGCAGTTGATGCTAAAGTTTCTTTAGATGAGAATGCATTATACCGTCATAAAGATTATGCAGAAATGCGTGATTTACGTGAGGAGAACCCTATTGAAGTAGAAGCAAAAGCTGCTGGATTAAACTATGTAGATTTAGATGGTAATGTTGGATGTATGGTAAACGGAGCTGGTTTAGCAATGGGAACTATGGATTTAATTAAGCAAGCTGGTGGAGACCCTGCAAACTTCTTAGATGTAGGAGGTACTGCAGATGCACAACGTGTTGAAACTGCTTTCGGAATTATCTTAAAAGATCCTAATGTAAAAGCAATTTTAGTAAACATCTTTGGAGGAATTGTTCGTTGTGATCGTGTTGCTCAAGGTGTTGTAGATGCTTATAAAAATATGGGGGACAAAATTAATGTGCCTATTATTTGTCGTTTACAAGGAACGAACGCAAAAGAAGCTAAAGAATTAATAGACAATAGTGGAATGGAAATTATCTCAGCTACTGAGTTCCAAGAAGCTGCTGATAAAGTACAAGAAGTACTTACTGCTTAAAAATTCTTGATAATAATATTTTAAATACTCTTTTTAAGAACAATTCTTAGAAAGAGTATTTTTTCATGTATTTGTTTTAGATTTCGTTTCTATCTTACTGTAAGAATTTTTCAATATTACTACTTGGTATAAAGCAATATAAAAAGTGGATTATCATTCTAAAGAATCTTTGCAGTGCTTAGTGAATTAAAATAATACTGAAAATTGATTTAATAGTACCATATAAATCATTTTAAAGCCAAGAGAAAATGTATATATTTGATCATATATTTCCCCGATATATTATTTACAGAAAACCAAATAAAAATGAAGCTTAAAAGTACTATTACTTTGTTGCATAATAAAGATGCAACTATCCCAACAATCCACAACTTTATAACTAAAAATGGAAGTTCCTAACTAAAAAGAACTCATTAATAGTATTTATGTAAACACACATAATAAACATAACACATATTTATTTTATTCAAGGAATAAGACAACTTTGTTGAATTGTTTTTAGAAAGTATGTATACTATTTTCTTTAAACTACTTTAGTATTCCTCCTTAGGGGTATGTTGCCCTGTTAAAGAGAATAAAGAAAGTTGTTTATTATCTAAAAGCTAAATATTAGCTGTTATTGTTGTGCCCATGTGGTAGTTTACACACTTTTTAAAACTGAAAAAAAGACATAGGGTTTTGCTATTCAACTACTATGATTTACCTCAATATGCGTACTGTATAAAATCACTCTTTTTTTCATTTTAATAACCTTGAATACATAAAAAAAAAGCACGATTAAACATATAGATGTAAAATCTATACAAAGTTTATAAAGTGTTAGTATTCAATTAACCGAACATTTATGAAACTTAAAATTAATTTTTTAGATAATTTAAAAAATTATCACAGATCTTTATGGATCTTCTCTTTATTAATACTTACCGTAGTATTAAGTAGTTTTTCTTCTATTACTAAAGAAGGAAACAAAAATATTGAAAACGAAAAATGTGAAAACCCTTTAGATGTAGCGCTAGGCTATAATTCTTTTATAAAAAGAAATATGCTATTAAGAGGAGGAGAATCTGAAGGACCTATTGCTCTAGGAAATGATTTAACAATAAATGGACTTTATGTTGTTGCTCTTGTAAATGCTGGTGATAATTACTTTGGAAGTAGTGAACCATTTAGTTTAGTAATAAATGGAAAAATACATTACCAACAAGGAGAAGGTGTATACGTTAATAGAGGATATGCTAATCTAGGTAATACAGCAGGTTCTAGAATTTATACTAAAGATACAAATGGAGCACTCTCAAATACAAGAATTACAGGAGGTAGTTATGATGCAAAACCTAGAATTCAAGTTCAAACAAAGGAGTCAATTACAGATGTAAGAAAGAACTTAAATATTGACTTTGAAGCAGCTTTTAATGAGCTAAATAGCAGGTCTTTGAAAATGAGTAAACTTCCTGCGAATAATGTTCTAGGAGGAAATAGCAAGATAAAGTTATTACCTAATCAAGTGAATGTAATAAATATAAAAGGAAGCACTTTAAAAAGTTTACAGCATTTGACTTTTGAAAACAAACCAACAGCTAATAATCCTTTAGTAATTAATGTAGATGCTAATGGAGAGTTTATTTGGAACGTACCTAATTTAGCAGGCTTAGGAGATCATGATGGTTCTTATATAATTTGGAACTTCTTTAATACTTCAAATATGGAATTATTAGGTGGAGGTTCTGTAATAGGAACAATACTTGCACCTAAAGCTACTATTGTAAAGAAATCTTCAGGAAACGTAAATGGACAAATAATCGCTGTAGATTACAGTCATTTAAACGGAGAATTACATCATCATCCTTTTAGATCTTGTGTTACTTTAGAAGAAGAATGTGATATTGCTGTTACCATAGAAGCTGATAGTGATTTTATAGATTGTGATAAAGAGTCGATAAGTTTAAATGCGATAGTTGAAGGAGAATCTTCTTGTGGTATTACTTATAAATGGTCTAACGGCGCTACTACACCTTCTATTGATGTAAATAAAGGAGGTATTTATAATGTTGAAATAGAAGGATGTGATGATTGTAAGGCTACAGCTACTTTTTGTGTTTCTGAAAAAGGAAATCCATTAGGAGAAGCATTAGGTTACAATGCTTTTGTAAAAGGAGATGTTACGGTAATGAGAGGAGATTTTGAAGGAGCATTAGCTTTAGGAAATGACTTAACTGTAGATGGTACATTTGCAATTGCAGCTCAATCTGCGGGTAATAATTACGTAAGTGGATTAGATAAACCAGTGTCGTTAGTTACAAATGGAAGAATTATTTACACCTCTGGAGATGGGATTCATTTAAATAATGGGTTAGCAAAATTAGGAGATACAACAGGAACAACCATATATGATAAAGATCCTAATGGAGCTTCTGTTAATACTCGTTTAACACCAGGAGATTTTCATGCAAGACCAGCAATTCGACTAAGTAGTCGCCAGTCAGTAACATCAGTAATAGAAAAAGATGTTATAGATTTTGCAGCTGCTTTTACTAGATTAGAGCAAGTATCTACGCGTTTTAGTAATATGACTCCAACAAATAGATTAGTAAACGGAAATATACAATTGATAGAGAATCAACTTAATGTATTAAACCTAACAGGAAATAATTTAAAGAGTTTATCTCATATTACATTTAAAAACAAGCCTAATAGCACTACACCTGTAATTATTAATGTAAATGTAACAGGGAATTTTAATTGGAATATTTTGAACTTAGCTGGTTTAGGAGACCAAGATGGGGCTTATATTGTATGGAATTTTTACAATGCAACTAATATAATATTAGAAGGTGGAGGAACAATTGTAGGAAGTGTTTTAGCACCTAAAGCAAACATTATTAAGAAATCGTCAGGAAATATAAACGGACAAGTGATTGCTGCTAATTATATTCATGAAAATGGAGAGTTACATAATCACCCATTAGAAATTTGTATTTTGATGCACCAATGTTTAGGAGGAGGAATTCCTGGAGGTGTTCAAGCACGTATTGAAATAGAACAAACAAAGGTATATCCAACTTTTGTAGATGAATCTTCAGATGTTTTTATTAGTGTAGCAAATCTTTCAAAAGATGAAAGTGTTGAAATTTTAATTTATGATTCTCATGGAATTGAAAAAGGAACTACACATATAAAATCAGAAGAAGGAAATAAAGAAATACGATTGAATCTAAGTGCTTTTAAACTTAAAAAAGCAGAAACATATTTTATAAAAATAAATTCAACTAAAAATTCAACAACTAAAAGAATATTTATAAAATAAAAAATGAAATAGTGATGATTGAATAAATCATAATTAGAAGAATAGCATTACCTTTTTTTAATATAGAACCATCTAAATAACTTGTTTTATTTAGATGGTTTTTTTATCATTTTGGAAAATTATACGTGCTTTTTTTAGCTACCTATTAATATTTGAAAAACAAAATTATGAATTTTGTTTATTGCTTTAATTTGTTGTTTTTTAGTAGGTTAATCTGTTGTTAAGCTAACGTGATTTATCTCTGTTTTAGTAACAGTTCTTTATGTTTTTGATAAGCATCTGATAACATCGTAACTTCTTTTTTAAAATACATTTGTCATGATTTGCAAATCGAAATACCAAACAAAAAGTTAGAGAAAATATTAAAAATTATCACCCCTCATTAAAAAAAACAGTATGAAATCAATCAAGTTTTTATTAGCAATTATGTTTATCGCAATTAGTACTAATGTATTAGCAAATAATACACCTACAGACGATAAAGATAGAAAATGGACCATTACAAAAGATATTCAAAAATTATTAAAGCAACCAAATTTTCCTGTTGAAAAAACAATGTTTGTAACCGTAAAATTAACGGTAAATAAGAATAATGAAATTGTAGTCTTATCTGTAGATACAGATGGAAATAAAGACCTTGTAGAAGGATATATTAAAGCAAGATTAAATTATAAGAAATTATCTAAAAGTATTAGAAATACAGTATATACTTTACCCGTAAAAATGGTCTCTTTATAGTTTGTAAATTAAAGAAGTATATAAAAAAATTAAAGCTCATTTTTCTTAAAATGAGCTTTTTTTCTAAAGAAATCGATACTCATACTTTATAAGTCGATTTTGAAGTATTGGTGATCGATTTGTTTTTTTATCCTTTCATTGGAATATTACTTTTGAATCAATAATTTAAATGTAGTATAAATGAAAGCGAAAAAATTAGCTTTATTGGCTTTGTTATTGATCTCTTCAATGGCTTATGCTCAGAAATTAACATTAGAAAAAGCTTCTCCTTTTACCGCAGTAAAATGGGAAAACGAAACTCCAATAGTACAATTTAATAATGAATGGTATCAATTTGAAAAACTCGATAATTTTAAAAAAGAAGAGTTGATTAAGTTTTGTAAAAAGGAATATGGGAAAAAATGGAAAAAACGTTTTTCTGAAGATTTAGTTGAAGTGTTACAAGGAATGAATTATAAACCAGAAGTTAAAGTAAGATTGCAGTTATCTAAAGAAGGAAAATCAAAAGAATATATTGGGACTTTTTCAAGAGAAAATAGAGATAAAGTTTGGGCATATAATAGCAAGGATAATAAAAAGTTAAATAGTTATTTAAAAGCTCTAAAAAAGAAAGAAGAAAAGGAAAAAGTAACAGAAATTAGTAGTAAGAAAGCGATCGAAGATATCAATGTATTTATAGAAATCTTAGAATCTAAATCATCCTATGTTCAAGTTTCAGATTATGATTATAAAAAGGCACTTTCAGAATTAAAGCAAAGAGTCAAAAATAAAAAGCAAGTTAATACTAACTATTTGGTAAATGAATTAGGAAAAATAATGGCTGAAATAGGAGATAGACATTCTTCTGTGAAAAATGAAAACTTTGATAGAAAAAAGCATAGTACTTATTCCTTAGAATTGCCTTTTGGTTTACAAGCTGTAGAGGGAAAAATAGCTGTGATGAACGAAGAAAACACAGCATTTTATAATAAAGATTATCATTATTTAAATGCGATTAATGGAATTCCTGTCGCTAAACTTACTAACGAATTAAATTATAGAAATAAGAAAGCTCCTAAAGAAGCTAGATTGTCTAGAGGAGCAGATAAAATTCAGCGAATTGGAAGACTGTTTTTTGAAAATAACATGGAATTACCAAAAACTATTTCAGTTACTTTAGAAAATGATCAACATAAAACCAAGACTGTTGATGTAGTGGTTACGAAAAAGAATAAGTACAGAACTTTTAAAGGTAAAGTACAAAGAGAGCATTTTAAAAGTTACTTTATGAAGGATTTTAAAGGTTTAGATAAACTCTTAAAAGATAATATCGGTTATATAGCTATTCCTATGATGGGAAGCTATAAAAAAGTAGAAGAATTCGAAAAGTATCTTGAAGAAACCATGGAAAAATACAAAGACACTAAAGCCTTAATTATAGATGTTCGAGGGAATCCAGGTGGAGTAAGAGATGTTTTACAAACATTAGCACCTTATTTTATTCAACCCAATGAATCTCCATGGATTGCAAATGTGGCTTTTTTAAGAGCGAATGCTAAAAGCAAAAAATCTATGAATGGCCGTTATTTATATTCCTATAATTCTGAAAAACTAACGAATAAGGATAGAAAAGCTATTGATGCATTTAATAAGAGCTTTAAAATAGAAAGAGATTTTGATGAATCTAAATTTACAGAGCCTTATTATATGGTGTTGAAAAGTGGAGATAAAACATATACAAAGCCTGTTTATATTTTAGTAGATGAATATGTCTTTAGTGCAGCTTCTGTATTCACTTCTGCATTAAAAGGATTGTCAAACGTAAAAATAGCAGGAGTTACTACAGATGGTTCTAGTGGAAATTCTAAGAAACTGTACCTTCCAAATTCAGGGATCAGAGTAAAGGTTTCTACAATGCTATCTTTTCAAAGGAATGGGAAAACATTAGACGGTAATGGGACAGAACCAGATATCTATATTCCAATAGAGGCTTCGGAAATTGCATTGCAGAAAGATGTACAATTAGAAAAGTTATTGAAGCATATAAAATAAGTTCTAGAAATTATTAATTTATAAAAAAGAGCAAGGTAATTAGATTACTTTGCTCTTTTTCTTTTATTTACAAATGCTCTTTTAAAGCAGTAATTTCATCTCTTAACGCTGCAGCGGCCATAAAATCTAAATTCTTAGCAGCAACTTCCATTTGTTTACGTTTATCTCTAATACGCTTTTCTATTTCAGACTTAGGTAAGAATTCTAAATCTTGCTCAGCAGCTTTCTGTGTTGCTTGATCGTACTGATATGAAGTAGTTGCGCTTTTAGAGAGTGTGTCGTCTATTTTCTTATTAATCTGTTTTGGTGTGATACCAAATTTAGTGTTATAATTAATTTGTTTTTCGCGTCTTCTATTTGTTTCATCAATGGTTTGTTGCATACTGTTTGTAATTTTATCAGCATACATAATGGCTTTACCATTTACATTTCTTGCAGCTCTACCTACAGTTTGAGTTAGCGATCTGTGTGAACGTAAAAAGCCTTCTTTATCAGCATCTAAAATAGCAACCAAAGAAACCTCTGGTAAATCTAATCCTTCACGTAATAAGTTTACTCCAATAAGCACATCGAATAAACCTTTACGTAAATCTTGCATGATTTCTACACGTTCTAAGGTATCAACATCCGAATGAATATACCTACAACGTACCTGAATACGTGTTAAATATTTTGCCAATTCTTCGGCCATTCTTTTAGTAAGTGTTGTTACTAAAGTACGTTCGTCCTTTTCTACTCGAATCTGAATTTCTTCAATTAAATCATCAATCTGATTCAAACTAGGACGTACTTCAATTTCTGGATCTAATAAACCAGTAGGACGAATAACTTGTTCAACGAAAACACCTTCAGTTTTTTGCAACTCATAATCAGCAGGAGTTGCAGAAACGTAAATTACCTGATTTTGTAAAACTTCAAATTCTTCAAATTTTAAAGGACGATTGTCCATTGCAGCAGGTAAACGAAACCCATATTCAACTAAATTTTCTTTTCTACTTCGGTCACCTCCATACATTGCGTGTACTTGCGGAACGGTAACATGACTTTCATCAATCACCATTAAATAATCATTAGGAAAATAATCTAATAAACAGAAAGGTCTTGTGCCAGCTTGTCGTCCATCTAGGTAACGTGAGTAATTTTCAATCCCAGAACAATATCCTAATTCGCGAATCATTTCTAAATCGAATTCTGTTCGTTCTTTTAGGCGTTTTGCTTCTAAGTGTTTTCCAATTTCAGTAAAATAATCACATTGTTTTACCAAATCATCTTGTATTTGATGAATGGCATTTTGTAATACATCTGGAGAGGTAACAAATAAGTTAGCTGGATATATGTTTAAACGCTCAAATTCCTCTATAATTTGATTACTTTCAATATCAAAAGATTCTATTTCTTCAATTTCATCACCAAAGAAGTGAACTTTATAACCACTTTCTCCATAAGATGGATAAATGGTAACTACATCTCCTTTTACTTTAAATGTTCCACTTTTAATTTCTACTTCAGATCTAGCATATAAACTGGTAACTAACTGATGCAAAAATTTGGTTCTTGAGATTTGTTGTCCAACTTCAATTTCTATAACATTTTTCTTAAACTCAACAGGATTTCCAATACCGTATAAACAAGAAACAGAAGCTACTACTAAAACATCTCTTCTTCCTGAAAGCAGTGCAGAGGAGGTGCTGATTCTTAATCGTTCAATTTCATCGTTAATAGATAAATCTTTTTCGATATAAGTTCCAGTAACAGGAATATATGCTTCTGGTTGGTAGTAATCATAATAAGAAACAAAATATTCTACAGCATTATTAGGAAAGAACTGTTTAAATTCTGAGTATAACTGTGCAGCTAGTGTTTTGTTATGTGCTAAAACCAATGTAGGTCTGTTTACAGTTGCAACAACATTTGCTACACTAAAGGTTTTTCCTGAACCTGTAACTCCTAATAGTGTTTGAAATTGCTCACCAGCATTAATATTTTCTGAAAGTTGTTTAATTGCTTGTGGTTGATCTCCAGTAGGTTGGAAATCTGATACTAATTGAAAGTCCATAAAACAAAAATAAGGATAGTTTTACATACAAACTATCCTTATTTCTTAACTTTATCTTAAGAAGGTTTATCTCCTTAACAAAGAGAAATGCCCTCGTCTATTTCTTGGAGTTCCTTTGGTATCTACTAATTGAATATTAAACCAATAATCAGTTGAAGGAAGTACTTTACCATTGTATAATCCGTTCCATCCAGTTCCATCAATATCTAATTTGGTAATAACTTTACCAAAACGATCAAAAATATAAATTTGACTTTCAGGATAGAAAGTAGAGTTAGCACCTCTAATGGCCCATGTATCATTTATTCCATCACTATTTGGAGTAAAGAATTTTGGGAATTCAATAACAGATACATCTACTTGTGCTATACCACATGCGTTCTTGTCTCTTACAAGAATCGTATAAATTCCTCCTTGTAATTGATCAAATACAGGATCATCTTGGTAATCTCTAATAATGACACCGTTTTGATCTTGAAGGGCAAATTCATAATCACCAATTCCTAGATTATTATTTGCATTATCAATGGTAATTGTATTATTGTTAGAATCGTCTACAACAGTAACATCATCTTCAGTAATTGTAGCAATATTAGATTCATTTACAACAATTGTTCTTGTACGTTTACATAATGTAGTTGTATTGGTTGCTGTTACATGATAATTTCCACCATTACTAGCGATTATCATAGTAGTATTTCCAATGACGGTAGGATCTGTATCTTTTGTCCACTCATAAGTATAATTACCATCAGGGTTTTCTATCTCTATTTGAATAGGAGATAAGTTTAAACAAACACTTTGTGGCGTAGTAACCTCAAACTGAGGTAATGGGTTGATAATAATATCAAAGAAAGTATCATCATTTACACAACCTGTATCTCTATTTTCAACTCTTATATAAATTCTCTGTGGATTACTAGTATTGGTATATGAATTTTCTTCAGCTCGTGGAATTGTATCAGTATTAGTCATAGCACCATTCTGAGTTGTATGATATGAAATGATAAAATCATCATGTTCTGCAATAGGATAATTTGTTAAGATATCAGTTGCTTGAGTTGTCAAGTCGATATTTTGAATAATACCATTTGTATCATCTCCATCTAAATCATCATCACACTCCGAAAGGTTAGAAATATCTGTAATTAAAATATTTGGTTCAGGGTGAATTCTAATTAATAAAGAAGAAGCGCCATATCTACAATTTGTATTTGTATTAAGTATACTAATCCATAGGGTTTCTTCTCCTTCTTGCCCAACAATAGTAGTAGTTGCTGGATCATTACTATAATTAGTTTTATTTACAGGATTAATCCCGTTAGTTGCTTCAACTTGTGTTTTGTGATATGAAATTTGGAAAATAGCAGGATCTCTTCCATTGAGTATTTCAGCATCCTTTACACTCAAATCAATTTGTTGTTCTAATCCATTTCTAGTATCTCCATCACCAATTCCAGTATCACAAATTTCGAGCGGAGTGATAGGAGTTGTTATTATAGGAAGTGGATTAACAATAATTTCAAATGAAAGATGACTGTTATAACAATTAGTAGTATTATTAACTATTCTAACATATATTGTTTGTTGACTAATAGCTCCTGTAACAAATCCAGGAGGCGCTGTATTTCTAAAGTTTGTATCATTCACAATTTGATTAGTGCCAGCAATAGCATCACTTTCAGTAGTATAAAAAGTTACAGTATAATCTGCTGGATTTTGTGCACCTAATATTGTAGGTACTTGATCTCTCAAGTTAATTCCTACATTTTCACCATCAGTAAAACTACCACTGGCAAAATCGTCACATAATTCAATATTATTAACAGGGTTTGCAATTGGTACAGGATCAGCAAGAATGTAAAATTGTCCAATACCAGTACAATCATTATTAATAGTATTAATAATCTTTATATAAATAGGTTGTTGTGTAATTGCAGGAATATTTCTATTACGATAATTAGCAATATCAGGAATAGGGTTTATAACTGCATCTCTATCTGCAATAGTTTCAAAGTATAATACATCAAGATCTGGTCTTAAAACTGGGAGGAATAATGCTAATATTTCGTCTCTAGAAGAACTTAAATCAAAGTTAGTGATTCCATCAGTGTCGCTATTAGCAGCTGTATCGTTGCCGTCGATATCTAATAAATCATCACAAGCAGAAAACACTCTGTTATAAGCTACATCGCCTGCAAATTGTACAGAGATATCAATGCTAGATACTCGATAACAACCGTTGTTATTTATTGTTCTAACCCAAATTACATCCCCGTTACTTACAGTATAATTTATTGGATTAGCTATTTCATTAGTGTCAGCATCAGCATCGGCTTTCGTTGGATAATATTGAAATGTTTCATTCAAGTGATTATTAGAAATACTAATCTGAGCTTGTGTAAGGTTCATGATTGTAATTCGATCTCCATCTGTATCACATTGTCTTATTTGTGCAGGATTATTAGCAATAACAGGAAGTGGATTAACAACTAAATTGAAAGGTTTAAAAGTAGCAGATGCAGGATCAGATACGACAACACAACTAGTGTTGTCTACATTTTCTACTCTTACATAAATTGTTTGTTGATTAGCAGTTATATTTCTATAAGGTGTGTTTTTATCAATTACATTTGTAGCGTTATCAGTTTGCGCTCCTACTAATGTAGTATGATATGAAACGTTGTATTGCGCAGTTGAAAGTGTTCCTAAGATTTCAGCATCTTTGGAAGCTAGTATAAAGTTATTAAAAAAGCCATCGGTATCTCCACCACTTGCAGTATCATCACATTCTTCATAATTGGTAGCTTGTGTAGGAGTAGCAATTGTAGTAACTCTTAAAGTAAATGAAGTAGTATCAAAACAAACAGAAGGATTCGCAGTATTATGGACTCTTGCATAAATAGTTTGGTTACTATTAGGCGTTGGGTTAGTATAAGGATTAAGTAAAGCATTAGCTACGGTATTGTTATCTGCGTCTGCTTGACTTAAGAAATAAGCAACTTCAAATTGAGCTGGGTCTTGAGCTCCTAAAATTTGAGGAGTTATATCAGTTTGTAAATTAAATGTATTTAATCCATCGCCATCTGTATCACAAAAATTGATATCTGTTGCTGCATTTGCAATAGGTACTGGATAATATGTAATTACAACTTCATCTTCAGAAGTATTACCAACATCGTCTGTAATAATTACTTTGTAGGTTCCAGTACGGTTATCATTAATTGTTAACGTAGCATTTGTTTCTCCAGGAATTGTAGTAAATCCAGCTCCAGTATCTATTTGCCATTCATAAGATATTGCTGTTCCAGTTGTAGGAGTACCATCTAAAGTTGTAGGAGTTCCGTTACATAAAGATTGATCTGCACCTAATTCTCCAGCAACAATAGAACAATCTGTAACACCTGCACCTGCAATACCAAAATTTGTTTGTTCTAACTTTATTTTACCTGCTGTATTAGCAAAGTTAGTAATTAGTAAAATATAAAATTCACCTGCTTGTGCATTATTAACGGTAAAGCTTTCAATTGCTGTTCCATCATAACTACAATCAATTATATTTGTATTGTCTTGATTAGTGGTATAAAAATCCGAAGTAGCACCAGGAAGAGCTCCGTCTGTATTACTTGGACAGAATGTTGTGCCACCACCAGCATCTATACATTGATTTGCTAAATTTGTACAGTTAGAGTTCGGTGATGTAAACGGTCCCCATGCTATAAAATCTACATCCAAAGGAGTTCCTACTGGATTTCCAGCAGCATCAAAATCGGGAGCTTGAATAATTCGAAAATTTAAATCTCCGCTACTTTGCACTCTAATAAAAAACCAAGCAGGATTAGGAGTAGAACCTAAACAACCAACACGACCAGTGTCTGCAACACCAGTAACATTATTAAATATTTTAACGCCAGAGCTATCCGAACACATAGGTTCTGCCATATCACAAGTAGTTGCACCATCTTGAGCGTAAACTATTAAGTTAAAGCAAAGAAACAACCATAAAGTAACTTTTTTCATATGTTTTACAATTTAAGGGGGATAAAAGTATGAAAATCTTAAAAATTTAAAGACTTTATTTTCTCAGTAAAGAAAAATGACCTTTTCTTTGAATCGTTTTTCCTTGGGTATCTGTAAGTTCTATATTAAACCAATAATCAGAAGAAGGAAGTGTTTTTCCATTGTATAAACCATCCCATCCAACATCATCTATATTTATTTCTGTAATTATTTTTCCAAATCTATCAAAAATGTGAATGTTACTTTTAGGGTAGAAAGTAGCACTTATGCCTTTTACATTCCATACATCATTATTTCCATCACCATTAGGTGTGAAAAAATCAGGGAATTCTAATATAGAAACTTCTAATTGAGCTAAACCACAATTATTTTTATCTCTAACCAAAATAGTATAAATACCACCAGTTAAATTTTCAAAAAAAGGAGTGTCTTGAAAGTCTCTAACAAACATATTATTTTCATTTTGCAGAGCGAATTCATAATCACCAATTCCTAAGTTATTAGCATCGTTGTTAATTGTAATAGAATTATTTGTAGAATCGTCTACAATGGTTACATCATCTTCTTGAATACTGGCGATAATAGATTCATTTACAATAATCTCTTTAGATTTTCTACATAGGGTGGTAGAATTAATTGCTGTAACTTCGTAAGTTCCTCCTTGAGTAATGTTTAATTGTTCTGAATTAGAGGTGGTTAATAAAGTACCGTTTCTTCTCCATTCATATGTGTAAGCTCCGTTAGGCATTTCAGCTTCAATAAAAGATGGATTGTTTAAACATACAATTTGTGGAGTTGTAACTTCAAATTCTGGTACGGGAAGTACTCTAATAAAAAACTCACCAATACCAGTACAATCATTATTAATTTTATTAACGATTTTTACATAGATAGTTTGTTGTGTATTCGCAGGTATTGCTGTGTTTCTATAATTAGTTGGGTCCGAAATTTGATTGATAACAGCATTTCTATCTGCTGGAGTTTCGAAGAATAAAATATCTAAATCATTTCTAATCGTAGGATCAAATAGTAATTTGATATCATTTATCGCAGGAGATAAATCAAAGTTTGTAATTCCGTCCGTATCGTCATTATTTGCAGAATTATTCCCAGCAGCATCCAAGAAATCATCACAAGCAGTAAGTTCTTCATTATAAGCTACATCTCCCGCAAAAGAAACGGTTATGTTTAATCTGGAAATTCTATAACAGCCATTGTTAGTTATGGTTCGTACCCAAACACTATCCCCATTATTCGTTGCATAATTTATAGGGTCCGTTATTACGGCTGTATCATTAATAGCATCATTCTCTGTTGGATAATATTGAAATGTTTCATTGACATTATTATTAGAAATAGAGATTTGTGCTTGAGTTAAGTTTATTGTTGTTATTGAACCTACACTGGTGCCACATTGATTGATTTGAGCAGGATTGTTAATAATAACAGGTAATGGGTTTACAACTAAATTGAAAGGTTGAAAAGTTGTTGATGTAGGAGTAGATACTATAGAACAGTTTACATTATTTACATTTTCAATTCTTACATAAATAGTTTGTTGATTAGCTGTTGTATTTCGGTAAGGAGTATTTTTATCAATAGCATCTGTAGTATTATCAGTCTGCGCACCAATTAATGTGGTATGATAAGAAACATTATATTGAGTAGGTGATAAGCTTCCTAATATTTCTGCATCTTTAGTAGATAAAATAAAATTGTTGAAAAAACCATCTGTATCTCCGCCGTTCATCATATCATCACATGCTAAATAATTGGTTGGAGTACTAGCTGTTGGTGAACTAGAAACAATTACATCAAAAGAGCTATCCGCTGTACAGTTTTGAGCGGTAATATTTCTTTTTCGTACATAAATAGTATTGCTAGAACCAGTAATAGTAAAGTTATTTGGGCTAGTAATTTGATTGGTATATGCAGAATCTAAGTAGTATAATACTTCAAAATCAGTATTACTTTGTCCATTTAAAACATCACTGTTTTTAATAGTAAGATCTACAACATTAGTATCGCAAACTTCTATATTAGGAATACTAGGAATAGGTGTAGGTGCATCAGAAAATTCTAATATAATATCATCGCTTGAAGTACAGCCTCCACCATTGTCAATTTCGCAAGTATACGTTCCATTTCCAAGGTTTGCTAAATAAGATTGGCTCGTGGCTCCAGCTATTTCTACACCATCTTTAAACCATTTATAACTTGAACCAGGAATATTGGCTGTTAATAAAGTTTCTGTACCACAAACAGAGTTGTTCCCAGCAATTGTTGCATCTGGACCTAAATCAAGACCTAGGTTAAAACTACCTTTTTCTAGAAAAACCGCTGTATCAAATTGATTATCTCCAAAGTCGGCAATAACTAATTTAATATGGTAAGTTTCATTAGGAATTACATCTGCTTCAGCAGTTAATACAACTGTTCTACCAATAAAACTTGTTTCTGTAACATCACTACCATGGAAAAAAACTTCATTCTGAGGAGCGCATCCAGCAGCTCCAGTCACTGGATCTGCAGCTATTTGGCCATGAACATTTGTAACACTTACGGGAGTAGTAGTGCCAGGTAAAGTAGCGATATTTTCATAATTAGTGTCTGTAACTCTTCTTAGTAAGAAAGCAAAACTATCTGCAAAAACACAAGGGAAAGTCCCTTGATATTCTTGAGAAGCCATTATATATCGAAAACTAATTTTATTAGTTTGTGGAACAAAATCAAACTCAATAGAACTTGCATCTGTAACTTGGTTTGGTGGTACACTTAACAAATTGCTTAAATCACTATCTGTGGTTCCTGTTGATGGTGAATCTAGCCCAGCTGATCCCATTCCTATTCGACGTGCTATTCCTGTTGTTAATACGATTCCTTCTTCAAAAGGGAAGTTACTACCAGCTAACCGTTTAAAATAACCATAACTTTTTGTGTCAGCTTGGTTAGGGGTTCCGTTTACTGAAGATGATATGTTTGAAACAGTAGAACATTGTCCTGTAATTAAGATATCATTTATTAATTGATCAGGGCTAAAGTTTGTTTCTGCTGTTGAAGGAGGGTTTACATCAACTTGTGCATTTACAGGGATAAGTATGCTTAAAAATAAGCATATAAATAAGGGTTTAAGTTTTAACATTAATTTAAAAATTACTAATAATTCTCAACATTTATATAAAGATGCTTGCATCTTTAATTTTTAATTATTTAATAGTTTATTAGGGGACGAAAACTATTTTTTATTGATAAAAAAGAAAGTAATTTTATTATTACTTTCTTAGTAGGGAGAAATGACCATTTCTATTAATGGTTTTTCCTTGATTATCTGTAAGTTCTATATTAAACCAATAATCTGAAGAAGGAAGTGTTTTACCATTATATAATCCATCCCATCCAACGCCATCTATGGCTATTTCTGTAATTATTTTTCCATATCTATCAAAAATATGAATACTACTTTTTGGGTAAAAAGTAGTACTAGCTCCTTTTACATTCCATACATCATTATTCCCGTCACCATTTGGGGTAAAGAATTTAGGGAATTCTAACACAGAAACTTCTAATTGTGCGATACCACAATTATTTTTATCTCTAACTAAAATAGTATATACACCTCCCTCTAAGTTCTCGAAGAAAGGTGTGTCCTGAAAATCTCTAACTATTGTGCTGTTTTCATTTTGTAGAGCAAATTCATAATCACCAATTCCTAGATTATTAGCATTATTATTAATTGTAATAGAATTATTGGGAGAATCATCTACAATGGTTACATCATCATCTTGTATACTTGCTATAATAGATTCGTTTACGATAATCTCTTTAGATCGTTTGCATAGAGTAGAGGTATTGATTGCGGTAACTTCATAAGTACCTCCTTGGGTAATGTTTAATTGCTCAGAATTAGATGTAGTTAATAATGTTCCATTTCTTCTCCATTCATAATTATAAATACCGTTAGGCATTTCTACTTCAATAAAAGAAGGGTTATTTAAACATACAATTTGCGGAGTTGTTACTTCAAATTCGGGTAATGGAAGTACTCTAATAAAGAATTCCCCTAATCCAGTACAGTCGTTATTAATCTTATTAATAATTTTTACAAAAATAGTTTGTTGTGTACTAGCAGGTAAAGCAGTGTTTCTATAATTAGTAGGATCAGAAATTTGATTGATAACAGCATTTCGATCTGTTTCTGATTCGAAGAGTAAAATATCTAAATCGTTTCTGATTGATGGATCAAATAGTAACTTAATATCATCTATAGCAGAAGACAAATCAAAGTTTGCAATTCCATCAGTATCATCATTATTAATAGAATTATTTCCGTCAGCATCTAAAAAATCATCACAAGTTGTAAATTCTTGGTTGTATGCTACGTCACCTGCAAAAGAAACGGTTATGTTTAATCTAGAAATTCTGTAACAGCCATTATTGGTTATGGTTCGTACCCAAACACTATCTCCATTAGTAGTAACATAATTTATTGGGTCAGTTATTACTGCTGTATCATTAATAGCATCATTCTCTGTTGGATAATATTGAAACGTTTCGTTTGCATTATTATCAGAAATAGAGATTTGTGCTTGAGTTAAATTTATAGTTGTTATTGAACCTACACTGGTGCCACATTGATTGATTTGAGCTGGATTATTAGCTATAACAGGTAGTGAGTTAACTATTAAATCAAAAGGTTGAAAAGTTGTTGATATAGGGTCTGAAACCGTATTACAATTTGTATTATCTACATTTTCAATTCTAACATATATGGTCTGTTGATTAACAGTTGTATTTCTATATGGTGTATTTTTATCAATAACATCTGTCGTGTTATCAGTTTGCGCACCTGTTAATGTAGTATGATACGAAACATTATATTGGGTAGGAGATAGGCTTCCTAAAATTTCAGAGTCTTTAGTAGCCAAAATAAAGTTATTGAAAAAACCATCGGTATCTCCACCGTTTGCAACATCATCACATACTGAATAATTTGTAGGTTGTGATGGAACAGGCAAACCTGTAATGGCTAAATTAAATTGTGTTAAATCATAACAAGCATTAGGAGCGCTCCGGTTATTTATCCTTACATAAATATCTTGATTGATAAAAGGAATTGTATTTGTATAGGGACTAGCTATAGCATTGGCTATAATATTATTTTGAGCATCGTTTAAATTATCAAAAAATAGTACCTCAAAAATACTTGGATCTTGTGAGCCTAAAACTATTGGAGCAATATCGGTTTGTAGATCGAATGTATTAATTCCATCTCCATCAATATCACAAAAATTAATATCTGAAACTGGATTTGCAGTAGCAGGTTCGAAGACACTGATGTTAAACAGTCCTTCAAATCGAGTTATATTACCACAAGTATCAGTTAAAGAAATAATTAATGTATAAGTTCCATTATCGTTGGTTGTTAGGTTATTTAGTGTTAGAGTGGGCTGATTAGATATTGTGGTAGTTGTAGTACCGTTATTAAATGTCCACTCATAAGAAGAAACAGTGCCTGAAACTGTTTCAGGTGAGATAGTTACTGAAGTCCCTCTGCAATATTGTATATTCTGATTATTTAATACTTGAGAAGTAGCATTGTCAATAATATTAATAGGTAGTAATAAAGAAGATATAAATGGAGGTAAACCTTGGGTAGCAATTCTTCCATTTAAATCTATGGCATCCTCGGTATAAATTAATTGAGCATTATTTTCATTAGGGTTTTCAATAATATCTAAAAAAGAATTACCTGGAATGGAAGCGTAAATTTTTCCATCAGGTCCTAACTGTAGACCACCTCTAAAAAAGCCACGTTTTGATATTACAGGATTAATGCTCGCAGGAATATTAGTACTAGTTAAGTCAAATTGATGTATATTAAAAGTGGCATTAAGACCGTCAAAAGTAGAAGCGTATAAATTGTTTGATAATTGAGAAAACGCTATACCATATACAGACTCTCCCGTAACATTGGAAGAGAATAGCACTTGGGAGGAAGTTCCATTTACTTGTCCTGTAGCATTATCAAATTCAAATAATCGTAAAGAACCATTAGCATTGAAATCAGCAAAGGCTAAATAGCGACCATCTGGAGAGGCTTGTAAATATCCTCGTTTATCAACAGCAGTAAAATTAGCATTACTTTTAACTACATTTATTGTATCTACACCAGCAGTTGTTACTTTGTAAGCATAAAATGTATTTTGAACAAATGAAATAACCCAGAAGGCATTACATTCTTGTGCCTTTACAGCAGCCACTTTTTCAGACCAAAATTGACTTATATCTGTTCCTGTATCAGGATCTATAGCTAAATTAACAGGACCGTCTATAATTTCACCAAGCCCACCACGTTGCGCCATATCTATAGTATAATAATTGAACCCTGGATTTGGTAAAATCCCAGGAGGAACAAAATCGGTACCTACAGTGAATAAATAATAGATAGTATCTGAACCAGGTTTTGGAATAATCATACCAGATTGTGTACTCGTTGGATTTCCTTTTAAATTATTACCAGGAGTACCATCAGTATACAACATTACTGAATGATCTTTAGCATAAATTGTTATTCCATCTGTATAAAAAAGTAAATTTCCGTCTTGATCAGAAAATGAAGAACAACCTTCATCGGTGTTCAATTGCCCGTCAGTTAGGGCTGTAGGAGGTGATGTGTTAAAGTCTATACCTGCATTTTGCCCAAAATACCAAACGTTGGCTTGTTTTTGAGAAAATGCAGCGATAGACACAAATATAAATACGATTAATATCTGTTTTCTCATGCGGGATTTTAGTTGAATCCCCGAAAATAGTGAAAATTACTTATAAGTCTCTCTTTTTTAACAAACTGTACGAAAGGTAAATAAAAATGAAAGTCCAAGCAGAAACAATAACAATATCTAGGATATTTACAGAGTAATCTTTTACAAAGTTTTCTCCTATTTGTTTAGCTACAGATTTTACAGCTCCTAAACGAGTAACTGGCTCTTTAATAAGGTTTGACATGGCTTCCAATGGGAAGAATTGCATAATTTTATTAGCTTCTGCTGTTGCGCCTCCTCTTAAATCTTTGAAGGTCCATATTAGATATCCTTTAAAAAGACTTTCGATTATTAACCAAACAATCATTCCTGCAACTGCAAAAGCTGATCTTTTAATTAAAATACCTAAGAAAAGCCCGAAAGAGAAAAAACCAACTAATTTGATGAAAAATGCAAATAAATATTCTAGATCTGAAAAGATGATCGTGAATTCGTTAAAATCAGAATAAATGAGTCCTAAAATTAAGGAAACAAAGAAGACAAATACTGTTGAAATAGCTGCAAATGCAACTACGGTATAGAATTTAGATAAGATAAATTCTTTTTTGCTTAAACCATCGATTAGATTTTGTTTTAAAGTTTTGTAACTATATTCATTAGCCATCATAGATACAATAACTAATAAAAGAAAAAACTTTAAAGTGGCTGCAACATAAGTATTAAAATGCCAGATGTAAGGAAAATTGAAAATCCCCTGTTCAGCTAGATGAAATTTAATAGGACCAATATCAAACTTGATAGCAGCAATTAACGCTATAGAAGTTAGTAATCCGAAATAAATAATGGATAGAACTCTACTGGCTCTATTATATCTTAGTTTATGAAATTCAATATTTAAAAGACGTAACATAGTGTAATTTTTTTGTTTAGTTATTAGTAAGGTTTAAGAATTGTTCTTCTAAGCTAGGTTTACGCATAACTAAATGAGAAGCGATGATCCCATTTTCAAATAAGTATTTATTGATTTGTGCAGCTGAAGTCTCGTTTTCTAGGCGAGCAATAACAGTATTATCCTCAACATTAACAGTTGCAATATCATAATAGTTTTTAAGTGTATTGACTAATTGCTCTTGGTCTCCATCTGTTTTAACTTCTATGATGCCATTAGAAGCAATCATGTTTTCAACTTTTCCACTATATAACTTAATCCCATTTCTAATAACAACTACATGACTACATACTTTTTCTACTTCGTCTAGTAAGTGAGAGGCCAATAAGATTGTTGTACCATTCTTTGCTATTTCCTTAATAATTTGTCGAATCTCATGAATTCCTTGTGGGTCTAAACCATTTGTAGGTTCGTCTAAAATTAGAATTTCAGGATTGTTTAATAATGCAGAAGCAATAGCAAGACGTTGCTTCATACCTAAAGAATAGGTCTTAAATTTACTATGTCTTCTATCGTATAAGTTAACGGTTTTAAGCTTTTCTTTAATATTACTATGAGGAACTCCTTTTATTTTACAGATCAATTCTAAGTTTTGAACAGCTGTCATATATGGGTAAAAATTAGGACGCTCTATTATAGCGCCAACTCTTTTAAGAGCTTCATGTGTAGACATAGTTCCTCCAAACCAAGAAAACTCTCCAGAAGTTTTATTAACAACATTCAGGATAATTCCTAAAGTGGTAGACTTACCACTTCCGTTTGGACCTAAAATTCCGTATACATTGCCTTTTTCTATATCAAAGGAAAGATTATTAACTGCATGTACTCGACCGTATTTTTTGTCGAGATTTTTAATAGATAAAATGGTATCCAAGATTATAAATGTTTAGTCGATTTCTTATACGACGAACAAGATACCAAAATGTTACGAGATTTTTAGGCGCTTGATTTTTAACTTTTTATTAAAAGTCTAGTTAGTAGTTGTCAAGGTCTAAGCTATCTAAATCTTCAAAATCATTAAACATGTCATTAAATTCATCATCAAAATCATTTGATACTTTATCAGATTCAAAGATTTTATCGGGTGCTTCCTTAGGAATATCTCCAACAGTTAGAATAACTTTAGTTTCAGGAGTAATTTTATTAGACATTTCTATAATCTCCACGTAAAAAGTCCACATATGTAAGAAATCGTATACATATATTAACTTATCATTTTGATTAGGAAGTAATTCTTTTATAATACAAGAACTCATAGAAAGTTCTTCACCGGCTTCAGCCATATTGAATAAAGGAATTTCAACTCCTTGATTCCACTCATGATCACTTTTATAAAAAGAGGCCATTTCTTTTCCGTCAAAACCAAATGCTTTAGCAATATCGAAATGAAGTTTCTCTAAAGATAAATTCTCATTTACAATAATGGTTCTGATAACATCTTCCTCTACATCTAATATGGCGCGAACTTTATACATATCTAATTTTTAGTGACTACAAAAATACGTATTTTTACTCCTCATTTATGTATTTATCAATTTTATTGAATGTTCATGGAAAAACTAGAAGTTTTAAAGAAGTTTAACTCGTATAATAACAACACATTAATGGAAACATTAGAGATTGAATTTGTTGATATAGGAGATGATTTCTTAGTTGCTAAAATGCCAGTAAATTCAAGAGTGCATCAGCCATATGGTATTTTACATGGAGGAGCCACGGCTGCATTAGCAGAAACAGTTGGAAGTTCTGCATCTATGTTTTTTTTGAAAACAAATGATAAAATTGTAAAAGGAATAGAATTAAGTATTAATCACTTAAAAAGTAAAAGAGAAGGTGTAGTATACGCTACAGCCAGACCAATTCATAGAGGTAGAACGACACACTTATGGGAAGTAAAAGTTACTGATGAAGAGGAAAATTTGATCTCTATATGTAAGCTCACAAATATTATATTAGATAAAAAATAATAAATCGTGCTCAAAAAAATATTGAAAGTGATTTTCGCATTAATCTTCTTACTTCTTATTGGAGTATACATTGCATTTAGAACATTTACAGCTCCAAAATCAGATGCTGATATTTTAAAAGCCTATACAAAAAGTGTAGAAAAACCTATATTAACTAAAGAGCGTTTTGAAGGGTTAGATTTTAGAAAAATAGCAATACAAAAAGATACTACATTGCCTACATTAGTATTTGTACATGGAACTATTGGTTCTATAAATGATTTTTCTAAATACCTTTCGGATAGCGTATTGCAGTCTAAAGCAAATATGATAGCCTATGATAGAATTGGGTATAATTATGATGATAAAAATAGTGTAAGAGAAAGTATTGCTTTTGAACGTAATATGCTAGAATATATAATTAAAGATTTAGATAAGAATAAAGTAATATTAGTAGGGTATTCTTACGGAGGTCCTATTGCACTATCAGTAAAAGAAAAAGTAAGAAAAATAATATTGTTAGCTCCAGCTGTACATAGTAGCGTAGAGCCAATGCCTTGGATGCTGAATTTTTATAAATGGTCTTTAACAAGATGGTTGGTTCCTAAAGTATGGAAAGAGGCATCTAAAGAAAAACTTTCCCATAGAGAAGATTTGAAAAATTTTGAACAAACATGGCAAGAAACACCAAATAAAGTCGTAGATATTCATGGAACAACTGATTGGATAGTACCATATGAAAATTCGAAAATGCTAGAAGAACAGTTTCCAAAAGATCAGTTTGAATTGGTTGATGTGCCGAACGCTGGACATGGTTTAGTTTGGTCGAATTTTGGCTTTATAAAAGAAGAATTATTAAAAAACTTACATTGAAAATATTTCAAGATATTATAAGTTCTTTATCAAAAGAACTACCATTTGTTGTTTACAAAACTCCAAACACAAATAAATTAAAAGGTTTTTTTCAGCATACTAATGAAAAATATTATACAAAGAGTTATCAAGAATCAGGATTTGTTTTTGCTCCTTTTGATAGTAATAAGGATACTATATTAATACCTATAAATAAAGCCACTTATGTAAAAGAAGAAGTAGCTTTTACAGGTGTTGATTTAAATTCTGTAGATTTCCCTTTAAATGAAAAAGGAAAAGAGAAGCATATTACGTTGGTTAAAAAGGGTGTAAATGCTATTAAGGAAGGAAGTTTTGAGAAAGTAGTACTATCCAGAAAAGAAATTATTTCCCTAGAAAAACTTGAGGTTGTCGAGATATTACAAAAGTTAATTGTAAAATACCCAACGGCTTTTGTTTATGTTTGGTACCACCCCACTATAGGAATGTGGTTAGGAGCCACGCCTGAAACATTGATGTCAATTGAAGGAGAAAGTTTTAAAACAATGTCATTGGCAGGAACTCAAGTTTTTAAGGAGGGTAATGAAGTTGTTTGGGAACCAAAAGAAATAGAAGAACAAGAGATTGTAACTAGGTATATAAAAAAGAAATTGGATCCTATTTGTAATGAATTGCAAATTCATGATTTGGAAACTATTCAAATAGGAAACCTATTGCATCTTAGGACTACTATTACAGGAAGGTTTTTAGATAGTATAGCTAACCTGATTAATGTATTGCATCCAACACCAGCAGTTTGTGGATTTCCAAAAGAAAAGTCTAAACAATTTATTATAGAGAAAGAAGGATATGATCGTAGTTTTTATACAGGATTTTTAGGAGAATTAAATCTTGAAAGTGATCAAGAGGTATACACAAATTTGTATGTGAACTTACGTTGTATGGAGGTAGAAAATTCTAAAGTTTCTATATATGTTGGTGGAGGAATAACAAAAGATAGCGATGAAGTAAAAGAATGGGAAGAAACGGTTGCTAAGTCTAAAGCAATGAAAAGCATTATTACATAAAAATAAAAAACCACTTAGTAAGCTAAAAGCTTATTAAGCGGTTTTTACATTGTGTAAATTGAATTTGAATTAAAGTCTTATATATCGTCAAAAGAAACATCTGTAAAGCTCTCAGTTGTTTGCTCTGCAAAAGTTGTTTCTTCTTGCTTTTTAAAATCTTTTTGATGACGCTCACTAATTACTTCGCTACCTTTTTGATCGATGATAAAATCCGTAGCTTTATTTAGCATCTCTTTGAAGTCGCTAAAATCTTCTTTATATAAATAGATTTTATGCTTTTGATAATGGAAAGATCCATCATCATGAGTAAATTTCTTACTCTCAGTTACAGTTAAGTAATAGTCATCTGCTTTTGTCGCTCTAACGTCAAAAAAATACGTTCTTCTTCCTGCTCTTAATACCTGTGAAAAGATTTCTTCTTGTTCAACTCTCTCGCTCATAATTCGAATCTTAGTAAATAGTAGTTTATTTCATTTTTTCGTAAACAAATCTAACAAAATATTTTACTTGTACACATAAAACTCTAAATTTCTTTTTCTAAAAGTTGTTGTTCGTACAAGTTTTTATAAATACCTCCCTTTGTTATTAGTTGATTGTGAGTTCCTTGTTCAACGATTTTTCCTTCGTCTAAAACAATAATTTTATCAGCATTTTTTGCTGAAGAAACACGGTGACTAATAATGAAAGTAGTTTTTCCTTGAGAAATTCTTTCTAAATTAGATAAAATTTGCTCCTCTGTTTCAGTATCTACAGCAGATAAGCAATCGTCAAAAATTAAAATCCTAGGATCTTTAATAATAGCTCTAGCAATAGAAGTTCGTTGTTTTTGTCCACCCGATAAAGTAACGCCACGTTCTCCTAATATAGTTTGATACCCATCTGTAAAACCAATAATATTATCGTGAATAACAGCATTCTTAGCTGCAGCAATAATTTCTTCTTGTGTAGCATCGTTTTTACCAAACTTAATATTATTTTCAATAGAATCAGAGAATAAGAACGGGTCTTGAGGAACAAAACCGATTTGGTCTCTCACAGCGTATAAATTCAATTCTTTAATAGGAATGTCATCTATTAGAACGGCTCCTCCAGTAGCGTCATACATTCTCGTAATCATATTAACAATAGAAGATTTACCACTACCTGTTTTACCCATAATTGCTAATGTTTCTCCTTCTTCAACAGTAAAACTTATTCCTTTTAAAGCAGTAATATGAGTATCATCATAAGTTAAAGATACATTGTCAAAAGTAACTTTACCTTTAATATGAGTATCAGCAGTAGAGTTGTTTTTAATTTCAGGAACTTGCTCTAAAAACTCATTAATACGTGCTTGAGATGCTTCTGCCTGTTGTACAATAGAAGTAACCCAACCAACAACAGCAACAGGCCATGTAAGAATATTTACATATAAAATAAACTCAGCAATAACTCCTATCTGAATTTCACCAGCAATGTATTGCATTCCTCCAATGTATAAAACTAAAATATTACTAATTCCAATTAATAAAATCATTAAAGGGAAGAATAATGCCTGCACTTTTGAAAGTTCAATATTTTTCTCTTTTGCTTCATCTGCCAGCTGATAAAAATCGTTATAAACAGACTTCTCTATAGCATAAGATTTTACAACATTAATACCAGAAAAGAACTCTTGATTAAAAGTTGTTAGTTTAGATAAATATTGTTGAACAATGGTTGTTTTTTTATTGATTTCTTTACTTAAATAGAAGATAGAAATAGAAAGTATAGGGAATGGAATTAGGGTATACATAGTTAGTGTAGGATCTGTTTCCATCATTTTTGTAAAACCTATCGCAAAAAGTACTACCATGTTTAAAGAATACATAATAGCTGGACCGAAATACATACGTACTTTTGAAACATCTTCAGAAATACGGCTCATTAAATCTCCAGTTCTATTCTTTTTATAAAAGTTTACAGATAGATGTTGGTATTGCTGATAAATTTCATTTTTCAAATCAAACTCAATTAATCGAGAAACTACAATAATAGTTTGACGCATTAAAAAAGTGAAAAAACCAGCCAATAAAGTCACACCAATAATAATGAGTACATTTATTAATAATTCATGTTTTACAACATCTAGATCTGTTTCCTTTCCTTTAACATAATCTTCTACAATATTTAAGGAATTTTTAATTATTTCAGGAATTTTTAGCGATAAGAGTTTCGATAAAATAGTAATGACAACTCCTACAAATAATCGCCATTTATATTTAATAAAGTACTTGTTAAGGTATTGTAATGCTTTCAAATTTTTAAAATACGTTAAAAGAATTATTTTTTGTTTTTAATGAAACAGAAAACGTTTTCTTGTTGTAAATTCTTCAATTTAAGAGTCTTTTTTTGTTTTGTAATTGCGAAATTCATATTTTTGCCACCTGAAATTTGAAGAATAATAATTTTATCTTCATTAAAAACAAACAACATATGATGTCGGAAATTATTGATACTAAAGACCTTAAAAACGATCCTGTTTTTGGACAACTATCTTTCGATGGTCATGAGCAAATTGTATTTTGCAATGACGAAGATACAGGATTAAAAGCAATTATTGGTATTCATAACACAACTTTAGGACCTGCTTTAGGAGGAACTAGAATGTGGCAATATAAAACGGAATGGGATGCATTAAATGATGTATTACGTTTGTCTCGTGGAATGACCTATAAATCTGCAATAACAGGCTTAAATTTAGGTGGAGGTAAAGCCGTAATTATTGGAGATGCAAAAACGCAAAAGAACGATGCGTTAATGCGTAAATTTGGAGAGTTTGTTAATTCTTTAAGTGGAAAATATATTACTGCGGAAGATGTTGGTATGGAAACTCGTGATATGGATATTATCAGAGAAGTAACACCACACGTAACAGGTGTTTCTGAAGCAATTGGAGGTTCTGGAAATCCTTCTCCTGTAACTGCTTATGGAGTTTATATGGGGATGAAAGCAGCTGCTAAATACAAGTTTGGTTCTGATAATTTAGAAGGAAAAAAAGTATTAGTGCAAGGTGTTGGTCATGTTGGAGAAACATTAGTAAAACACATTACTGATGAAGGAGCTCAAGTAATTTTAAATGATATCAACGAAGCTCGTTTAGAAGAGTTAAGTAAAAAATACAATGCAAATGTTGTTTTAGGAAACGATATTTATGGATTAGACATAGATATCTACGCACCATGTGCTTTAGGAGCAACAGTAAATGACGATAGTATTGCTCAACTAAAAGCAAAAGTAATTGCAGGAGCAGCAAACAACCAATTAGCTAACGAAGCTAGACATGGTAAAATGTTACAAGAAAAAGGAATTGCTTATGCACCAGATTTCTTAATTAATGCTGGAGGAATTATTAATGTATATGCAGAAGTAGTAGGATATAACAAAGAAGAGAGCATTAAGAGAACAGAAAATATCTACAATACTACTTTAGAAATTTTCGATTTAGCAGAAAAGGAGAATATAACTACACACCGAGCTGCATTTAACATTGCACAAGGAAGAATAGATGCTCGTAAAAAAGAGCAAAATAGCTAGACTGAATCAATAAAAATTATATTTTTGCAAGGCGATAGAAAGTTACTTCTATCGCCTTTTTTAAAGTTCATCATTTAATGATAAATAGAAGACATATTCGCCTAAAAGTAATGCAATCTGTATATGCAATGCAGCAATCTAATAATACAGATTTAATTAAGGAGGAGAAATTTTTGAAGTTCAGTATTCAAAAAATGTACGACCTGTATGTACTAAACCTTCAGTTATTAGTAGAAGTACAAAAGTTAGCTTCAAAAAAAATAGAGCTTTCTAAGAAAAAAATCTTAGCTACTAAAGAAGATTTAAATCCCAATACAAAGTTTGTCAATAATAGATTAATCAATCAAATTAAAGATAGCGTAAGTTTAGAAGGGTATCTTGAATTGAATAAGATAGATAATTGGGATATAGAAGAAGAGTATGTTAAAATTATCTGGGAAGAATTAAAAGCTAGTAAAATGTATCAAGACTATATGAATTCTCCTGAAGATTCATATCATGCAGATAGATTATTAGTAGTAAGCTTTTTCAAAGAACTCATTGCGCCTAATGAGAAGTTAGCAGATTATTACGAGGATGAAATGATTTCTTGGGTAGATGATATTCCTTTTGTTAATACGTGGATCGTTAAAACGTTAAATAAACAAAAAGAAAATAGTCCTTTCGTATTAGGTCAATTATACAAAGATGATGACGATAAAAAGTTTGTGACGCGTTTGTTTAACAAAGTAATGTTAAACCACCACAAATATGAAGATGATATTAGAGAAAAAACTCCAAACTGGGAAACAGATAGAATTGCTGATCTTGATATGATCTTAATAAAGATGGCAATTACAGAGTTTTTACATTTTTCTTCTATACCTAGTAGGGTTACCATTAATGAATATATTGAATTAGCAAAAGACTATTCAACAAATAAAAGTGGTTATTTTATCAACGGAGTTTTAGATAAACTTGCAAAAGATTATTTAGAAAACAATAAAATGGTTAAAATAGGTAGAGGTTTATTATAAAAATTTTAAATCTTTATTTTTGTAATACTTAAACAAATAAAAAAATGAGAAAAATAATTGGGATATTCGCTATCGCAGCTACTTTAGGTACTATCGTATCTTGCGGTAAAGGAAATGCAGCATCTAAAGTAAAGCAAGAAAACGTAGCAGAAGCACAACAAAGAGATAAGGAAATTAACTTGGGAGCTCCTGTGATTACTTTTGATAAAGAAGTATTCGACTTTGGTACTGTTGATGAAGGACATGTTGTTGAAACTTCTTTTAAAGTAACAAACTCAGGAAAGTCTGATTTAGTAATTACAGATGCTAAAGCTACTTGTGGTTGTACTGTACCAACTTGGCCAAAAGATCCTATTAAACCAGGAGAAACTGCAGAAGTAGTTGTTAAATTCAATACTTCAGGAAAACCAAACAAACAAAGTAAAACAGTAACATTAACAACAAATACTGCAAAAGGTCAGGAGCAAGTTAAAGTTACAGGAATGGTAACTCCAAAAAATAAAGCATCATAATGTTACACTTAATTTATTTACAAGCAAGTACAGATGGTTTAATGCAAATGTTACCATTTGTAGCAATGCTTGCTGTATTGTATTTTTTCATGATTCTACCACAAAGAAGAAGAATGAAAAAAGAAAAACAATTTAGATCAGATATTAAAAAAGGTTCTAAAGTGATTACTACAAGTGGAATTCATGGAAGAATTGTAGAGGTAAACGATACCAATAATACTGTAGTAATAGAAACAGGAGCAGGAAAAATTAGATTTGAAAGAGCTGCTATTTCTATGGAACTAACACAAAAAATAGCAGAGAAATAAATTCTTTGTAAGTATATAAACTAAAGTGAGCTTTTGCTCACTTTTTTGTTTTTAATTAGATTGCAATAAAAAAGTACTAGTTGAATAGGATAATTAACATACCGAGAATATTTTTTAGCTTTTTAATTATTTCTTTTTGTATGTGGTTTTTAATAAACCTTTCAAAAGAATATAAAACAGAGATAACCTTTAATGTACAATATGATAAGCTATCTCAAGAGAAAATATTTAAAGAAACTCCAATAGAGGAAATTACATTATTAGTACAAGGAAATGGTTTTAATTTATTTTCTGCAAATGTGTCTAATAAAAAGTTAGTACTATCGCTAAATAAATTAAAAAGGAAAAGAGATACACTATATTATCTATTACCAAATACTCAAAAATCGGCATTGCAAAATCAGTTAAAATCTGGTTTGGAATTAGTAGATATATTACAAGATACAATTCATTTTAACTTAGGAACGTTGAGTGTTAAAAAAGTACCTGTAAGATTTACAAACGCAATTAAGTTTAAACCAGGTTATGGTTTGGCAGCTACAGAATTAAAACCTGATAGTATTTTGGTGTCTGGTCCTGCATCTGAGATTAGCAAAATAAGTAGTTTGTCAACAGAAACGTTAAATATACAAGATGTTTCTGAAGATATTCAAACAGATATTGCTATTCAGCTACCAAATGATGGAAAAGGAATTAAATTGAGTAACAATAGTGTTGAGGCCAAAATTCTTGTAGATAAGTTTACAGAAGGAACCTTTGAAATACCGGTTAAACTTATTAATATTTCCAAAAAGTTAGATGTAAATATTTTCCCTAAAAAAGTAAAAGTTACATTTAAAGTAGGCTTAAAGAACTATAGTAAAATAACAGAAGATTCATTTGAGGTGTTATGCGACTATAAAGCGGCAAAAGAAAAAGGAGTTATGTATTTAACACCAATTGTAAAAAGCAGATCAAACTTAGTGTCTTCAGTAAGGGTTTCACCTCAAAAAATCGATTTTTTAATTCATAAATAATCCATATTGTATGTTAATAGGCGTAACAGGAGGAATTGGTAGTGGGAAAACTACAGTGGCTAATATGTTTGCTAATTTTGATAATGTTGCTATATATTTTGCCGATATAGAAGCAAAAAAATTAATGAATAACTCAGAAGTAATTAAAAACGAGTTAATCAAAGAGTTTTCTCAAGAAGTATACAAGGATGGTATTTTAAATAGACCATATTTAGCAGGAATTGTATTTAAAGACAAAGAAAAGCTAGGAAAACTAAATGCAATCGTGCATCCAGTTGTGTATCAACACTTACAAGACTTTGTTAAATCTCACGAGGACAAAGATTATATAATTTATGAAAATGCTATTCTATTTGAAAATGGAAGCGAAAAACTATGCGACAAAATTATTACAGTTACAGCACCAGAAGCAATTAGAGTAGAAAGAGTAGTAAAACGAGATCAAACAACTGAAAAAGAGGTGAAAAACAGAATTAAAAACCAATGGTCCGATGCGAAAAAAATGTTACAATCTCACTATGTAATTCATAATCTGTCTATTACATCTGTTACTGATGAAGTGAATAGAATTCATAATAATTTAACAAAAAGGTAGACTTCAGTTATCGATACTTTAACATAAATCTTAAATTTTTCTTAAAAACATAGTATCTTTGTTAATCTAAGTTAAAAGCATTTTAAGCTTTATGTTAAAAAAGTACCTTTGAATAATGGGAAGGAGAATTTTTATTCTGATTGTGGTGTTAATGAGTATTTCCTTAATAGGAATTATAGCAGTACAAGTATATTGGGTTAAGGATGCCGTTAAAAGTAGACAATTAGAGTTTGAAAACAATGTTACAATAGCTCTTGCAAGAACTTCTGAAAGAATTAAAGAAAGGGAATACAAAGAGTTTGTTGATAGACATCGAGAGTTCTTTGAAAAAAATAAATCGAGATCAACAGCTGAGATAAAAAACTATTTATTTCAACAAATAGATACTGTAAGCAAGCAAAAATTTACATTTGGAGCTACTATTTTAGAAGAAAATTTTAAAATACCAGTAGATTTCATAAGTAACGATACTGTAATTATTAAAAGATTTACAGGAAAAGAAGATTTTTCATCCACAACAATCTACAAAACAGAAGATAGTAAGTTAAATACTTTTACCGACGAGAATAGATTTTCGAGATACATGACTTACCCGAATTGGGAAAGAGAGCAAATCGAATATATGTTTAGTCAGAATGAACGACATATGCCTATTCATAAAAGGGTAAGTAGTAGAGAATTGGACAATACGCTAAGAGATGAGTTAGGAAAAATGAATATTCATCAGAAATTTAAATTTGGAGTGTATGAAGGAGGGCTTGCTACAGCTATTAAATCAGGTTATTTTAAAGTAGATGAGAATAATAGCTATTATTATCCACTATTTGAAGATGATAACGGCAATAGTAACTATAAGCTATATGTTTCCTTTCCAAATGAGAAAAAGAATCTTCTTTCTGGGATGATGAAAACATTAATTTTATCATTATTATTTATTGGAATAATTATTGCTGCATTCTCAACATCTCTATATCAATTAATCCGTCAGAAGAAAATATCGGAGATTAAAACCGATTTTATTAATAATATGACGCATGAGTTTAAAACCCCTATTGCAACTATAAATTTGGCTTTAGATGCTATAAAAAACCCAAAAATAATAAGCGATGAGGAAAAGGTAAAACGTTATGTAAAGATGATTAGAGATGAAAATAAACGAATGCATGGGCAGGTTGAGAACGTTTTAAGAATCTCTAAATTAGAAAAGAATCAAATAGAGATTAACAAGGAAGCTGTTGAAGCTCATGATATCATAGAAGAAGCAATAGATCATGTTAGTCTGTTAGTTTCAGATAAAAAAGGAGAAATACAAACACATTTTAGAGCTATCTCTTCTGAAGTACTTGGAAATCAATTCCATTTAACTAATGTAATTGTAAACATATTAGAAAATGCAATAAAGTACTCGGATAAATCCCCTAAAATTGATGTATATACAGAAAGTACAAATAAATACTTTATCTTTAAGATAAAAGATGAAGGAATTGGAATGAGTAAGAATGCTCAAAAGTATGTGTTCAATAAATTTTATAGAGAACATAAAGGAAATATTCACAATGTAAAAGGCCACGGTTTAGGTTTGGCATATGTGAAGGAAATTGTAGACAATCATCACGGAACAGTATATGTGGAAAGTGAAAAAGGCAAAGGAAGTATGTTTACAGTGAAATTACCATTAATATAAATTTGAAGGGAACAATGGGAACAAGAAAAATTCTATTAGTTGAAGACGATCCAAATTTTGGAACAGTCTTAAAAGATTATTTAGCATTAAATGATTACAATGTAACACATGCTAAAGACGGAATCGAAGGTTTAATTATGTTTAAAAATTCAGAGTATGATCTTTGTATTTTAGATGTAATGATGCCAAGAAAAGATGGCTTTTCTTTAGCCGAAGACATTAGGACTACCAATAAGGAAGTGCCTATTATTTTTTTAACAGCAAAAACAATGAAGGAAGATGTATTAAGAGGTTATCAAGTGGGGGCTGATGATTATCTTAACAAACCTTTCGATTCAGAAGTACTGTTACACAAAATCAAAGCAATTTTACAACGTAAAGAAACTGAAAAGTCTAAGGATGATGATCAGTTTGAATTTACAATTGGAAAATTTGCATTTAATTCTAAATTGAGACACCTTTCATTTAATGGAGATGATCCTCAAAAATTATCACCAAAAGAAAGTAAGCTATTAAGAATGTTGGCAATTCATAAAAATGATTTAATGCCAAGAGAATTAGCACTTACTAAAATATGGAGAGATGATAATTACTTTACATCTAGAAGTATGGATGTATATATAGCTAAGCTTAGAAAATATTTAAAATTAGACGAAACAGTTGAAATTTTAAATATTCACGGTGAAGGTTTCAGGCTTATAGAGAATGAAGCATAACTACTAAAAAATATTTAAAAACTTCCAACACTACCAAGTTGGAAGTTTTTTATTTTTGATAAAAATAGTTACTTAATATGGCGCAATTTGTAAAAATATATAACGAGAATCCCAATCCGAAAGAGATTGATAAGGTTGTAAAAGTATTACAAAAAGGAGGAATTGTAATTTATCCTACAGATACAGTATATGGTTTAGGTTGCGATATTACAAACCAAAAAGCCATGGAAAAAGTAGCTAAAATTAAAGGTATAAAGCTAGAGAAGGCTAATTTCTCTTTTGTGTGTAATGATTTGAGTCACTTATCAGATTATGTAAAGCAAATAGAAACACCTGTATATAAAATATTAAAGAGAGCTTTACCAGGACCGTATACATTTGTATTACCTGGAAGTAATAGTTTGCCTAGAATATTTAAAAAAAGAAAGACAGTTGGAATTCGTGTACCAGATAACAATATTGCGAGAGCCATAGTAGAACAATTAGGAAATCCAATTGTATCTACTTCAATACACGATGAAGACGAAGTAATTGAATACACTACAGATCCTGAACTAATTTTCGAAAAGTGGCAACATATTGTAGATATCGTTATAGATGGTGGTTATGGAGATAATCACGCTTCTACAGTCATAGATTTAACAGAAGACGAGCCAGTAATAATTAGAGAAGGTAAAGGTAGTTTAGATGTTTTATAGTTTATTACAAAAGTTCCCTAACGATTCAGGACCAATTTATCAGGAAACTATAGAAGGTAGATTACCTGTAGAACCGTTTAATACGTTTAGTAACTTAATTTTCATTCTCATCTTAATTTATTTTGGTAGAAAAATTGCCAAATATCCAAAACAACATCCTTTTTTCTTATTCGCAATCCCTGTAATTTTTATCAGCTGGATTGGAGGAACCATGTTTCATGGTACACGTAGCCATCAATTTTGGTTGTATTTAGATTGGATGCCCATCATGTTAGTTTGTTTAGGAGGAATCGTTTATTTTATTGGAAAGATTGAGAAAATATGGTGGAAACGAATACTGATTTTCTTGGGTCTATTATTTTTATCATTTATTCCTAGATTATTACCAGTACCAAAAGCATATAGAATTTCGTTTGGGTATTTTATTACTGCCATTACAGTTGTAACACCATTTCTTGTATATGCATACAAGACAAAATGGAAATATGCTCAATATATTTTTATAGGTTTTTTCATTTTTGGAGTTGCTGTTACATTTAGAACATTAGATAATATAGTTGTATTATTACCTATGGGTACGCACTGGCTATGGCATACTTTTGGAGGAGTTGCGGTATTTTTCTTATTATACTATATTTATATAGATAGAGAAGCAATCTTAGATGAAAAGTAAACCTCGAATATCTAGACTTACAGCAATTCTTACGCACTTACAATCTAAAAGAATTGTAACGGCTACTGAATTAGCAGCGAAATACGATGTAAGTATCCGAACAATTTACAGAGACATTAGAACTTTAGAAGCTTCAGGAATTCCGATTTTTACTGAAGAAGGAAAGGGATATTCGTTAATGGAAGGGTATCATTTACCGCCAGTAATGTTTTCTGAAGAAGAAGCAAACGCATTGATTACGGCAGAGCATTTAATTAAAAGAAATAAAGATCAATCACTTGTAGAGAATTACCAGAGTGCTATTACAAAGATAAAATCTGTTTTTAGAGGAGTGCAAAAGAAAAAATCAGAATTACTTTCAGAAAGAATTGCATTCAGATACAATCCACAAAATGAAATAACGAGTGCTAATCTAGCAAAAATCCAATCTGCAATAACGAGTTTTCAACTAGTACAAATAACTTATAACTCTTTAGGAGGTGAGCATACCAAGAGAATTATAGAACCTTTTGCATTATATAGCACTAATGAAAATTGGTTATTGGTTGCTTATTGTAGATTAAGAAAGAGTTTCAGAGTTTTCCGTATCGACTTAATTGAAAGTATTACACTCTTACACGAAAAATTTCCTCCTCATGAAATGACTCTGCAAGAGTACTTTGAAAAATGTATTAAAAATTTTTCTCCCACCCCTGACAAACCTATGGCATAGGCTGCATATAATTTTGTGTTGTAATTAAAAATAAACTACGATGAAAACAACACGAATGAATACTTTTAACGTCATTGGAATTAAAGTAAGAACTACAAATAAAGACATGCAAGCAGCAAAGGATATTCCTGCTTTATGGGAAGAATTTATGTCGAAGAATCTAAGAGAAAAAATTCCAAATAAACATAATAACGATGTGTATGCAATTTATACAAACTATGAAAGTGATTATACTGGTGCTTATGACATGATTATAGGTTGCAAAGTAACTTCGTTAAATGATATTCCAACAGACATGACAGGAGTGGTTATTCCAGAATGTACTTATCAAGAATTTATAGCAAAAGGTAAGTTAAACGATAATATTGTTTATAATAAATGGATGGAAATTTGGCAAACGAATCTGAATAGAGAATATAAAGCAGATTTTGAAATATATTCAGAAAATGTAGTGCCCACTATAAATACAGAAGTACCAATTTATATATCTATACAATAAAAAAAGCCCTATTATGGGCTTTTTTATTTTAATATAAACTTTAATAAGATATGGTAATATCTTTATCGTTTTTGAATTTACCAGTAATAAGCCAGCCGCCAAAATCTTCAGAAACAGCCATGAGTAAAGTGTTTTTCCCTTTTTTTAGAGGTAAATAAACAGCATCAAATAAACCAACAGTACCTAAATAACGATAATCTCTAGATCTCCATTTATTTGTTCCTTTATAAATTGGTTTGCCATTTAAAATTACTACAACCCGATCGCTATATCCATATTCAAATAATTTAGTTTGTTTTTTGGTAGAATGTATGTCAATTTTAGCAAAAACGGTATTGCCTTTTTTCCTATTGAGTTTTACCTTTCTTGAAATATTAGCAGCAGTACCTTCCTCAACAGCAATTGTACCAAGCCACTTTCTTGAATTAAGAGTTTTTTGTAGATTGTTTATATCAGTCAATTGCTTTTCATCAAAAGCAGTAGAAATATTCCATTTCGGAATTAAATTCACAATAGCTTTTCTTGTTTTAGGTGAGAAATTTATGATTTCAGTTTGACTAGGATTTATTTTAACATTGGCAATGTGCATACCATTAAAACGACCTCCTCTAAACGCTACAATACCTTCCTTAGGTTTATGAAACAAATTCCAAGATAGATTAGGTTCTTTATTACCATCTAAAAACACTTGAGCTTTATCATCTTTTACAACTATTTTTACATGTGTCCAATCATCAAATTTATAATTATAAGGGAATGAATATTTTTCTCCAAAATAGAGCTGCCATGCAGAAATCCCTTTTGTTGTTGGAGCAGCCTGATTAGCGTCTGGCTTCCCTGATAAATGAGGTCTCATATACCATTGTTCAGAATCGAGATCTTTAGTGCCTCGGAAATATACTCCAGGAAAAGCTTGCTCTTCTTTCAAAAATATATCAAACTCAATTGTTCCATTTAAAAAGATTTTATTTTTTAGAGTCATTGCACCCGCTTGAATATAGATAGCATTTTTTCCTTTATAATTTTCAATTAAATAAGACTTAGCTTGTATATCCCAATTAATAGTATCTAAAGGAATGGTATTTTGAGCGTTTCCGATATATGCGATGCATAATAAGCTGATAAATAATCGTAAAGTCATGATTAAGATGTTTAAGTGAGTGTCAAAAATCTATAAATCTGTCTATCAGTAGAAAACAAAGATGTTCAAGTTGATTCATAGTTGTTCAAACAATAAATTTTAATGATTTTTGTACTAATGAAGGCTTATAAAGAATATAATGAAGTACAAAAATGTTTACGCTTAATAGAAAAAAAATTAAGCTGGGGAGATGCTGAGAAATGGCACAATAATGTTTTTATCGAACTAAGCGAAAGAATACAAGAAGAGACAAAAGTATTACTGAGTCCTACAACATTAAAAAGAGTGTGGGGAAGGGTAAATTACAATAGTGCCCCTAGTATAAGTACTTTAAATGCTTTAGCACAATTTGCAGGTTTTCTAAATTGGAGAGACTTTAAAAACACCGCTGGAAGTTTCAAAATAAAAAGCTATAAAGAAGTTTTTTCATCGAATTTTCGAGTAATAATGTTTTCTGCTTTTATAATAGCCTTATTATTCTTTTCAATACTTTCTATGTCTAATAATAGAAGCATTGAAAAACCTAATTATTCAAATGTTATATTCAAAAGCCAACCAATAACTGAAGGACTACCTAATTCTGTCGTTTTTAATTTTGATTTAAAAGGCATTACATCTGAAAATATTTTAATTCAACAATTTTGGGATCCAAGCAAAAAAATTGAAATACAGAAAAGCCAAAAACAAGCTACTGGACAATATTATTATCCAGGTTATTTTAGAGCAAAGTTGTTAGTTGATGGTGAAATTATACGAGAACATGATTTATTTATTAAATCAAATGGATGGTTAGGTACTATTGATTATGAACCTGTTCCTAAATATTTCAAAGAAGAGGAAATAAAAAAAGAAAATACATTATCATTTTCAGAAGATGTTATAAAAGAGATAATAGAAAAAGAAAAACCAATTAGTTCTACTTTTCATTATGTAAATGATTTAGATCCAATTTCTGGAGATAATTTTGAGTTGACTGCTGATTTGAAAAGTTTATTTACAGAGAAATGGAGTACATGTCAAAAAACTATCGTGGTTATTATAGGAACTAAAAGTGCTATTTTAATTCCATTTTCTATTCCAGGATGTATTTCTGAAATAGGTTTAATGTTAAGTGAGAAATATTTAGATGGAAAGAAAAATGATTTATCTGCTTTTGGAGTAAATCTATCTAACTTCAATAATATTAAGTTAAAAGTAGAAAACAAAGAACTACAAGTGTATATAAATGAAAAACAGACTTATATGGACTCATTCATTGAGCCTATTGGGAATGTAGTAGGAGTACGATTCAAGTTTTATGGAGTAGGAGAAGTGAAAAATCTAATTTTAAAAGATCTTAAAGAAGAACACTTTTTAGGTATTTGATTATTTAAGATTTTTAAACTTAGTTCTGCCTAAAATAAAATATTGCCAAGCTATAAATTTATGAATACTGTAATGTTCTTTACGTTGTAGCTTTCTTCGTTTTTTTATAAATCGGAAAAAATTTTTATAAAAACTAAGATGTGCTTTTACGATAGACCAAGTATGTATAGGGCGTAATTCTAAAGCAAATTTAACACCAGCAACACCGTCTAAAATAAGCCTGCTTAAAATGGTAAACACTACATATTTTCTTGGAATATTTTTAAGAATAGTAAGTAAACTATTTCTAAAATTTAAGTAGGTTTTATGCGGGTTAGATTCCTGTAAAGTTGCTCCTCCAACATGATACACTGTAGAAGCTCCCACATATTTTACAGTATAACCTTCATTATGTGTTCGCCAACATAGGTCTATTTCTTCCTGATGTGCAAAATAATCCTCATCAAAACCACCTAAACGATGAAAAACAGTACTTCTTATAAAAAAACATGCGCCAGAAGCCCAGAAAATATTTGAAGTATCATTAAACTGACCTTCATCTGTTTCTAAATGATTAAAAACACGTCCTCTACAATAAGGATACCCTAAAGAGTCTACAAAACCACCACCAGCGCCAGCATATTCAAATTTAGACTTGTCTTTAAAATCTAATAATTTAGGTTGAATGATAGCTGTGTTTGGTTCTTCATTAAAAATAGAAAGAATAGGAGGAAGCCAATTCTCAGTAACTTCAATATCAGAATTAATTAAGCAGTAAATATCAGCTTCTATATGCTGTAAAGCATCGTTATACCCTTTTGCATAGCCACCATTTTCTGAATTAATCACTATATGAACACTAGGAAAATGCTCTTTTACAAAGGCAATAGAGTTATCAGTTGAAGCATTATCAGCTACATAAACTTCAGCTTGTCCAGCGCTAAAGTTTACAATAGAGGGTAAAAACTGTTCTAATAATTGCTCCCCGTTCCAGTTTAATATGACTACTGCAGTTTTCAAGTCAGCAAACATACATTATTAATATGATTTTAAAATGTAAAGATTTATTAATTTTTAGATAGAATATTTTAGTATAAAAATATTTTATGATTATCATAAAAAAAATTTGAATATAAAATTCATACAGTTACATTTGTTTTTTATTTTAAAACAGTCTAAATAAAGTTAAATGAAAAATTTATTCAAAATACTATTAGTAGTTCTAGTTGGTTTTGCTTTTAAATCGTGTTCAGATGACACAGATAATACAGCAAACACCTTAGAGCAAGCAAAAACAGATTTTGTAGCAAACTATGTTAATATAGTTGAAGCAAGTTACAGTGACGCTTTAGAGAGAACCAATGAGTTAAAAACTGCAATTGATGCATTCGTTGCAACACCTACACAAGCTAGTTTTGATGCTGCTAAAACAGCTTGGTTAGCAGCTAGAGAGCCTTATGGGCAAACTGAAGCATATCGTTTTTACGACGGACCAATCGATGGTGATGATGGTGAACCAGAAGGATATATCAATGCGTGGCCATTAGATGAAGCATTAATTGATTATGTGGCTACTGGTACAGGAGGAGAAGACACTTCTGATAATAGACAGAATATTGTGAATAACACAGCAGAATATCCGACATTAACTAAAGCAGTTATCAAAGAAATCTCTGGTTATAATGATAACGAGTCGAATGTTACTTTAGGTTATCATGCAATTGAGTTTTTATTATGGGGACAGGATAGTACAGATCCTTCAGCTAAAATGGCAGGACAAAGACCTTATACAGATTATACTACTGCAGCTAATGCAGATAGGAGAGGTCAATATTTACAAATTGCAACAGAAATTTTAGTAGAAGATTTAAAATCAGTAGCAGATCAGTGGAAATCTGGAGCTGCATACAGAAATTTCTTTTTAGGTTTAAGTAAAGATGATGCAATCGATAAAATCTTAACTGGAGCTGCTAAATTAAGTAAAGGAGAATTAGCAGGAGAAAGAATGGCAACTGCTGTTGAAAACCAAAATCAAGAAGATGAGCATTCATGTTTTTCAGATAATACTCATAGAGATGTTTTCTTAAATGCAAAGTCTATTAATAATATTATAAATGGAACTTATGTGCGTACTGGTGGAACTGTAGTATCAGGAACTTCTTTATTAGATGTTTTAGCATTAGTAAATGCAACTGAAGCTACAGCTTTAACAGCTACAGCAGCAGAAGTAATGACCAAAGTACAGGCTATTTCAGATGCAAAATCTTTTGATAATTTAATTATTGGAGAGACAATAGACGATCCAACAAAACCAGTAATGTCTGCAGTTATTTCTTTAAGAAAGCAAGGAGATGAATTAGCGCAAGCTGGAAAAACAATTACTGGAAAAACAATTGATCCTAGTGTATAGTTTTACACGAAGACTTTAGTCTTATACAGTAAATTCTAACAAAAAATCACTAACCAAACTATCTATATTTTTAGGTAGTTTGGTTTATTTGGTAAATGAAATGATGATGAAAAAAGTATATTATTTAATATGTATACTATTTATTATAGGGTGTTCTAATGAAGAGCCGTATATACCTGTAGGTGAAACCTACGAAGAAGGAGAAGAGTTATCAGCAGGTAGACTTACAACTAGAATTTTAGGATCTAATGCATTTGATCAAGCAGTTCCAGGATTACCTCAACAACAAGATTTATTGTTTTTCGCAGGAAATTCATTGTTCAGACAAAATTGGGTAAGTGCTCCAGCTTCAACAACAGCTAGAGATGGATTGGGACCTACTTTTAATGCGCGTGCATGTAGTGCTTGTCATAATAAAGATGGACGTGGATTACCTTTGGAAGAAGGACAACAATTTTCTCAAGGTTTTTTAATGCGAATTAGTGTACCAGGTACAGGAGTTCATGGAGAACCACTACCTGTACCAGGATATGGAGATCAAATCCAAGAAAGAGCTAATTTAGGAATACCTATAGAAGCTAAGGTAAGTGTTAGGTATGAAACGATTCAGGGAAGTTTTGAAGATGGAGAAACATATGAGCTTACAAAGCCTATTTATACCATTTTTGATGAGCAGTTTGGTTCTTTACAAAATGTATTAACGTCACCAAGAGTTGGACAACAAGTAATAGGTTTAGGCTTAATAGATGCAATATCTGTTCAAGATATTTTAATAAATGCTGATGAGTTTGATGCAGACAATGATGGTATATCAGGAAAACCTAATTACGTGTGGAATGTAGTAAGCAATCAAGAAGAACTAGGAAGGTTTGGATGGAAAGCAAATCAACCAAATTTAAGACAACAGGTAGCAGGAGCTTTTATAGGAGATATGGGATTAACAACGTCTATATTTCCTGATGAAAATTGTCCATCACCTCAAAGCGATTGTAATGATGCTCCTAATGGAGGTTTACCAGAAGTAGAAGATAGATCTCTAGATAATATTATGATTTATTCTACTTCTTTATCAGTACCAATTCGAAGAAATTTTGAAGATCCTGAAGTATTAAAAGGAAAAAGAATATTTAGAGATTTAAAATGTAATAGTTGCCACATAGAATCATTTACAACCTCAAGTTATTCATTTAATGAAACATTAGAAGGTGTTACAATTCGACCATTTTCTGATTTCTTATTGCATGATATGGGAGAAGATTTAGCAGACAATAGACCTGATTTTAAAGCAACAGGACGCGAATGGAGAACTCAGCCTTTATGGGGAATAGGTTTATTCCAAGAAGTAAACCAACATACCTTCTTATTGCACGACGGAAGAGCAAGAAATGTACAAGAAGCAATATTATGGCATGGAGGAGAAGCAGTAGCTTCTAAAGAAGCATATAAAAAATTAATTAAAGAAGATAGAGAAGCAGTTATAGCTTTTATTAATTCATTATAAAATGAGAAAAATTATAGTAATGCTTACAGTAATAGCCATTGTCTTTGCTTGTAGTAACGACAGTGAGTCTAGAAGTGAAGCAACATTTGATGTTGCAAAACTACGTTCAGAGTTTATAAGTGAAATAGAAACTCCAGCAACAACAGCATTTGTAAATAGTGTTACAGATTTAAATACAGCCATTGTAGCTTTTTATAATACTACTTCGCAAACTAATTTAGAAAGTTTAAGAACACAATGGAAGCAAACAGCAAAAGCATTTGCTTTTATTGAAATTATGGATTTCGGAGAAATTCAATCATCATTAATCATGTCATCATTTTATACATGGGGAGCTAACGAAACTGCGATTAATGATTATATAGCCTCTACAAATCCAATTACAGAAACTACAATTAATGCAAGATCTACAAATACAAGAGGATTAAGTGCAATCGAGTTTTTATTATTCGAAAATGCTATTACAGAAACCTTGAATGATTTCAGTAATACAAGAAGAAAAGAATATTTAAAAGTATTAGGAGAAAATTTAGTAAAAAAAGCGCAAATATTAAATAGTGCTTGGGCCAGTTATAGGTCAACTTTTATCAATAATAGTAGTACTGGAATCAATGGGAGTGTAAATATGTTGGTGAATCAAATAAATGTATTATTAGAAAATGTAAAACGTTTTAAAATTGGTGAACCAGCTGGTTTTCAGAGTACAAGTACTATTAATACAATAGCTTTACAAGCAGAAAAAAGTGAATTTTCATTAAATTTAATTAAAGAAAATATTGCCGCAGTTAAAAGTATTTACTTCGGTACTGCTAATAGCTTAGATAATTATGTGAGTGCTGTAACAAATTCTAACGAAATAAATGATAAAATCTTAGGAGTTATTAATGCTATTGAGGGAGATATAGCAACGCTAGAAAATACATCATTAAGCAATGCTATCACTTTTAATATAAGTGGAGTAACTAAATTATATGAAAGTATAAATGTATTAATTGTACTTGTTAAAGTAGACGTTGCAAGTGCTCTTTCTGTAACAATTACTTTTACAGATAATGATGGAGACTAAAATGTTCTAGGTATAAGATTATATATACGATCAAAAGAATATTGTAAGCTCTTTATTGTAATTATATAAAGGGCTTGCAAATGTTTTTGTAAAAGTGTATTGTTTCAGTTAAATACATTGAGGAATGATAAAGATTTTTACTTTGTCTTAAAAAAAATATAAAATAAAGGTAGGGTGTTTTTTTGTTCAACTGTTTCATTAGAGTAGGAACAGAAATATAAGTTAACAATCTGTTGTATATTTTAGACGGGAGAATATAGAACAATATGAATTAAAATTACTATTGATAAAAATATTGATGCTGATTTTGAGATAACAGCCTTAAAAAATCGAAGAAAGTTTTCTTAAAGAAAAGTAAAACTTAATAAAGTTTTTAAAGGTAAGAAATACAAACGAACGTTAATCATTTTCTGTTTTTGTAAGAACTAAGAAACCATATTGGTTTCATAAAATCTAAATAAAAATGGGAGGACTAAAAATTTTACTGATCGACGGGGAAGAATGCTTTGGAAAAACATTAAAAAACTGCTTAAAATTAAAAGGTTATCATGTTACTTATGCTAAAAGTATAGCAGATGAACTATTAAGTATCAGAAAAGAAGAATGTGATTTATGCATCATAGACGAAAAGCTGATAAACAGCAAAGAGGCTATAATGATAAATACCATTAGGATGATTAATCATCACATTCCAATGATTTTTTTAACGGAAGATGTTAGAGCTTATAATAGGCTGCTATCTTATAAGTTAAGTTTAGCATATTCGTGCCATAAAAATCCATTTGAGCTTAGTAATCTGCTACAAAAAATTAAATTAATCATCAATACCAAAAGTTTGGCTCAAGGCAAATATGAAATTGGTGGTTATACATTTAATTTTAGAAAACGAGAGTTATCTTTTAGAAAGGAAAATTCTGTGAAATTAACTCGAAGAGAAAGTAAATTGTTAGAACTCTTATTAGAGCATAAGAATGATATACTACCAAAAGAGCTAGCCTTAACTAAAATATGGAGAGAAGATAATAGCTATACAGCTAGAAGTATGATAACATACATAGTTAAGCTAAGAAAACATTTATTATTAGATGAAAAAGTGAAAATTGTTACGATATATGGAAAAGGATATAAACTCGTTGGTTAGATTTTAGAGTTATATTAATGTTTTAAGTAGCTCGGAATGTCTTTTAAAAAGACATAAGATTCATTCTTAGTATCGAGCATACAAAAGTAATGTTGCAAGCCATTGGTTACAATCAAGTAATTGGCTTGCAATTTTAGATTATAACGAGCAATTTGGTCAAAAGTAGCCTGTGTAATTTTTACTTCAGGAGCTTTGCATTCTACAATAATATTAGGAGTTCCGTTAGGAGAAAAAACCAAAATATCCGTTCGCTTTTTTAAATTGTTAATCGTAAGCTGTTTTTCTACAGCGATTAATGAAATAGGATATTTTTTATCGTTCAATAAAAACTGAAGGTAATGTTGGCGTACCCATTCCTCTGGAGTTAATACGATGTATTTTTTTCGTACTTCATCAAAGATAAGGTGATGTTTTTCGTTACTTTTGATCTTGAAAGGATACGGAGGTAAATTTAATTTTTCCATCAATCAAAAATAATCAATTTGAATACTAGTACAATGAGTATGGTAAAAAACCTACAGTTAATTATATCCGCTATCATTGTAATTTTGGTGAGTTTTGTATACGGATTTAATCCAAGCAAAATATTACCAGTTGTATTTGGTTTTGAAGTTGCCGATTTGGAACTGAAAAATATATTTAGAGCGATTATGGGGCTGTATATTTTTTTAGGGATTTTTTGGATTATTGGGACTCAGAAAAAAAGATTTTGGGAAGCCGCAACACTTTCTAATATTTTATTCATGGGAGGTTTAGCTTTTGGAAGATTTATAAGTATTCTAGTAGATGGTGTTTCTAACCAGTTTTTAATAGGAGCTATTTTAGAATTGATAATGATGATCTGGGGACTATACAACTTAAAGAAGTATAGTACTATTTTAAAATCATAAGTAGATGAATGATGTAAAACAAATTGTAGGAGATATTAAGCAAGGAAATCTTAAACCTATTTACTTTTTAATGGGAGAAGAACCTTACTATATAGATAAAATATCAGATTATATAGAGCATAATGTCTTAGATGAATCTGAAAAAGGATTCAATCAAGTAATTATGTACGGAAGAGATGTATCTGTAGATGAAATTGTGTCTTCAGCAAAACGTTTTCCTATGATGGCAGAGCATCAGGTAATTATTGTAAAAGAAGCACAAGATTTAAGTAGAACGATAGATAAATTAGAAGCGTATGCAGAAAATCCGCAACCTTCTACCGTTTTAGTATTAAATTATAAATACAAGAAGTTAGATAAACGTAAGAAAGTTTACAAAACAATTGCTAAAAACGGACTTATTTATGAAAGTAAAAAGTTATATGAAAATCAAGTAGGAGACTGGATTCGACGTGTTTTAGGTGGTAAAAAGTATAATATTGAGCCGAAAGCAGCACAAATGTTGGTAGAATTCTTAGGAACTGATTTGAGCAAAATTAGCAATGAATTAGATAAACTTACCTCAGTATTACCAGAGGATACAATTATTACACCACAACATATTGAAGAAAACATAGGAATTTCAAAAGACTTCAATAATTTTGAGTTGCGTAAAGCCGTAGGTGTAAAAGATGTAGTAAAAGCAAACAGAATTATTAATTATTTTAGTCAAAATCCAAAGAACAATCCTTTGGTAATGACCATTTCTTTGTTGAATAGCTTTTTTACACAACTTTTATTATATCATGGTCTGCAAGATAAATCGAAAGCTTCTGTAGCTAGAGCTTTAGGCGTAAATCCATATTTTGTAGACGATTATGTACAAGCGGCAAGAAATTACCCTATGCGTAAAGTTTCTCAAGTAATAGGATTATTAAGAGATGCAGACGTAAAAAGTAAAGGAGTAGGAGCTAATCAATCTCAAGAAGATATTTTAAAAGAATTAGTCTTTAAAATCTTACATTAAAAATAATCATATAGACTTATAGTAATTGATTCACGACGGTTTGTTTGAATTAAGGTTATAACACTAACACTTTTTTTATAACTTTATAGAAAACTAAACTTATACTGTCATGCCAAAAATGAATGTATCTAAAAGTATTATTATTAATGCTTCAAAAGAAAAAATCAAAGAATTTTTAGCCGATTTTCATAATTGGAAGAACTGGTCTCCATGGTTAATTTGTGAACCAGAAGCAACTGTAAATTATGCAGAGGACGGGAAATACTATAAGTGGGAAGGAAATAGAGTAGGAAGCGGAGAAATGAGCGTGCTTAATGAAAGTGATAATAGTATAAATTATGATTTAACATTTTTAAAACCATGGAAATCGAAAGCCAAAGTAGCTTTTAATTTTAAAGATACTCAAGAAGGTACAGAAGTAGAATGGACAATGGAAAGTTCACTACCTTTTTTCATGTTTTGGATGAAAAAATCTATGCAGATTTATATAGGTATGGATTATGAGAGAGGATTGAGAATGTTAAAAGAAGAAATTGAAGAAGGCACAGTTCATAGTAAAATTGAAATTATGGAAGTCAATAATTTTGAAGGAGGTAGCTTTATAGGAAAGAAAACCGATACAGCTTTCTCTAAAATAGCAGAAGCTATGGAAAAAGACTTTGGTGATTTAAAAGAATATATAGCTAAAAATAATATTGATGTTATTGGTGTACCTTTTTCAGAATATCAAAAATTCAACTTAGTAAAAGATAATGTAGTATATGTTACAGGGTTTCCAGTAAAAGAAAAACCAGATAACTTACCTAATGATTTTTTCTTTGGGAATTTATCTAAAAGGAAAATGCAAACAGTTCGTCATACAGGAAAATATGAACATTTAGGAAATGCTTGGTCTACTATTATGATGATGGAGCGAAATAAAGAATTCAAAAAGGATAAAAAAGGAGCACCATTAGAAATTTATATCAACGACCCTTCTCAAGCTAAACCAGAAGAGATGATTGTAGATATTAGCATGCCTATATTGTAATAAATAAATGAATTAATCAATAAGAAATAACAAGAAAGACAACTCATCGGGTTGTCTTTTGTTTACACAAGAAAATGATTCCAAAACATATTTTAGATAGAAAAGGACCAAGAAGTGCGAAAGATGTAAATCCAGAAGTAATTACATACCTTAATAAAGGATTAATAGAAACGAAAAACTTAATGGAATGGCTAGCTGTAGATCAGTTAAGTTTACTACAATTGGTATTGCAAACATTAGGAAAAGAAGAATGGTTTATAGATTTTGAAGCTGCTGTAAGTTCGCAAAAGAAACCTACGGCGAATAGTAATACAAAAGTAATAGGAGAAACTTTTGGGTTATTAACGAAAGAAAGTACTATTTATAAACAGTTAAAAACACATACTTCAGACATAGTACGTTGTTGGTCATGTTGGGCAGAAAGTTTACATTACGATACAGTTACTAGTTTATTACCAGCAATGCAAGAATATGCAGCAGATACACATTTTGGTGTTCGTGAAGTTGTGATTTTTGCAACTAAAGAGCGTATGATTGCAGATTTGGATACAGCAATTAACATACTTTCTACTTGGACTAAAAATGAAGATGAAAATATCAGAAGATTTGCAGTAGAGTCTTTACGACCAGTAGGAGTTTGGACGAAAAAAATAGCAGCTTTTCAAGAAGAACCGCAAAAAGGAATTACACTATTAGAACCATTAAAATCAGATAGTTCTAAGTATGTTAGAGATGCTGTAGCAAATTGGTTAAATGATGCAAGCAAATCAGATCCAATATGGGTGCAAAATACCTGTAATCGATGGGAAAAAGAATCGACTACAAAAGAAACAACCTACATTATTAAAAGAGGATTACGAACAATAAGGAAGTAAAACTATTACTAACAGTTTTATAATAAAAATAGTAAGGCTAATGTAATAAGAGCTGGTAATGCCTGTACAAAGAAAATCTTTTTACTTGCAGTTAAAGCTCCGAAAATTCCAGCTACAGCAACGCAACCTAAAAAGAAAACTGCAACGTTAGTTCTCCATTCTTCATTTTGAATGAAAAAAGTCCAGATAAGTCCAGCAGCTAAAAAACCATTATATAAACCTTGATTGGCAGCCATGGTTTTAGTTTTTGGAAATAATTCACCAGGAAAATGTTTAAAAACTTTTCTCCCACGTGTTTCCCATGCAAACATTTCAAACCATAAAATATATAAGTGTAAAAGAGCAATAAACCCTATTAGTATATTGATAATCATAAAGCTATTTGATTTAAATTATAGAAGGTGTGTAAAATAGTATCTGTAGTTTATTCTTCTGCAGAACGAGCTTTAGATAGAGTAATAAGAGCAACAATAAGTATTCCTATACCCGTACCAAAAGCAAAACCTGTCACAAAATTTTCTGGAGTATAAAAACGAGCAAGAATTTGACTTAATGATAGTAGTACTAAACCTACTACTAATAAAATAATTGGAGTTTTATTAAGCATATTTTCGGGTTGTTATTTTACTTCCTAAATATAGTTAATTTCAATGAAGTATAGAAATTAGCGATATGTTAAAATTTAAAAGGCTCTCAACAACTTTGTTAAGAGCCTTTTAAAAATGTTTTTATAAAGAATATCGTTTATTGAGCTTTGTCAACAACTAATCTTTTATCTCTATTAGCAACTTCCCAAGCGGTAAGAAATACTAAACGAGCCCTGTTTTCTAATAACTCGTAGTTAATTCTATCTGGAGTATCTGTTGGCTGGTGGTAATCTGCATGAGTACCATTAAAATAGAAAATGATAGGAATATTATGCTTTGCAAAATTATAATGATCTGAACGATAGTAGAAACGATTTGGATCATTTTCATCGTTGTATTTATAATCAAGATCAATATTTGTATACTTTTTATTTACTTCTTCAGATAAATTATGAAGCTCTGTACTTAACTTATCAGATCCAATTAAATACACGTAATTAGGATTCCCTTTATGACGCGCGTCAATTCTACCAATCATGTCAATATTTAAATCCGTAACTGTATTCTCTAAAGGAAAAACAGGGTTTTCAGTATAATATTTTGAACCTAATAAGCCTTTTTCTTCACCTGTTACATGTAAAAATAAAATAGAACGTTTTGGTCCTCGTCCTTCATCTGCAGCCTTTTTAAAAGCTTCTGCAATTTCTAAAATAGCAACAGTTCCAGAACCATCATCATCTGCACCGTTGTATACTTTTCCATTCTTTACACCTTCATGATCTAAATGGGCAGAAATAACAACAATCTCATCTGGCTTTTCTGTACCTTTAATAAAAGCAACAACGTTTTCAGAATCATTTAATTTAATACCTCTACGATTATTACTTAAATAAGAAGATGGTACTTTTTGAAAGTAATTATCGCCGCCTAATGGAGAAGAAATTCCTTCAGAAATGTAAAAATTCTTTAAGTACTCAACGGCTTTTTTCTGACCAGGTTCACCAGTATCGCGACCTTCAAATTCATCTGAAGCATACGTAAATAAATGTTTCCCTAAGTCTTTTGCAGTAATAGTTTGAGCATACTTTTCAGCATAATCAATATTAGAGTCATTTTTAGTACTAGTATTACTAGAAACTGTATTTTGACTAGAACCACAAGCGATGAAAGTACAAGCACAAGCGGTATAAATTAATTTTCTCATTGAATTTAAGTTATTGTTTAATGGTTTAGCTAAAGTATAGCTATAAGAAATCAAATTTAAATTTTGTTAATTACGAATTGTTGTAAATTTTTGTTAAAACTAATTAATTCTTTGGGGAAAAGAGAAGAAAATGCATTTTGTTGCATCAATTCAGAAGCATTACCAGAGTACAAACCTTCGTTTACAATAAGAACAAAAGTATCTGCTAACTTTAATGCTAAGTTTACTTCATGAGTAGAAATGATAACAGTTTTTTGAGTTTTTTTTACTAAGTTCTGTAAAAGTGAAAATATTTTATAAGTATGATGAATATCTAAATGCACTGTTGGTTCATCTAAAATAATTACTTCAGTATCTTGAGCTAGAGCTCGTGCAATTAATACACGTTGTAATTGTCCATCACTAAGTGTATAAAAAGGACGATCTTTTAAATGTAAGACATTAGTCAACTCTAAAGCATCTAGTACTTTTTGAGTATCTTTTTCAGATAAACGATCTAGCCAGTTGGTGTAAGGCTGTCTTCCTAAAGCAACAATTTCAAAAACGGTAAGTTGACTTTCTGGCAATCGTTCTGTAAGTACAACACTTAAAAGAGTAGCGAGTTCTTGCTGAGAAAAAGAAGTAATTTCTTTCTGGTTAATGTAAATTTCACCTGTTAACTTTTTTTGAACATTACTAATAGTTCTTAATAAAGTAGATTTACCAGCACCATTTTTTCCTAATAAAGCAACAAACTTTCCTTTCTCAATATGTAAATCGATATTGGAAATAATAGATTTCTGACCTTTTTTCTTACGATAACCAATAGTCAAATCCTTGGTATGTAAAACGATATTTTTATTTGTATCTGTAATAATTAAATATTTTAACTTCCAACCTAAACATAAATTTTCTTCTTTCTAACCAATAACCAAATTACGACAGGTGCACCAAATAAAGAAGTAATAGCATTAATAGGTAAAGTAAATTCACTATTAGGTAATTGAGCAATACTATCGCAAATTAATAAAACTATTCCACCTATTATTGCAACGGCAGGAAGTAAGATTTTATGATTTGAGGTTTTAAAGACTAATTTAGTAATATGAGGAACAGCCAAACCAACGAAAGCTATTGGGCCTGCAAAAGAAGTAATAATGCCAGTTAGTAAACTTGTTATGAATAAGATGACATTCCTACTTCTTCGAGTATTAATTCCTAAGCTTTTTGCATAATTTTCACCTAATAAAAAACTATTTAAAGGTTTTATAGAAGCTATAACTCCTATAATAGCGAGCAAGTAAACTACGGAGAAAATTAAAATCTCATTCCAAGTTAAATTTCCTAAACTACCAAAATTCCAAAAAGCAAATTGCTGAATTTGCTCTGCTTCACTAAAATAAGACAATACACTAATTAAAGCCCCAGCAAGAGCACCAAACATGAGTCCAATTATTAAAATAGACATTGTATTCCTTACTTTATTGGCGGCTACTATTACAGCAAGCAAGACTAAAAATGCACCGATACTAGATGCAATAGGTAATCCCCAACCAGAAAAAACAGAAAACAATGTGAAATTTCCGAAAAGACCTGCGCCAAGTAAAAAAATAGCAACACCTAAACTTGCACCAGAAGAAATACCTAATACAAAGGGGCCTGCTAAAGGATTTCGAAATAATGTCTGCATAAGCAAGCCAGAAATGGAAAGTCCAGAGCCTACTAAAATGGCAGTAATTGTTTTAGGTAAACGATAATTAAGGATAATGGTTTGCCAGCTTTTTTTCGAAGCAGTACCACCAGTAAGACTAGTAAAAACTTCTTCAAAAGGAATGTGTACAGAACCTAAGTTTATATTTAAGAAAGCTAAAATAAGCAGCAGGAATCCAATTAATATAAAATGGTTTGTATATGTTCGTTGTTGCTCCATGTAATAGTTTCTATATCGATAAGAATTGGTATTTTAAAGCAACTTTAATATGTTTTTAGAAACGCTATTAATTTTTGAATAGCCAAACCTCTATGACTAATTTCGTTCTTTTCTTCAGAAGTCATTTCAGCAAAAGAAACAGTATAACCATCAGGTTGAAAAATTGGATCATAACCAAAACCTTTTTCTCCTTGTTGCTGAGTTAAAATTTCACCTTTACAAATACCATCAAAAAGGAATTGTTTACCGTCTAAATTCAAGCAAATAGAAGTTCTAAATTGCGCTTGCCTATCAGTTATTTGATCTAAGTTTGTAAGTAATTTAGCCATGTTGTTTTCAGCATTGGCTGGTTCTCCAGCATATCTTGCAGAATATACGCCAGGAGCACCATTTAAAGCAGCCACTTCTAATCCAGTGTCATCTGCAAAACAATTATATCCAAACTTCTCAGTAATATGATTTGCTTTCAATTGAGCATTCCCTTCTAAAGTAGTGGCAGTTTCTGCTACTTCGTCAAAACAATCAATATCTTTTAAAGATAGCAACTCAATAGAAGAAGGGAGAATTTCCTGTACTTCCTTTAGTTTATTTAAATTGTTGGTGGCAAAAACTAGCTTCATATCATAAAAAATTACCAAACAAATGTAATATTTTTTATCATCTTTGTTAAGATAAACACATTTTGTTTATCATGAGAGTAATTCTCTGAAAGTACTATAAATAAAGGAATGTCGTGTGAAAGTCGGGGTAAAATCAATGAAAATGTTTCCTCAAAATAAAAAGCAAGAGTAAGATTGTATGAAAGACGAAAATATATTTACAATGAAACAACCAGCATTAGGAAAGAAGATTTCCGATTTAAGAAAACAACAAGGATTAACACAAGAAGAACTTGTAGAAAAATGTAACATTAACGTTAGAACAATTCAGCGTATAGAAGCAGGAGAGGTAACTCCAAGAAGTTATACCTTAAAGAATATTCTAGAAGTACTAGGAGCGGATTATAAAAGTATAACAGAGAATGTAGTTTCGGAAGATTTTACACCAGTATTAGGAATTACTCCAAAAAATAAATTTAAAGTATTACAATTTTCTTGGATTTTCGGAATTATCTATTTCTTCTTAGGGTTTCCTGAAATAATGAGCGAGTATTATAGAATAGAAGAAGGAGATGCTATACTAACAAACACACTCTATGTTTTAATTAAAGTAGCCTCAATGATTACATTTTTCTTTTTCATACGAGGTTTTATAGCTACAGGTAAAATTTATCAAAAAAGTATGCTCTCTATAGTAGGTATGATTATGTTAATAGCAGTATTTTGCTTTAGTGTTTACGATATTATTTCTATTTATTATGCAGAGAATTGGTTTCTATTCATGATGTGGGTACGATCGTTAATATATGGAGTTTTATTAATTCTTTTAGGAATTCCTGTATTAATGCTACAAAAGAAATATGGAGGTTTAGCTTTAATTACTGGAATTTTCGAAATTATTTCAGGAGTAGTATTTGTATTTCTAATTCCTGAATTAGGAATAATCATATTATTACCCTTACAACTTTTAGAGATTATCTTATTGTATAAGATCGCAGAAAATCATAAAGAAATAGCGTAAGGTTATTCGTGATGATAAGGTTCATTGCGTAGAATTGTAAAACCACGATAAATCTGTTCAACGATAAATAAACGAATCATTTGGTGAGAAAAAGTCATTTTAGATAGCGATAGTTTACCACTTGCTTTTTGATACACGGCATCAGAAAAACCATACGGACCACCAATTACTAAAACCAATTGTTTAATTCCGCTATTCATTTTTTTCTGAAGAAAATTAGAAAACTCAATAGAAGTGTACTGCTTGCCTTTATCATCTAATAAAACTAATTGGTCAGTAGCTTGTAGTTTAGATAAAATTAAAGCACCTTCTTTTTCTTTTTGTTGTGACTCGGAAAGATTCTTAACATTTTTAATATCTGGAATAATTTCAAGCTCAAACTTAATATAGTGTTGTAATCTTTTCTGATATAAATCGATTAATTGAATCAAATTTTTATCATCTGTCTTACCAATAGCAAGTAGTTTAATTTTCATTACAAATAATTTGGGGCAAAACTAAACTAAAAAAAAGGGATTATCCTATGAATTAGTAAAATAGAAATAAATAATTTTAGCGAGTTAAATATTTGAATACTAGAACATGAGAGTACCCCCCGTTAAACATGTACTGTTAAGTACGTGCATTTTATTGTGCGTAGCATGTACAGAAGACAGCTTTAAAAAAGGTATAGAAACAGAAGAAATACCTGCGGCGCAAACTGACCTTAAAACCTATGAAAATTGGATTGCTAATTACAAAACAGATGAACTGGATAAAGTAATTGAAGAAGAGTTAGATAACAACTCCATTATTAAAAGTAGTACTACCGAAACTGTAAATAAACGTACTAGAGAAAAAGTATACGTGCATTACATGCCTTGGTTTCAATCTAAAGAAATAAATGGTTTCTGGGGCCAACATTGGACGATGACAAATCAGAACCCAGAGATGTTAGATAAAGATGGCAAAAGGCAAATAGCATCGCACTATTACCCATTAATTGGCCCTTATTCTACAATAGATAGAGACTTACAGCAATATCATTTGTTGTTAATGAAATTAAGCGGTGTAGATGGTGTAATATTCGATTGGTACGGAATTCGAAATGTTCGTGATTTTAACTTGATTAAGGAAGGAATGGAAAGTTTCTTAAAAGAGTTAGATAAAACGAAATTAGAATTTGCTGTAATGTATGAAGATAGAGTTGTTAACGAACAAGCAAGAATACTTACACCTATTCAAGTAGCACAAGCAAAGAACGATTTAAACTATATCAAACAAAATTATTTCAGTAAAAAGAATTATATTAAAATAAATAACAAAGAACTGTTATTCATTTTCGGACCTAATTTTATAGATGATAGTAACGATTGGACAGATATTCTTTCCTCTTTAAAAAAGGAGTATAATATACTTTCACTTTGGGGAGCTAAAAATATTATTGGAACAGAAAACAGTAAAGGTGAGTTTGCTTGGATCGATGAAAAACACCTAGAAACATTAGAAGGATATTACAATTATAATGCAGATTTTGAGAATGATGTAATAGGAGGTGTTTCGTACCCAAATTTCAATGACTTTTATAAAGAAGGAGGATGGCGACCAGCAAATGAAAGTGAATGGATATTAGATGGAACAAACGAAGATATGTTTGTAGATTCCTATCTAGAATCATTAAAGCATCCAGTAGATTTTATACAAATTGCTACTTGGAACGATTTTGGAGAAGGTACAATGATAGAACCTACGGAAGAGTTTGGGTATAAATACTTAGAACAACTACAAAAGTTAACTCAAGTTTCATATAAAAATGAAGATTTGAAACTAGCCTATTATATCTATAAGTTGAAGAAAAAATTTGCGAAAAATAAGCGTATGTTACGTATTATAAACCGAGCATATAGATACGCTATGAAAGGTAGGTTATTTAGATCAAAACTAATAGTAGGAGCTATATTATGGTTCTACGGAGATAACTTGTAATTGACTTTAAAATGAATTAAAAATACGTTAAGAAGATATTGTAACAAATTTAAAAAAGCGTAAACTTTTATTTAAATATCCGTTTTTCCTGTAGGGAAGAACGGATATTCCATTTTATATTTAAAATCTTATTTTTACGATCAATAATCATAAGAGAATGATATCACAAGAAAAGTTCAATAAAGAATTAGAATTGATCATTGCAAATGCAATTAGAGAAGATATTGGTGATGGAGATCATACATCACTATCATGTATTCCAGCTGAAGCAAAAGGTAAAGCAAAACTATTAGTAAAAGATGAAGGAATTATAGCAGGTGTTGAGTTTGCTAAAATGGTATTTGCTTATGTAGATAAAGACTTAAAAGTTGAAACACTTATAAATGATGGAGAGCATGTAAAATACGGAGATATTGTATTTTATGTGTCAGGAAAATCACAATCTATATTACAAGCAGAACGTTTAGTATTAAATGCAATGCAACGAATGAGTGCTATTGCCACGAAAACACGTTCTTTTATGGATTTGCTAGAAGGAACAAAAACCAAAGTTTTAGACACTCGTAAAACAACACCAGGAATTAGAGCTCTAGAAAAATGGGCTGTAAAAATAGGAGGTGGAGAGAATCATAGATTTGCATTGTATGATATGGTTATGATTAAAGACAATCATATAGATTTTGCAGGAGGAATTACACAAGCAATTACAAAAACAAAAAAGTATTTAGCAGAAAAAGGATTGGATATTAAAATTATTGTTGAAGCCAGAAATATAGAAGAAATTAAAGAAATTTTATCGAATGAAGGAGTCTACAGAATTTTAATAGATAACTTTAATTATGAAGATACTAGAGAAGCTGTAGCATTAATTGGAGAGCAATGTTTAACAGAAAGTTCAGGAGGAATTAATGAGAAAACAATTCGAGAGTATGCAGAGTGTGGAGTAAATTACATTTCTTCAGGAGCACTTACACATTCTGTATATAATATGGACTTGAGTTTGAAAGCGGTAGAATAATAATATGCTTGGACCCGATAAACATACCAAGTTTCCTTTAAAAAATTACGATAGACTCTGTTTTCTAAAAAACATCGTAAAGAATCCAAATATCAGTGTTGGAGATTATACGTATTACGACGATTTTGAGAACGTAGAAAACTTCGAAAAGAATGTAAAATATCATTTCGATTTTATAAATGATAAACTGATTATAGGAAAGTTCTGTATGATTGCTTCAGATGTAAAATTCATTATGAATGGAGCAAATCATTTAACAGATGCTTTTTCTACCTATCCTTTTGCCATTTTTGGGAATGGATGGGAAGAAGCAATGAAAGATAAAACCTATCCGAATAAAGGTAATATTACTATTGGTAATGATGTTTGGATTGGTTACAACGCAACAATTATGGCAGGAGTAACTATTGGAGATGGAGCAATTATAGCAACCAATGCAACTGTAGTTAAAGATGTAGCGCCTTATTCAATAGTAGGAGGAAATCCAGCCAAAGAAATAAGAAAACGTTTTGATGCAGCAACTATTGAAACATTATTAGAACAGCAATGGTGGAACTGGCCTATTGAAAAAATAACAGAAAACTTACAATATTTAACCAATACTAAACTAGAAAACCAGAAATAATACCTAAACATGAAGAAACATATGCTCATAACTGCCATTATCGCTGTAATGGTAAGTTGTAATACCAAAGAAACCAAGAAAGAAAACATTAAGAAAGAAGATACTAATATGAATGTTACTGAAAATCCATTATTAGTAAAAAGCACGTTAGATTACGGTGCACCAGATTTTACAAAAATTAAAGACGAACATTTTATGCCTGCTATCTTAAAAGGTATGGAAGTTCAAAATGAAGAAATAGCTAAAATTGTAGAGAATATAGATGCACCGACATTTGATAATACCATTTTACCTTTAGAAGAAAGTAGTAAAGTATTAGATAATGTAACAGCAGTATTTTATGCTTTAGCTGGAGCTAATACAAATGATAAGATTAGAGAAATTCAAAAAGAATTAGCACCAAAGTTCTCAAAACATACAGATGAGATTTTATTAAACACTCCGTTGTTTGAAAGAATCAAAACAGTATATAATAACTTAGGAAGTTCAGGTTTAGATGAAGAATCTAAACACTTAGTAAAAGAATACTATAAAAACTTTGTAAAAGCTGGAGCTAATTTATCTGAAGAGAAGAAGAAAGAGCTGAAAGATATAAATGCACAAATAGCTAGCTTATCAAACGATTTTGGAAAGAAGTTATTAGATGCTAGTAAAAAAGGAGGAGTTGTAGTAGAAGACAAAGCGAAGTTGAAAGGATTTTCTGAAGAAAAAATAAAATCATTAGAAAAAGATGGTAAGTATAACATTCAGTTAATTAATACTACACAACAACCATCGTTACAAACATTAGAAGACAGAGGAACTAGAGAAGAGTTATTTAATAAATCTATTAAAAGAACTGAAGGAGGAGAATTTGATACTTCTGATTTAGTAAAGCAAATGGTTGCATTAAGAGCTAAAAAAGCACAAATTTTAGGTTTCGATAATTATGCAAGCTGGAGTTTACAAGGAACAATGGCTTCTAAACCAGAAAAAGTATTCGAAATGTTTACGAATTTAATTCCTGGATCATTAGAAAAAGCAGATTCAGAAATTAAAGAAATTCAAGCACAAATTAATAAAGATGGAGGCGATTTTAAATTAACTCCGTACGATTGGAATCACTATGCAGAGAAAGTTCGTAAATCTAAATATGATTTAGACGAAGAAGAAGTAAAACAATACTTTGAATTAAACAATGTATTAGAAAAAGGAGTGTTTTATGCTGCGAATAAATTATACGGAATCACTTTTAAAAAGAGAGACGATATTCCAACGTACCACCCAGATGTTGTGGTGTATGAATTATTCAATGAAGATGGAAGTAAATTAGGATTATTTTATGGAGACTACTTTGCTAGAGATAGCAAAAGAGGAGGTGCTTGGATGAGTGCATTTGTAAAGCAATCAAAATTAAGAGATCAAAAACCAGTAATTTATAACGTATGTAATTCTCCTAAACCAGCAGAAGGAGAGCCAGCGTTAATCAGTTTTGATGAGGTAGAAACAATGTTCCATGAATTCGGACATGCATTACACGGTTTATTTGGAGATCAAAAATATGCTTCGATTTCAGGAACAAGTGTTGCAAGAGATTTTGTAGAATTTCCATCGCAATTTAACGAGAACTGGGCAACACATCCAGAAGTATTAAATAATTATGCATTACACTATAAAACTGGAGAAGTAATTCCAGATGCATTATTACAAAAAATTAAAAATGCAGGAACATTTAACCAAGGATATTCAATTATAGAAAACTTAGGTTCATCTAATTTAGATATGCAATGGCACACAATTGGTGTAGACGATAATGTTGAAGATGTAGCTGCTTTTGAAAAAGAAGCTTTAGAGAAAATGAAGCTTAAAATAGCGGAGATTCCACCAAGATACCGTTCTACATATTTTGCACATATTTTTAGTGGAGGATATGCTGCAGGATACTATTCGTACTTATGGACAGAAATGTTAAGTCATGATGCATACGATTGGTTTAAAGATAACGGATTATTAACTCGTGAAAATGGAGAGAAGTTCCGTAAAGAAATCTTATCTAGAGGAAATACAATGGACTATGCAAAAATGTATAAAACTTTTGCAGGTCGCGATCCGCAAGCAGAACCAATGTTAAAAGCAAGAGGTTTAAAATAGTTCGGTTGTAAAACTTAGAAAGTAGCTGACAAAAAGCGTATTTTTAGCTTTCAAAAAATGCTTTCTAACGGATACAACAATGAACGATTATTTCGATAACGAAACATTTACCAAAGTCAGTTTTACTAGTGAAAAGCTTAGTAAAGCTGACTTTGATGCTTGTATATTTAAAGATTGTGATTTATCAGAACTACATATTAATGGATCAGAATTCCTAGAGTGTGAATTTATAAACTGTAATTTGAGTAATTCACGGGTAAGAGGATGTAGTTTTAAGAACACACATTTTTTTGATTCTAAACTGATGGGAATAAAGTTTCATGAAGTAGATCCGTTTTTATTACAAATAAACTTTACCAATTGTCATTTAGATTATAGTTCTTTTTACCAATTAAGAATGCAAAACTTCCAATTTATAAATACAAGTCTTAAGGAAGTGGATTTTACAGAAACAGATTTACAGCAAAGTGAGTTTGATAATTGTGATTTATTAGGTGCTATTTTTGAAAATACAGACCTCAGAGAAGCAAATTTTAAAACAGCGCGTAACTTTTCAATAGATTTAGAAACAAATAGAATAGAAAAAGCAATTTTCTCAAAAGAAAATATAGCTAATTTATTAAGAAAGTATAAGGTTAAAATCGAGTAAATTGGATGTTAATTTTGTTATCTCAAGCCTCTTTATAGGTATATTAATATTGTTTTTTACAATAGGGATTATTTTTACTGTAATTGAAAAAAATAAAGCAAAAAAAGAGCTATCTAAAGGAAGATTATTAGAAGTATATGACGAAATAGAGATTGTTAATAGAGAATTAGGAAAGACTAGCTATTGGTTAGGGGAAATAAAAATCTATGATGATTATATTCTACTGAGAAATAAATTCAAATATGAAATTATTGTTAGAAGTAGGAATTTAGAAGGTAAGTTTAAATTTAAGGTTATCTTTACAGAGTGTTTAATAGACGGAAGAAAACTTATAATTAAAGGAGTTAAACATAGATTGATAGGTAAAAGCAATATTACCATACAATTAAAATTCGATAATGAAATACAAACCAAGAAAGTGTATTCATTATTAAGAGATTAGCTAATGAAATAAGCTATGTGCTAAAATGACAAAAAGAATAGAAGAAAGTCTTGAAAAAATACCAGTAATCAATTGGTTTATAAAACTAGGAAAGAAAATAAAAATTCCAGGTTTACAAGGTATGTCTTTATACGATGTGCTAGAAATGTACGGTATAGGAATTGTAAAAGGAGCGTTAACAACAAGAGCAGGAGGAATTGCATTTAGTTTTTTTATGGCAATTTTCCCGTTTTTATTGTTCATTCTTACGCTCATTCCATACATTCCTATTGAAGGATTTCAACAAGGACTTTTCGATTTAATAAAAGAAGGTTTACCACCAAAAACATTCGATGCGGTAAACGGTGTTATTAAAGATATTCTGAATAACCAATATGGAGGATTATTATCGTTTGGTTTTTTAGCTTCAATTTTTCTAATGACAAATGGAGTCAATGCTATTTTTGGAGGATTTGAATATTCTTACCACGTAAAAGAATTTAGAAATGTTTTCAGAGCTTACATCGTGTCGTTAGGTGTTTCGTTACTAATGGCATTCTTCCTGATTGTAACCGTTTCTTTAATCATTTTATACCAAATTGCACTTTCTAAAATAGACAAAATCGGTTGGTTTGATACAGGGGAATTAGACCTATTCTACTTAGGAAGAGGTTTTCTCTTTTTAGTAATGATATATACCATTGTTTCATTGTTATTCAGATATGGAACGAAGCAAGGACGTCAAATTAAATTTTTCTCAGCTGGAGCCATTCTTACAACAGTCGTTTCTTTATTTACATTTTACCTTTTTGGAATTTACGTAGTAAAGTTTGCACAGTACAACCAGCTATACGGATCTATTGGAACATTACTAATTTTAATGTTATTCGTTTGGTTAAATGCAATTGTATTATTACTAGGTTTTGAGCTAAATGCATCTATTTATAGACTAAAAAAACAGCTAGATTAAAAAGGCGTAAAGTAGCTCTTTTCCATTGTCATTCTGAACTGTCAACTGAGTATAAACGAAGGGAGTGAAGAATTTTTAATATCAGAATTTAATTCTTACCGATAGATCTTTCGCTTTCCCTTCGAGCGGCCTCAGGGCGTACTCAAGATGACATCTTTTATCTTTTAAAACTTCCAACTTTTTTAGTAAAAACATGTACAAATAAAACTTCATAATCCGCCAATAAATTCGGATATTTGCAGGCTAAAATAATGCAGATTACTATCTTAAACAGATTTATATAGTTATGAAACCAAGTATCCCAAAAGGAACCAGAGACTTTTCATCTACAGAAGTGGCCAGAAGAAACTTTATATTTAATACCATAAAGCATTCTTTCGAGCTATTCGGATTTCAACCTATTGAAACCCCAAGTTTTGAAAACTCATCAACACTTATGGGGAAATATGGTGAAGAAGGAGATCGTTTAATCTTTAAGATTCTTAATTCAGGAGACTATCTTAATAAAGCAAATGATAAAGTTTTAGAAGATAAAGATAGTAACAAGCTTACGGCTCAGATTTCAGAAAAAGCCTTACGTTACGATTTAACTGTACCTTTTGCACGTTATGTAGTACAGCACCAAAACGATATTACATTTCCGTTTAAACGTTACCAAATTCAGCCAGTTTGGAGAGCAGATAAACCACAAAAAGGACGTTATAGAGAGTTCTATCAATGCGATGCAGATGTGGTAGGAAGCACTTCTTTATGGCAAGAAGTAGAATTTGTAAAATTATACGATGCAGTTTTTAGTAAGTTAAACGTAAAAGGCACGACCATTAAAATCAATAATCGAAAAATTTTATCTGGAATTGCAGAAGTAATTGGAGCAAAAGATAAATTAATCGATTTTACGGTAGCCTTAGATAAGTTAGATAAAATAGGAAAAGACGGTGTAGTTGCGGAAATGCTAGCAAAAGGAATAGCAGAAACAGCTATAGAAAAAGTACAACCGTTATTTGAGTTTACCGGAACCAATGAAGACAAATTAGACGCCTTAGCTGCCATGTTGTCAACATCTGAAGAAGGAACTAAAGGAGTAGAAGAATTACGCTTTGTAGTGTATAATGCACAAGAATTAGGATTAGAAACTGCCTCTTTAGACTTAGACGTAACTTTGGCACGAGGATTGAACTATTATACAGGAGCTATTTATGAAGTTGCAGCTCCAAAAGAAGTGAAAATTGGTTCTATTGGTGGTGGAGGTAGATACGATGACTTAACAGGAATCTTTGGAATGAAAGACGTAAGTGGTGTAGGAATTTCGTTTGGATTAGATCGTATTTACTTAGTAATGGAAGAATTAGGATTGTTTGAAGATGTAGCACTACCAAAACCAAAAGTACTGTTCTTAAATTTTAATGAAAACGAGAGTTTACTTAAAATGAAAGCAGTAAATGAATTAAGAGCAAATGGTGTAAAAGCTGAATTATATCCTGATGTTGCTAAGAGTAACAATCAGCAGAAAAAACAGTGGAAATATGTAGATAAAAGAGCTATTGAGTTTGTGGTTTCAGACATAGAAGACAATAAATTCATGCTGAAAAACAGCGAAACTCGAGAGCAACAATTATTAACAGTAAACGAAATAATTAACATTATACATTAAGAAACATCCATTTGTTTTATCTTTATATAACAATAGTAAACAAAAAAAGATGTTTGAGATTACAACTAATATGAAAGACGAGAGAATTGATGAAATAGGGGAGAACCACATCGGTACTTCTGCTACGACTCCATTACGTGCTGATGCATTTGATATTTCGGACGAAGAAAAGATTTCTAGAATTCAAGAAAGTGTAAAAGATATATTGGAAACCTTAGGAATGGACTTAACAGACGATAGCCTACAAGGAACTCCAAAACGTGTAGCTAAAGCTTTTGTAAATGAACTATTCATGGGATTAAACCCAGAGAACAAACCAAAAGCCTCTACATTCGATAATAATTATAATTATGGTGAAATGTTAGTTGAGAAAAACATTGTTGTATACTCAACTTGCGAGCATCATTTATTACCAATTGTTGGTCGTGCACACGTAGCATATATTTCTAACGGAAAAGTAATAGGTTTATCTAAAATGAACCGACTTGTAGAATACTATGCAAAACGTCCACAAGTACAAGAACGTTTAACAATGCAAGTAGTACAAGCTATGCAAGAAGCATTAGGAACAGAAGATGTGGCTTGTGTAATAGATGCAAAACACTTATGTGTAAACTCTAGAGGTGTAAAAGACATCGAAAGTTCTACAGTAACAGCTGAGTTTGGTGGGAAGTTTAAAGAAAAAGAAACCAAGCGTGAGTTTTTAGATTACTTGAAAATGAATACAAGTTTCGAATAGAATTTTGTTCGTTATACATTTATAATATCAAAGTGCGGTTTTTACCGCACTTTTTTATTGCTCTAAACTTCTAGGATAGCTTGTAGTATTTTTAGAAATTCAAAATAATCTACAATTTAAATGCACTGAATATTGTTATGATTATAAATAGTAATTGAACCAAAACCAAGGGATTTCAGTCCCTTGTAAAACAAAACCTTCATACCTTTTAATATAGAACTTTAAGTTTAAAGTTATTTTCCTTATTAAAACAACAGTAATTCCCTGACAATGAAATAGCTTTTTCCCTTTCATATTTTATTATGAGTGAAAGTATTTTTAGTACAATCAAACTTAAATACAAAAACGAATGAGACCAGAAACGAAAGAATTAATAAGGGAATGGAAAAAACTAGTTAAAGAACAAAGAAAAAAGCCCAAAGGAGATCGTATGGATTGTGGAGTAGCTGCAAGACATATTTCTAAAAAAGAAGGAGGTAGAGGAAGGTCAGAAACACAAGTTTTGTATGCCAAACCACATCATATTGTATGTGCAGAAAAAGATATTAAAGAAGCAAAAGCTAGATATAAAAACGGATATCCAGACAGAATAGAAAAAAGCGCTATAGAAGGCGATAATCGTTATTTTATATACATTCATAGAGGGGATGGAGAAATTGACTTAGAAAACGATCCTGGAAGCTATTACGAGCAAGTATTAGATCGTAGAATAGAATTAAAACCAGGAATGTTATTATATAGCACAGAAAGCTTTTCTGATGTAAGAGAAGGAAAAGAAAAATGGATGCGTTACTACAAGTGTACAAAAGATTACTCTAGATGGGCAAGACATCATATGGTTATGTATGTAGGAGATGGAAAAGTAATGGATTTATGGTTGAATAAAAATGCCGATCCAAAACAATGGAAAGATGTATATGCGGGAACTCCAAAGTTTTTTGTAACACTAAGTGTATTAGATCCATTTCAAAGTCGTGAGTTTGGAGAAATTATTTTAAATGGAAATACATTAAAAAAAGGGAGTGCTAAAAGTAAAGTGAAACATTTAAATAAAGCATTAATTAGATTAGGATATCTTTCTAAAGAATTAGACGGTGTTTTTGATGAGGCAACAAAAGAAGCGTTAAAAGCATTTCAAGAAGATGAAAACTTAAAAGCAGATGGTGTTTACGGAGCTTGTACAGCAACGGTTATGATTAGAGCACTGTTGGCAAAAGAATCTGTTTTAGCAGAATAAGTTTTCTTACATATCATTTCTATGAAATTAGGAATCTTATGTTTAAACTAAAAAGTAATCTATACACTCTTTTTCAGAAACAAAAAACTCGCCAATTTGGCGAGTTTCTCATAATATGTTTATATCGATTAAGAAAATAAGTTGTCTATTTTCTCTTTTTCTTCAGCAGCTAAAGCAGCATCAACTAAGATACGACCACTGTGCTCATCGATAGTAATTTTCTTTCTGTTGGCAATTTCTAATTGAACTTGTGGAGGAATAGTGAAGAAAGATCCACCAGCTGCACCACGCTCAATAGAAACTACAGCCAATCCGTTTTTAACTTTATTACGAATTCTATTATAAGCAGTTAATAAATGTCTATCGATAGATTCTGAGTATTCTTGAGATTTTTCAATTAATAATTTCTCTTCTTTCTCAGTTTCTTTTAAGATCGCATCTAATTCAGATTTCTTAGCGTTTAAGTGACCTTGTTGTCTAGCTAATTTTTCTTTAGTACCTTCTACAACCTGCTTTTTCTGGGCTATTTTAGCTTTGAATTCTTTAATTCTCTTTTCAGATAATTGAATTTCTAACTCTTGATATTCAGTTTCTTTACTTAAAGAATCAAACTCACGGTTGTTACGTACGTTTTTTTGTTGTTCTTCGTACTTCTTAATTAAATTCTTAGACTCTTCTATTGCTAATTTTTTGTTACTAATATCAGTATTTAAATTATCAATATCTTGAGCTAAGTTTGCAAGTCTTGTATTTAATCCGGCAACGTCATCTTCTAAATCTTCTACTTCTAATGGTAATTCACCACGAACGCTTCTAATTTCATCAATTCTCGAATCAATTAACTGTAAATCATACAACGCTCTTAATTTCTGTTCTACCGTTACTTCTTTTTTTGCCATTGTTTATTAAATATAATGTATTGGATTCGTACTTTTTTCGCTTAAAATAATTGCAAAACTAGTGAATTTTTTTGTAAGATACTCAACTAAAAGATTTTTTGTAAACTGTTCGCTCTCATAATGACCAACATCTGCTAATAAAATCTTGTTTTCGGCCTTGTAAAATTCATGATATTTGAAATCAGCACTTACATAAGCATCAGCTCCAGCTCGTATAGCATTAGAAATAGCAAAACTTCCTGCACCACCTAATACGGCTACTTTTTTAATTGGTTTGCTTAATAATTTAGAATGACGAACACAATCTGTTTTAAAAGTACTTTTTACGAATTGTAGAAAATCATTTTCAGCAATAGCCTCTGGAAATTCACCAATCATTCCCATACCTACATTTTGATGATAATTATCTAACGTAATTACTTCGTAAGAAACTTCTTCATACGGATGATTTTTAAACAAAGCAGAAAGAACTTTTCCTTCTAAATAACTTTCAAAAATGACAGAAATACAGGTTTCTTCTTCAAATTGTAATGCTCCTTTTTCACCCACAGTTGGATTAGAATGTTCATTACCTCTAAAACTACCTTTTCCTTCAATATTAAAAGAGCAAAGATCGTAATTACCAATAGTTCCTGCCCCTGCATTGAATAGCTGTTGTCTTAAATCATTTGCATCTGCATACGGAACATAAGTCGTTAACTTCTTTATAATCCCTTTTTTAGGAATTAAGGTTTTAGTATTTTGTAATTGTAATACTTCGCACATTCTAGCAGATACACCTTTGTTAGAATTGTCTAAAGCAGTATGTGTAGCATAAATAGCAATATTGTTTTGAATCGCTTTTAATACGGTTCTTTCTACATAATTGTTGCCATTTAACTTTTTTAAACCTCCAAAAATGATAGGATGAAAACTAACAATAAGATTACAGTTATTAGCAATAGCTTCATCTACTGTTTGTTCTAAAGTGTCTAGCGTGACTAAAACGCCAGTTACTTCTGTATTGTAAGAACCAACTAACAAACCAACATTATCAAAATCTTCTGCATAGGCTAAAGGAGCCAGTTCTTCTATATAATTTGTAATATCTCTTATGATCATAGTATGCATTTGTAAAGATCAAAGTTAAGATATTTAATGTATTTTCGTTCTGATGAAATTAGTTCGTTTTTTATTATTTCCGTTCGCAATTATATACGATATAATTACGAGCATTCGTAACCTTTTTTTTGATAGAGGAATTTTAAAATCTACGTCATTTAAAATCCCAGTAATTGCTGTAGGAAATTTAAGTGTTGGGGGAACAGGAAAAACGCCTCAAATAGAATATTTAATTCGATTGTTAAAAGATGATTATAAAATAGCAGTATTGAGTAGAGGTTACAAGCGAAAAACAAAAGGATTTCAATTAGTAAATGATTCACATACTGCTGAAGATGTTGGAGACGAGCCATTACAATTCTATTCAAAATTTAAGGGTATACATGTAGCTGTTGATGTAAATAGAACAGAAGGAATACAAAAACTACAAGAATTAATACAGCCTGATATTGTGTTGTTAGACGATGCATTTCAGCATAGAAAAGTAAATGCAGGACACTATATTTTACTAACAAAATACAACGATTTGTATAGCAAAGACTTTTTGTTGCCTACAGGAAATTTAAGAGAAAGTAGGAGTGGAGCAAAACGAGCAAAAAGTATTGTAGTAACAAAATGTCCATCAGACATGTCTGATATTGAGCGAGAAAAGATAAAAAAGCAATTAAAAGTGTTGCCAGAACAACAAGTGTTTTTTACAACAATTTCTTATGATGAAGATATAAAAGGGGAAGAGAAAGCTATAAATATTACTGATTTAAAAGATGAAAAAGTAACCTTAGTAACGGGAATAGCGAATCCAACACCATTGTTATCGTATTTAGATGAAAAAGAAATCGAATATAAACATGTAAAATTCCCAGATCATCATCATTTTTCTTCGCAAGATATTTTGAAAATAGAAGCAACGCGAAAGCAATTAAATGAAGATGGAATAATCCTAACTACAGAAAAAGACTATGTGCGTTTACAAGGTAAATTAGCAAATGTGTTCTACATAGAAATCCGTACTGAGTTTATAAAAAACGAAGAAGGTTTTAATATGCAAGTAGAGGAGTTTGTTAGGAGTTTTTGAGTGAAACAATGAGTTTATATAGAAAAGTGTTTTTTTGTAAACTAAATTTTTAATGTATTCATAATAGCAAATTATGTCATCCTGAGAGATTCCTGAGTTTTATCGAAGGAGGATTGAAGGATCTGTCGGTAAGAACTAAATTCTCTTTTTAAAAGATTCTTCACTATGTTCAGAATGACAAAAGGAACATCAATGTCATCCTGAGTGAAACGAAGGATCTATTGCAAATAACGTTTTGTTAGAAAGAAATTCTTCACTTTGTTCAGAATAACAAAAGATAAAACAAAAATATAGGCAGCATAGAAAAATGTAACCCTAAGTAACTCCTGAAAAGAACCGAAAAAAATAGAAAGGAATTTTCTAATTATATAAAAAAATAAGGAAACTAAAGGTGGTTATCCTTCAAATTTCCTTAGTATTCAAAATTATAAAACAAATGTTCTTAATAAATTAATTTATTTATATTCCTTTCTGATCACTATTAGTACAATTCTCACAATAAGTGGCTCTTAAATAATCATCTTCTAATAACTGAAATGTAACTCCTTTTTTAAGAGCAGAATTGAAAAGTCTACAAAAACGCTTTTGATTCATGTTAATCGCATTCAGCATAATCATTCGATATACTTTTGTTTTTGTCAGCTCATTTTTAGTAATCGTTAAATTGAGATAGTAGAATAATAAATCTTCATCTACAGTAATTTCTTTTACCTTACTTTTTAAAATATCTATAGCGTCGTAAACAGTTCCATAGTACGTTAAAAACTGAGAAAGATTTAAGTAATCAAAATCTGATAAAGGAATTTTTTCGCAAGATTTTAATACATATGCTACAGAAGTATCTTTTCCTTTAAGGTCGTTCTTACGCATATCTTCCATAGCTTTTACAATATGAAAGTTGATAATCATTTTATCAACCAAATCTTGAGAAATTCCATATTTCTTAAGATTAAGAATTTCTCTTTTAAATTGATCTCTATCTATTTTTCTTGCTCTATTTTTCCAAACAATGAACTTTAGTACTGCTAAATTATACTTAATACGTTTGTTGTTAGGTTCTAATTTTTCTAAGGCTAACAACTCCTTTTCAACATTTAAGGTTTGTCTTAAATTAATTAAATATTTAATAATACAGTTCTTTGCTAGTAACTTTACATACTTTTTCTTTTTAGGAATTTTCATCTTTTTAAGAGGCGTAGGAGATAAATCATTACGAACTCTTTCTAAAATAGAATTTTGAATATGACTAGCTTCTGTTAATTGATCTTTTACAACAGCTTTATTAAATAGTGTTATTAATTGATCTACATGTAATTCCTTGTATTGATCTTTTTTTTCTAAGGAAAGAACCACAACTGCTTTTCTGTGGTTTCGTAAAATAGGTTCTAAACTTGCTGCATACTCATGTACAAGTTTTGCTTTTACTTTTTTCTTGGATAAAGAAATTAACTTTTTATGCCTTGTTTTCTTGATGTCGTTAAAAAACTCTACCCAATTTTCTGAAGTAGAGATTTTTGTTAAAATATCTGGCTGTTGAAATGATTGTAATGACCCTGCAATACTAGTAGCACGTTGTTTTTGTAATTCCGTATTACGTTCAATACTACCTTCTACAGAAGCGTATGCTTTAATATCTATTTTCTTAATATGATAATCTGTTAACTGTAAAGAATCATACAAAGGTTTAATATCTTCAGGTTTGTATTCAGATTTATCCTTTTCAAAAGGAATAGAAAAAGTGAGCTTTTTATACTTAGTAACAAGATTCCTTTTATTAGAAGTGATTTTCTTATTGTTGTACGTTATATCATCTAAATAGATTCCCATATCTAGTAAATCTCTAGGATATTTCTCTAAGTTATAGATGGTATAATACTTACAAAAAGCTTTGTTGTGTAAGAAAAGTAAGTTAAATTCAATATCTTTCTTTTGTAGATTAGGAGGTACTTTACCTATATATACTCTATATCGATTCCTTTTAACTCTTTTGAGTTTTCCTAAAGCTTTAATATTGTATACAGGTGGTAATAAAACACCTCTTACTTGTTTCGGTGTTACTTCTTTGTTGCAAGAATAACGTTCTTTTAAGACGATGTCTACGGCAATTCCATCACCAGGTTCTTTAAAAAGTGCGTAGTACCAGCTTTGATTGTTTACTTCAAAATAGATTTTGTTTTCTATTAATCGTACACCAAAGCTAACCTCGTTAGGTTTTTGTTTAAAAACCTTTGTAAAAGCGTTACATTTTGTTTCCCTGTCCCCATCAGGAAAATAAATACCATAGGTATGTTGCTGCGCGCTTGCTATTATAGAAATAGCAAACGAGAGTAATAAAAGTTTGTTTTTCATTTTTCCCCACCTTAGAATCAATGATCTAAGGCTTTTTTCTGTTTATAATCCCTGAATTGAAAAAATCAATTCTTATTCCCTAACGGCAAAGCTAATACAAAATTGTGTTTAATTTAAATTTTTTAGCTTTAAACGTTAGGGAATAGGTTAAAAAACAGTCAGATAGGTTATGAAATAACAACCGTTTTTATAAGATAAAGTGTAGTGTTTAGATAATTTTACACGTATTTTTTACCAAAATTATCTCTGGCTTCGGCCATGATTTGCTTTATGTCTTGGTCGTCTTCCCTTGGGCAAATCAAAATAATATCTTTTTTCTCTACAACAATATAGTCTTCGAGTCCTTGAATAATAACACGTTTTCCATTCTCTGTTCTAATCATGTTACCTTTTGCATTTCTGAAAATAGCATTAGCACCTACAACGGCATTTTCATGATCATCCTTCTTAAGTTTTCCGTATAAAGAACCCCAAGTTCCTAAATCGTTCCAACCAAAATCTACAGGTAATACATGAACATTTTCTGCACGTTCCATGATTCCAAAGTCGATAGAAATATTTTGCGATTTATCGTAGTTTTTATTGATGAAACCACGTTCATTTTCAGTATTATATTTCTCTGAATCTAGTATGTTTACCATTTCAGGTAAATACTTTTTAAAAGCTTCAATAATACTTTTCGCAGACCAAACAAAAATTCCAGCGTTCCATAAATAATCACCACTATCTAAAAACTCTTTAGCAGTTTCAAGATTTGGTTTTTCAGTAAAGTTTTTTACCTTTTTTATTTCTGCATCATTTTGTTCATACTGAATATATCCATATCCTGTATTTGGATGATCTGGTTGAATACCTAAAGTCATTAAAATATCATCTTTAGAACATGCTTCAAAAGAAGTTTGAATGTTTCTAAGGAATTCCCCTTCATCTTTAATCCAGTGATCTGATGGTGCTACTAAAATTACAGCATCTGGATTTGTGTCATATATTTTAAGTGCTGCATATAAAATACAAGGAGCTGTATTTCGCATAGCAGGTTCTAATAAAAGTTGCTTATTATTGAGTTGAGGCAATTGTTGTAACACAAGTTTCTCATAATTCTCATTCGTAGCAATTAAAATATTACTTGTAGGAACTAATTCATTAATTCGTTCGAATGTTCTTTGAATTAAAGATTGTCCAGTACCTAGCATATCATGAAATTGCTTAGGAAATTTTTGTGTGCTCACTGGCCAAAATCTAGAACCGACTCCGCCAGCCATAATTACTGCGTAATAGTTATTTTTCATAAATATGTAGGTTTATTACTCTAAAAGTAAAACTTCAACATTTTGGTTAAAAAGATAAACGCGATTGGTATTTAAATTAGTGCACTCATAGCGCGTTCTTCGCTTGTTACCGCGTTTGTATGGGATGTTTTTATAACGAAAAATACTTCCGTTAGGAATTTCAAATATAAAACTCTTTCCCGGTTCTGCCATACCACCACGCAATGCTAAAGATAATTTTGCATCTGTATCTGTACTGGCTTTCGGATTTTTAAAATAATTAGCCAAGTATGGTAACATTTCCTTAGGGTAAATATCAGGTCGTAAAAAAGGTAGCATCAAATGCTGAAATACTGTTTTCCATTCTTTTCCATGTGGTTGCACTCTACCAAATTTCTTATAGGTAACATGGTGTGCAATTTCATGAACTAACGTTAATAAAAACTGATATTTATTTAAGTTGTTGTTTACAGTAATTTGAGTTTCACCATTAGGTAAAGCTCTAAAATCACCGTGTTTTGATTGTCGTTGGCTAACTATTTTTAAATTTATTTTATGCTCCTTAATCAAGTAAATGACTAATGGAATGGCTTTTTCTGGAATATATTTTAATAATGTATTTCTCAAAGTTTTAAGATACAAAAAGGAAATTAATTAGTGAGATATTCTAATTAATGTTTTGTTGTATTTTTTAGGTTGTAAAATTATGGTGTAGAACTAGAAACTTGTAATACTTTACCATTATAAAATTTATGCCCGGTTAATGCAAAATTGTAGATATAATCTGCCATTTCATTTGCTGTTAACGGAGCTTTATAGCCAGGGAAAGCTTCTTCTAACATTTCTGTTTGTACTGCACCTAAAGCTAATACGTTAAAAGCTATTTGCTGTTCTTTGTATTCTTCTGCTAATAATTCAGATAAAGTAATTACAGCGCCTTTTGCTGAACTATATGCTGCTAAACCAGGAAATTTCATACTACCTTGTATACCTCCCATACTACTTACTGTAATAACATGACTTCCGGCTTTCATAAGTGGAAGTAAATTTTGAGTAAGTGTTGCTACAGCAAATACATTTACCTGATATACTTTTTGAAAATCTTCTGAAGTTAATTGTTGAAAAGGTTTGTTAACGAGTAAACCTGCATTATGAATTAAAATATCTACTTGCTTAAAACTTTCAGAAATAATTTTCCCTGCCTTGGCAAGATCACTTTCTTCCGTTAAGTCTATAGAAATAGCAGTAATATTTTCATTATTAACAGCTACTAAAGGTTCACTATTTCTAGATAAAGCAATTACTTTATGACCTGCTTTTGCAAATTGTTGTGCCAACTGAAAACCAATTCCTCTACTAGTTCCAGTAATGACAATATTTTTTTTCATGAATTGTGTAGTGTTTTAATTTATAAAAGATCAATGTCTAAGAAGTCTAAATAGCTTTCTCCACTAGCATCTTTATAGTCATCATAATTAACTTTCTGGATAGCATTGGTATCTAAGCCTTCAATTTCTAAAAATCTAAATAAGAATTTTAGTGTTCTAACAATTGCCCATGGTGTTGCTAATCCTAGTGTAAGTATAATAAGGAAAAAGTTGATGATTAATAGCTCAAATACATCTCCAGCTTTTACATTGAATCTAAAGTTTACCTTTTTCCCGTTTTGAGTAATTTCAGTATTATCTGCATAAAAAGCGGCTAGCTCTTTTACATACCAAAATGTATAAATTCCTAATGTTAAATAGAATAAAAAGAAGAATTTTAAATTGATCCAAAAGTAAGTTTCTCCTTTTCCTTTAAAATTAAAGGATAGATTTCCAAATCGTAAATGACTAATGATATATTGTCTTAAATCAACACTAAACCAAGCTCCATAAATACCCAGTGTAAGTATAGTTAATAAAATACCAATAATACATTTCCAGAATAATTCTATTTTATCTCCTAAGTAGGTAAAATGAATACCTTTCCAAGAACTTTTAGAACTCTTATAACGAACAGCTCCATGAATTGCAAAAGGAATTAATAGAATAATGAATAAATAAAAAACACCTAGCGCAATACTTGCTGTTACTGGATTGTTAGATAAAGAACCATAGATTAGAAAAGCATACAAAACAAAAAATACAGCATATACTTTTACATATCCTTTAAAAACTTCTGCTCCAGTAGCATGTAATTGAAAGCGATTTTTATCAAATTCTGTAGCTTGGTAATGATATGATAATATAGCAACTCTTGCCCAAGGATAATAAAGTCCAAGAGTTATAATAGTTAGCAAGAAATTTTTAAAGAAAAGAAGAGCAAATTCACTTCCTTTACCAAAATAATTAAAACGTTTTCTATCGTTTGAACGTCCATATATAGGCTCCATAGTAACTTGTTTGCGATAATACATATCAAATGTGCGATTTTATTTTCTGTTACACAACTTTTGTCTTTTTAATATGAAATTCTCTATTTTTAGAATCCTAAAACCATTATTACGATGAAAAAAATAGTATTATGCTGCCTTTTTCTAATGGCTTTTCATAGTTTCTTTGCACAAACTACTTATATATTAGCAGGGAAACTAATTGATACAAAGTCAGGAAAAATAAAAACAAAACAAACGATTGTTGTTACTAAAAATAAGATTGCAAATGTTATAGATGGCTATGTAATTCCAAGAGATGCAAAAGCTAAAGTAATTGACTTAAAAAATAAAGTTGTTATGCCTGGTTTAATAGATATGCATGTGCATATTGAAAATGAATTTGGACCAAGAACGCGCTTAGAACGTTATATTTTAGATGAAGCAGATATAGCATTTAATTCGGTTGGGTTTGCTAAAACAACACTTTTAAAAGGATTTACAACAGTAAGAGATTTGGGAGGAACTGGTGTAAACATTTCTATAAAAAAAGCAATTGATGCTAATAAGATTCCAGGTCCAAGAGTGTTTACAGCTGGAAAAGCATTGGCAACTACTGGAGGACACGCAGATCCTACCAATGGAAGTAGACGTGTAATTGTTGGAGATCCAGGACCTAAAGAAGGCGTAGTAAATAGTGTAGAAGATGCTAAAAAAGCAGTACGTCAACGATATAAAAATGGAGCAGATTGTATTAAGATTACGGCTACAGGAGGTGTGTTAAGTGTTGCAAAAAGTGGAGATAATCCACAATTTACTATTGAGGAAGTAAAAGCAATTTGCGATACAGCTAAAGATTATGGAATGCATGTTGCGGCACATGCTCATGGAGATGAAGGAATGCAGAGAGCAATTATTGGAGGTGTAAAAACCATAGAACATGGAACATATATGAGTGAAGCAACGATGGACTTAATGAAGAAAAATGATGTGTATTTAGTGCCTACTATCACTGCAGGAAAAGAAGTAGAGGAGAAGGCAAAAGTAAAAGGATATTATCCAGCAATTGTTGTTCCTAAAGCATTAGCAGTTGGACCACAAATTCAAGGGACTTTTGCAAAAGCATATAAGAGAGGTGTTGGTATTGCTTTTGGTACAGATGCAGGAGTGTTTAAACATGGTAATAATGCAAAAGAGTTTGGATATATGGTTGAAGCTGGAATGCCAGCAATGGAAACAATACAATCTGCAACAGTAACGAATGCTAAAATTTTAAAAATGGATGATGAAATTGGACAGGTTAAAAAAGGTTTTTATGCAGATATTATTGCAGTAAACGATGATCCAACGAAAAATATTGATACAATGGAAAATGTTGTTTTTGTAATGAAAAACGGAACTGTTTTTAAACAAGAATAATTGTAACAAAATTAACTTTACATAGACTTATTAGATGTAAAACTAAGTCTTATGTACGGATTAAATAAATATATGAACAGGTATTATGTAATAATGATACCTGTTTTTTTGTGGCTACTACTTACGTTATTAATCCAATCGAATTACTATTCATCTAGTATATCTGGTTTTATTGTTTTTGATTTATTAGTAACAATACCTTTTCTATATTTCTTATCAATTAGAAAGAAAGAGGTTAGTAAGATTACGGTTCTAAGTATTTTTGTAATGGGTACTGTAATTGGTAGTTATGTACTTCCTAAAAAAGACCAATTCTTTCTTGAAGTCATCAAAAGTTTTATTGTTCCAGTAATAGAAATTTGTGTGATTAGCTTTGTAGTTTATAAAGCAAGGTTACTATATAAGTCCATTCATAAAAATGAAGGTAAAGGAGATTTTTTTGATGCAATTACCGTAGCATGTCATGAAGTGTTACCAAAGTCATTGGCAACATTTTTAGCTACAGAAATAAGTGTTTTTTATTACACTTTTTTCAGCTGGAAAAACACACAATTAAAAGCAGATGAATATTCATATCATAAAGAAGGAACCTATAAAGGAATATTTCTAGGTTTTACTTTAATACTCATCATAGAAACTTTCGTATTGCATGCGTTCTTAATGAAGAGTAATGTTGTATTAGCGTGGATAACAAACTTATTAAGTATTTATACATTGTTGCAAATTATTGCCATATATAAAACGATATCTAAAAGACCTATTTATATCGATGAGAAAAATAAGAAATTGATATTGCAATTTGGAATAGTAGGAAAAGCTACTATTGCTTTAGAAAATATTAAATTGATAAAAGTTTCTACAGCAGATTTAAAAAATCCTAATATTCAATATTTTTCTTTTATAGGTAGTTTGAGTGGACATAATATAGTTTTATCCTTTAAAGAACCCGTGGATTATGAAAGTTTATATGGAAAACAAAAGAAAGCTAAGGCTTTGGCCTTTATAATAGACGATAAAATAGCGTTTCAAAAAAGGATCGAAGAATTGATAGGGGAGGCTTAAAACAGTAAAAAATTTTATTTAAAATAAAAAAGGACTACTCGTTATCCTCACAACAAATAGTCCTTAACAAACCAAATTAACTATTATAAATAATTATTATAATGAAACAAACTTTACAGCAAAGTTAATTTAGATGTATGTATTAAAGTCTAAATTTCGATGAATGGTAGTATAAGTATAGTTAAGTGAAAATATAAGATTAGTTAAATGTAATGTGTTGATAAGCACCAATATCAGGAGCAGCAGTTCTACTAACACCAAGTATGTCTAATGAAATAGGAGAAGCTTTTGCTTTATTTATTGCTGGGCTATTTGCACCAATTCTAAAATCTTCTTCAAAAGGAGTTTTGAAGTCTGGATTTTGATTGATAATATTGTTTAGATAATGTGTTGTGTCAGTAAAGTTCAATTCATTATTATTAGCAAAAGAACCATTAAAATCATCAAACTGAATTAAACAGTTTTCAATCATGTAATTAAAACTACTACCAACGGCTCTGTCTAATACAAATTCAATATTGTTATTACCGTATATAATACAATTAGTGAAATTTGCAGCTTTTAAATCTGCAGTTCCAATTATATTTTGACCTTGAGCATTTTGGAAAGTAAAAAAGTTGTTGATTAAAACAGCAGGAAGTGTTCTAAGGCTATTGCTCCAATAGTTTGCAAATGTACAATGATCAAGATTATAGGTGCCACCAACTGTTCCTGCAAAAGATACTTGGCCAGCATCTCCAATAACCAAGTTATTTCCTTCAATATTTGCTTCTCTACCTAAGATTCCAAAACTAGATTGGTTGTAAATCTCAGAATTTTGAATTTTTAATGTTGGAGTAGTATCAGACCCAATACTATCTACTAAAACACCAACAACACCGTTCTTTATAATAGAATGATTTATTTCATTATCTCTACTACCAGCACGCATCCATATAGTTCCCCACTGTCCTGGAACATTATCAAAACCTTGTTCTAATCTATCTCCTTCAAAACTTACCTTTTCATCTAAAGTTCCATTTACTTTTAATGTTGCTTCTCTATCAATAATTAATCCAGAATTACTATGGAAATGGAGTTTAGCACCAGCTTCTATAGTAAGTGTTTTGTTAGCAGGAACTGCAGCATAACCATAAATAACATAAGGTTTGTCTTTAGTGAAAGTAAGTTCACTATCTTCTAAAAATCGTCCTTGAGTAGTAGTGCTCTGACCGTCTAAAGATAAGTTGTCAATTTCTAATGTGATGGGATCTCGTCCAGGAAAGATAAATGTGGCATCTTGAACAAGTGTAACTAGATCAACATCTTGTTGATTGGTACCATTATCAAATAAAATTTTATCAGTGTATAGAGGATCTGGAACTTGGTTAAAATCAATGGTAGTTTCTATAAACACAAAAATGCTGTCTTGTGCTAAAATTTCAACATCTTGAAAAGTTTTCCCAGGTATTCCATCAACATTTAAACGATAATTCGATGTAGGACCATTTTCTAGACGAATTTCAGGAATACTAATTGCTTGATCACTTCTATTATAAACTTTTAAATTATAAGTAGAAGAACCTATATTGGTGAAAATAGTGTCTAAGAACACTGTGTCTTTAGAAAACTCTAGTCTTCCGAAGCTACTAACAGTACTGAAATCTTTTCTACATGAGCTTATTGCAATAATTATGATTATGATTAAAACAGACTGTAAGTACTTCATTATATATGGGGGTTAGGGTTATTTTTTTATAATTTCAATTTCGAATAATTTGCTCCAGTTTTTACCAGTTACAAATAAACGGTTGTTTTCTATATCAAAAGCAATTCCATTTAACACATCTTCTCCTTCAACTAATTTTTGCGTTTTTTCAACTTCTTCAACAACATTTCTTAAGTCAATAATTCCTTCTACAACACCATTATCAGGGTTTATAATAGCTATTAACGGTTTTTGCCAGTAATTCGCATAAATTTTTCCATTAATATATTCTAATTCGTTTAATTTCTCTAAGGAAACATTGTCTGTATATACTTGAATGCTTCTTTTTTCTTGTTGATTTTCTGGGTTTAAGAACCAAATTTTACTAGTTCCATCAGACTTTATCAGTTCTTTTTCGGAATGCGTTAATCCCCAACCTTCGATACTTCTATTATAAGAAAACTCTTTTATAAGCTTAAAAGTATTTAAATCAAAAATGAAACCTTTTCCAGCTTGCCAAGTAAGCCAAAATAATTTATCACCAACAATTGTCATTCCTTCTCCAAAATACTTGTCACTTAAATCATATTGCTGTAATACCTCACCAGTTTTAAGATCTATTTTACGTAATCTAGATCTACCTTTTTTTCCTGTTGTTTCATATAAGAAACCATTATAATATTCTAGTCCTTGCACAAAAGACGTTTGATCGTGTGGATAAGTATTAATTATTTTTGCAGTATATACTTCAGGCTTTACATTAGAGTACACTTCAATAGAGTTGTTAACTTTCTTTACTTTATTAGGAATAAACGCTAAAACAGAAACTTGATGTTTACCAATACCTATTTCTGAAGTATTTATAGTGGCCTTGTTATCTTTTAACTCAAATTGCTTTGTACCAACATAAAGTTTTACACTATCAGGTTTCGCTCCGCTTAATTGTTCTAATTCTATTGTTACGGTTTCACCTAACTTTAATTTCTTTGCCTTTGTATTTTTAATAGTTCTTAATTTGAAACGATAATTAGTTTCACTACAACTACTTACTGTTAAAAGAAGTAAAAAAAGGGATGGGACGTATTTAAAAAATCTCATATTACTTTGGTTGGATATCTTTTCTTGAATTTCAATACAAATAAAGCAATTTATTTGTTTGGAATTTAAAAAAAAGGGTTAAATTTGCACCCTCAAATAGCCATTGCAGGTTTTTGATTTTTCTGAAGGCGTTTAAAACTTTACCAATTTTAAACAAATTCAAATTAAATTAAAAGTTTTTTAAAATGAAAAAAGGTATACACCCAGAAAATTATAGAATGGTAGCGTTTAAAGATATGTCTAACGGAGATGTATTTTTAACAAGATCTACAGCAGCAACAAAAGAAACTTTAGATGTAGATGGTGTAGAGTATCCATTAGTAAAATTAGAAATTTCTAGAACTTCTCACCCTTTCTATACAGGTAAGTCTAAGTTAGTAGATACTGCTGGACGTATTGACAAGTTCAAAAATAAATATGCTAAATTCAAAAAGTAATTTTAGCGTACTAGAAAATATTGAAAGCTCTAACTCTGTTAGAGCTTTTTTTGTACAATAAATCTTGTATTTTTAACACAGAAAACTAAACAAAAATTCTATTAAAATGAGAGATACCATTTTAACAATTGTAATTGTTATAAATGTATTGTGTGGTGTATTGGTGTATTTTATGCCAGATACAGGAAACTATATTTTATTAAGTATAGCATCTGCATTTACATTATTAGCAGTTTATGACGCTTTTATTCAAAAGAAGCACTCTTTAATGAGAGCATTTCCTATTGTAGCGAGATTGCGTTGGCTTTTTGAAGAAGAGCGAGAAAAGATTCAACAATATTTTATAGAAGATGATTTAAATGGTACTCCTATTAATAGAGAAAAGAGAAGTATTGTATATCAAAGAGCAAAAAAAGAAATAGAGACTGTACCTTTTGGTACACAACACAATGTTTATGAAAAAGGATATGAATTTGTAAAACATTCATTATTTCCTACAGATCATCATCATGTAGAGGGAGAAACTGTAGTTTTTGGTTCAGATAAGTGTACGCAGAAGTATACCTCTTCAATCATTAATATTTCAGCAATGTCTTTTGGTTCATTGAGCAAGAATGCAATTATGGCATTAAATCAAGGAGCTAAAATGGGAAGTTTTGCTCATAATACTGGAGAAGGAGGGATTTCACCTTATCATTTACAAGGAGGAGATTTAATCTTTCAAGTTGGGACAGGATATTTTGGAGCAGGAACTACGGTAGACGGAAAACGTGTTTTTAATGAAGAAGTTTTTAAAGAGAATGCAGTTCGCTCCGAAGTAAAAATGATTGAAATAAAACTTTCACAAGGAGCAAAACCGGGGCATGGAGGTATTTTACCAGCCAAAAAAAACACAAAAGAAATCGCAGAAATACGATCTGTAGAACCATTTACAAGAGTAGATTCGCCACCGGGGCATTCAGCATTTTCTAATTTTAAAGAGATGGTAGTCTTTTTGCAAAAAGTAAGAGATTTGAGTAATGGAAAGCCAGTTGGAATCAAATTTTGTGTTGGTAATAATGAAGAAATTGAAGCAATGATTAAAACCTTTGCTAAAGAAAATAATTATCCAGATTTTATAGCTGTAGATGGAGGAGAAGGAGGAACAGGATCGGCTCCATTAGAGTTTTCTAATTATGTAGGAACACCATTATTAGAAGGACTTTCATTTGTTTATAAAATGTTGGTGAAATATAAATTAAAAGATCAAATAAAAATTATAGCTAGTGGTAAAGCCATCGATGCTTTTGATATTGTGAAATTAAAAGCAATGGGAGCAGATACTATTGGAATGGCACGTAGTTTTATGTTAAGTTTGGGATGTATACAAGCTAGAGAATGTAATTTAGATACGTGTCCAGTTGGTGTTGCTACTCAAGATGAAGATTTGGTAGAGGCCTTGGTAGTAACAGACAAAAATGTACGCGTAAAGAACTATCATGATAAAACAATTATGGCGGTAAAAGAAGTTGTCTCAGCAATGGGAAAAAACTCTATAGCCGAAGTGGAAGCAAAAGATATCTTCAGAAGGAATAAAGATGGAGAGATTGTTTCGTTTGATAAAGTTTACTTTTAAAATTTATGGATAAAATTAAAAAATACCTCGCTGCTATTACGGCAGAAAAAGCATTATCGTTTTTACTTTTTTTAGTAGTTGGAATAATTCCTTTAGTTATTCATACATACTTACGAAAAAGAGATGTTCATTCATTAGATTTTAAAGCATATCCAATTCCAAGAGGTGAATTTGATTTTTTTCATTATTACAAAGGAATTCTTTTAGTAATTATTACATTTTTCATTTTAGCCGTATTATTAAATAAAGGAAAACGTACTAAGTATAAACTTCATGTATTCTTATTAATTCTCTCTTTCTTCATTTTATTATCTTCTATATTTTCTGAATTTAGGGCATACACATTAATTGGAGGAGCAGATTCTTACCAAGGAGTTTTAGTCTGGTTGTCTTATATGATCATTTGTTTCGGAGCCTCACAGCTTACTTCTTTAAAATATGTGAAAATAGTTGTTTATGGAGTTATTTTTTCAGCTGTTTTTCTAAGTGTAATAGGGGTGTTAGAGTATTTTAGTATAGATTTTCATAAAAATTACTTAGCTTTTTTTCTAGAAACAAATGGAAATCTTAATTATATAAATGAAGTTAGTATAAACTCTATAAGTTATAATACGAATTATTATGCAATGCTTTTGTATGTGTCATTAATTATAATATCAGTAATGTATCTTTCTATTGTCAATAGAAAAATTAAAACTGTTTTGTTATTAAGTTACTTAATTGTTTTTTTTAATTTGACAGGAACAAGAACATTAGCAGGAGATATAATTTTTACATTAATGTCTTTGTTGTTGCTTATTATATTTTGGAAAAAAAACAAAAATGTAATAAAAGATTATTTAATATTGTTAGGAAGTAGCTTTATAATATTTCTTTTTGTATATAATTCAGTTGGAGCAGCTAATAGTGTGGAGGATGATTATGCAAGATTTAAAATGTCTATAGCTAATTCATCATTAGAAGAAATTAAAGTTAAAAGAGATGTATTAGAAATAAAGCCTTTTAAATTAAATCCTTTGTTTGTAAAGGTATTAGATGATAAAAATATTAAGTTTAGTAACACACCTGATTTTAACGGTCAATTGCAGATTATGAAGAAAGGTGATACTATAATGATGAAAGATGAAGGTTTTGAGCATTATAAACTATTGTTTAAAAAAAGAAAGAAATATAATGTGATGATACTGAGATATAATAATGAATTTAACTATGAAGTTTTAATAATGGATAAAACTTTTAAGACGATAAATCCTTATACAAAAAAGATAGTAGATATTATTACACCAGAAAAAACCTCTTTTTTGAATAAACAAAATGGTATAATAAGTGGTAGAGGGATTGTATGGTCTTTAGGAATCCCATTACTAAAAGATAGATTTTTTTTAGGAAGCGGAGCGGATACTTTTCCATTGACTTTTCCAAATCATGATTATGTAAGTAAGTTAAAAGTGTATGGTAAAAAAGGTCAAGTTCCTTATATAGCTGCTTCTCACTCTTTATACTTACAAATTGGGGTTGAGTTTGGGGTGATTGCGATGTTTACTTTTATAATAATGATTATCTGGTATTTAATAAGCTCTTTTAAATTACTTTTAAAAGTACCATTAAATAATTGGATACATTATTTGAGCTTAGGATGCTTCTTAGCTGTATTAGGATTTAGTATAATGGGAGTAATTAGTTCAGGAATGTTAAGTGCTATTCCTACTTTTTGGGTTTTATTAGGATTAGGATTGGCTGTTAATGGCTATATAAAAAAGAATGAATTAAAAGTAGGACCTGAAGATCTAAAACAATAGTTTTAATTGGAAAGAAATATAAAGTTTAATACGACTGAGTTTACCTTAGAAAGATACCCAAAAACAAAAGATAAATCCTTACGAGCATGGAGTAATGCTGAACTTTTGGTTTTAGAGCATGTCAAAGATTATAAAAATAGAGAGTTTCATTTATATAATGATCGTTTTGGTGTTTGGAATTCTACATTACACAATAGAAAACAAACTACTATATGGACTTACGCAAGTCAACAAAAAGCAATTAAGCAAAATTTATCAATAAACAAGCTTTCTACAGAAGTTTCTTATAAAACTCCTTTAGATACTTTGAACAAAGTAGACGTAGCTTTAATGAAGATTCCAAAATCATTAGAGCTATTTGAGTTGTTTTTATATCAAATTCAGCAAGCAGCAAATGAAAAAACAGAAGTGATATGTGGTTTTATGACTAAGTATTTTAGTACCACATACCTTAAAATTGCTGCACATTATTTTGAGGTTATTGAACAGACTAAAGCATGGAAAAAGGCACGCTTACTTATTTTAAAATCGCCAAAATCATTTGAAAAGAAAGAACTGATAAATAAAATTTTATGGAAAGAAGAAGTGCTTAAACAGTATTATGGAGTATTTTCTTCTGAACGTATAGATATAGGAACACAATTTTTGTTATCAAACTTAGAGGTAAGAAAGAATGAAAAAAAGATCTTGGATGTAGCTGCGGGTAATGGAGTTATAGCTTATACAGCGTTACAGCGAAATAAGATGGTAAATGTAACTTTAGTAGATGATTTTAATTTGGCAATTGAATCGTCTAAATTGAATTTACCAAAAGAAAAATCTCAATTTATATGTACTGATATAATGGATGGAATAGAAAATGATTCCTACGATTTAATAGTTTCTAATCCTCCATTTCATTTTGAATATGAGAATAATATAGAGGTTAGCTTGAATTTATTTAATAAAATAGCTAATTCGTTAAAAGAGAATGGGCGTTTTGTAATGGTAGCTAATAAACATTTGAATTACAAAACTCACTTAGATTTGTTGTTTACAGCTGTTACTGTACTAGCAACTAATTCTAAATTTATTATTTATGAATGCATAAAACAATAAAAAACGGATTTATGTAATAGTATTGTTTTGGGTGTTTTTTTTGATATTTTTCAATATTGTTGATTGTTTGTTGAAAAGTGTTTAATTTTTATGTTTTTTGATTAGAAATAAAATTTTATATTTATCTCGTTGAATTACATACTTTAAATAGTATATATCTTATTAATCCCTAAACAATATCCCTTATGACATTACATTCTAATGTAAAAACAGTCGAGAAGGAGCAAATTAAGTTCCTTACATTCCCAAAAAATGAAATTTTAGAGAAAAGAAAAGATCAAGCAAATCGATCTTTAGAATTACAAAGAGCACTTGCACTAGGAAATTTAGAACGTCAGAAAGTTAAAATTACTTTTGTAGACGATGATGGCTATAAGCGAGTTGAAACAACTGTTTGGGGTGTTACTGATAAATCGGTAATACTAAAACAAGCAACATTAATTCCTTTACAACGAATTGTATGCGTGGCATAAATTAATAACATAATTTAATAAATTATTAAACTCTCTAAATATCAATAGTATTTAGAGAGTTTTTTTATAAACATAAAGTAAGTCTTTCTAAATAGAAAAGATTTGTTATTTCATTAGTCCTTTATTTATAAGTATAAGGAAGCCCCCAATAATATAGAAGAAGAGTTTAGGTTGAAATTAAAACCACTAGTGAATGATTCTGAACTACTATCTGCTCTTCCTTTATGATTTCTGTAGTTATAACCTAGTTGTCCAATGTTAGCATCTAATGCAATATTTTTACTTACGAAGAAACTAATTCCTGGTCGTATGTTTATAGCATAATTATGAGCGAAGCCAGTATTAATAACCGTAGGGGTGTTGCTATTAATAGATTTTGAATCTGAATAGGTATAACTTAATTCACTATGTAAAGAAAAAGCTAGTCTTTTTGTAATTGGTATATATTTTGTTACAAAAGGAGCAAATGAATAGTTATTTATAGTAGTTTCAGAATTAAAATTTGTATTTGATGACTTTCCTTTGAAATACCCATAACCTAAGCTTAAACCTAAAGATAAATTATCAGAAATAAAGTATTCGGTACTTGGAAATAAATTGAATATAGAGTTAGTGTTTTTTAAATTCGGAGTGTTTTCAAAGGTAGTTTTATCATGGCTTGTGGAAATTTGGCCAGATACACCCCAAGTTCCTTTTTCAATAATTAGTTTTTCTTCTTTTTCTTGCCCCCATGTCATTGTGCTTGCTAATAGAATAGCAGATAATAATAGTTTTTTCATTATTTATTATAATTTAAATTTGATTTAAAAGGCGCAAGAAATATACCGAAGAACTACAATTTTACTCAGATCTTGTGAATTGCTTAAAGGACTTTCCGAATTAACTTTTTAATTATATAAAAGGTCATTTTGGAGAATATCTAAGTAAGAATAATTTTGAAAATGTGTAAAAATAAAGCCTCTCTAGATAATAGAAAGGCTTTGTTGTTTAAATAGTGCTAGTTATTCTGGTGAGAGGTGAATGAAAAATGCCATTCTATTTTTAGAATGGCATTTATATTTAAAATTTTATTATAATCATTTTTAAGCTTCTGCTTCCATATAATCTTCAATAGGGTTGCATGAGCAAATTAAGTTTCTATCTCCATAAGCGTCATCAACTCTACGAACAGATGGCCAGAATTTATTATCTGTAATATATTCTAATGGGAAAGCAGCTTCTTTTCTAGAATATGGTAAATCCCAAGTGTCAGAAGTAAGCATTTCTAAGGTATGAGGAGCATTCTTTAAAATGTTATTACCGTCTTCTTTGGTGGCATTCTCAATTTCTTGACGTATAGAAATTAACGCATCACAAAAACGATCTAATTCAGTAATACTTTCACTTTCTGTAGGTTCTACCATAATTGTTCCTGCTACTGGGAAAGATACTGTAGGAGCATGGAAACCATAGTCCATTAAACGTTTTGCTATATCTACAACTTCAATACCTTTTTGTTTAAACTCTCTACAGTCTAAAATCATTTCGTGGGCAGCACGACCCATTTCTCCAGTATATAAAGTGTTAAAATGACCTTGCAAACGTTCTTTCATATAGTTTGCATTTAAAATAGCTATTTTAGTAGAGTTTGTAAGTCCTTCAGCACCTAACATGGTAATATATCCGTAAGATATTAAACAAGCTAAAGCAGAACCCCAAGGAGCTGCAGAAATAGCTGTGATAGCTTGTTCTCCTCCAGTAGTAATAACAGGGTTTGTTGGTAAAAATGGAACTAATTGTGGCGCTACACATATTGGTCCAACTCCTGGTCCACCACCGCCATGTGGAATTGCAAATGTTTTGTGTAAGTTTAAGTGACAAACATCTGCACCAATGGTTGCAGGATTTGTAAGTCCTACTTGAGCATTCATATTAGCTCCATCCATGTATACTTGTCCGCCATTATCATGAATTATTTGCGTGATTTCTTGAATAGCTTTTTCAAAAACTCCATGTGTAGAAGGGTAAGTAACCATTAAAGCAGCTAAATTTTCTGAATATTTAGTTGCTTTTGCTCTTAAGTCTTCTACATCAATATTTCCTTTTTCATCTGTTTTTGTAACAACTACTTTCATTCCAGCCATTACTGCAGAAGCAGGGTTCGTACCATGAGCAGAAGCAGGAATTAGGCAAATATTTCTATGTGATTCTCCGTTTGCTTCGTGATAAGCTCTAATAACCATCAAACCAGCAAACTCACCTTGAGCACCAGAGTTTGGTTGTAATGAAGTAGCAGCAAAGCCAGTAACTACATTAAGTTGGTGTTCTAAATTCTGTAAAACAGTTTGATATCCTTCAGCTTGGTTTATTGGAACAAATGGATGAATGTTACCCCATTGTGGGTTACTTAAAGGTAACATTTCTGAAGCAGCGTTTAATTTCATAGTACATGATCCTAAAGAGATCATAGAATGATTTAATGCTAAATCTTTACGCTCTAATTTTTTTATATAACGCATCATATCTGTTTCTGAACGATACGTATTGAAAACCTCATTATCTAAGAAAGAAGTATTTCTTTTAATATTAGCAGGAATTATATCTTTAGTAACAAACTCTGTAATTGTAATATCTTGGATGTTGAATGCTTGTTCAAAACAATCAACAATAGCATTGATCTCTTTGAAACTAACCGTTTCGTTTAGAGAAATAGATACGTGATCCTTATCGATATAGTTAAAGTTAATCTGATTAGCTTCAGCAACAGGTTTTAGCTTTTCAGCCTCAACTTCAATTAATAAAGTGTCAAAATAAGTTGTGTTCTTTTGTGTAAAACCTAATCGGTTTAAAGCAGCTGCTAAAGTCATAGTTGCAGTATGAACTTTATTAGCTATAAATTGAATACCGTCTTTTCCGTGATATACTGCATACATTCCAGCCATAACAGCTAATAACACTTGAGCTGTACAAATATTTGAAGTAGCTCTTTCTCTTTTAATATGCTGTTCACGTGTTTGTAGAGCCATACGCAAAGCTCTATCTCCATTCATGTCTTTAGTAACTCCTATAATACGACCAGGGATACTTCTTTTATAAGCTTCTTTAGTTGCAAAATAACCTGCATGCGGTCCTCCATAGCCTAAAGGAATACCAAAACGTTGTGTAGTTCCTACAACTACATCTACTCCAAATTCTCCAGGAGCTTTTAATAAAGCTAATGATAAGATATCAGCAGCAACAGCTACTTTAATATTTCTAGAATTTGCAGTAGCAACAAAATCAGTATAATCTGTTACTTGTCCATATTTTCCAGGATATTGTAAAAGAGCTCCAAAGTAATCCTCAGCGAAATCAAATTTTTCATGATTACCAACAACTAATTCAATTCCAATAGGAATAGCACGTGTTTTAAGTACAGATAATGTTTGTGGTAAAATTTCTTCTGATACAAAAAACTTGATTGCTCCAGCTTTCTTTTTAGCGCGTTCTCTAACGTCAAATAATAACGCCATTGCTTCAGCAGCGGCAGTTGCTTCGTCTAATAAAGATGCATTTGCGATTTCCATACCGGTTAAATCGCAGACCATGGTTTGGTAATTTAATAATGCCTCTAAACGACCTTGAGCAATTTCTGCTTGATAAGGTGTATAAGCAGTATACCAACCTGGGTTTTCTAAAATGTTTCTTTGAATAACACTAGGTAAAATAGCTTCATGATATCCTAAACCTATATAACTTTTATAGACTTTATTTTTAGCTCCTAATTCATTAATATGATTCAAATACTCATATTCACTTAAAGCATTAGGTAAATCTAAGTCTTCTTTTAAGCGAATATCATCTGGAATTGTTTCATAAATTAACTGGTCTAAGCTGTCTACCCCAATAGCTTTCAACATAGTTTCTTGTTCCTTAGTTCTAGGACCTATGTGACGTAATTGAAACGAATTTGTATTCATTAGTGTGTTGTTATTTTTGATGTGCAAAAATAATTAATTCTTAAAGATTTTTTAATATCCATACTCTTAAATTATTAACTGAGTATATGTGTTATGAACAATTAAATTACCTTTGCTTTGTGAAAGTTTTCAAAACAATTTTAGCATTTTATATAAATTCGAGTCTACATGTAGCATTCGCTGTATATGCATTGGTAAGAATTACAGAGTTATATTTTGGATTACCTTATAATGAACCTTTAGATTATTTCATTTTTTATGGAAGTATAACAGGCTACAATTTTGTGAAATATGCTGGTATAGCGAAGTTACATCATATGAGTTTGACAAAAAACTTACGATTAATTCAAATCTTATCATTGATAAGTTTTGTGTTGATGTTGTATTATGCTTCAAAAATAGAATATAACACACTATTGTATTTTGCTCCTTTAGGTCTGTTAACATTGCTATATGCTGTTCCTATGTTTAATGGACTTACAAAAAATCTTAGAAATACTGCGAGCCTAAAAATTATTGTGATTGCAATAGTTTGGGCAGGTGTAACTTCTTTAATACCAATATTGAATGTGGATGCATATGTGAATGGAAAGATAGTATTAGTGACTATACAAAGGTTTTTGTTTGTTATTGTATTAACACTTCCGTTTGATATTAGAGATTTACGTTTTGATAAAAAACATTTACAAACTATTCCGCAACTTATTGGTATCGAGCGAACCAAAAAACTAGGATTTGTTCTTTTAGGTATTACAATGGTAATTGAGTTTTTTATTACGCCTAACCATCAATTCAAGGTCGCTTATTTAATCATATTTGTATTGCTATTAATATTGTTACAAAGAGCTAAGAGAAAGCAGTCTAAATATTATGCTTCTTTTTGGGTGGAATCTGTTCCTATTATTTGGTGGCTATTATTGCTTCTGTTGGTGTAATATTTTTTTTGTATTAAAATACTAGTGCTGTCCTCTTATTTTTTGTTGAATTAACTTGAGAAATATAAAATTATTTTAGCTCTTTAAGACTGTTTAATATAAGTGAATTCTGACTTTTAGTTAATTGCAAGAAGTTATGATGTTTGCTTATATTAGTATCAAAATTGATTATATAAAGAACGCTTTTAAATTTGTAAAACATTGTATTTTTACAATAATAAAACTCGTATAATAGATGAAAATAATTATTTCGCCTGCTAAATCATTAGATTTTGAAACAAGTGCACCGACTAATTTACATACAACGCCACGTTTTTTAGAGGAATCAGAGAAGCTACATAAGAAATTGAAAACACTTTCTCGAAAGAAATTATCAGAGTTAATGAAAATTTCTACAGATTTAGCAGCATTGAATTATAACCGTAATCAGAGTTGGAGTTTGCCGTTTGACACTAATAATGCTAAGCAAGCTGTATATAGTTTTACAGGAGAAGTGTATAGAGGAATAGATGCAACAACTATAAAAGAAGATAAGATTCCTGCATTGCAAGAAAAACTTAGAATTTTATCAGGTTTATATGGTTTGTTAAAGCCTTTAGATTTAATACAGCCTTATCGTTTAGAGATGGGAACAAAGTTAAAAGTAGGTAGGAAAGAAAACTTGTATAAGTTTTGGGGAGATACTTTAGCAAATTCTTTAAATGAAGAGTTAAAAGATGATGAATTACTAATAAATTTAGCGAGTTCAGAGTATTTTAAGGCAATACCAAAAAAAACTTTAAAAGTACCAATGATAACTCCAGTTTTTAAGGATTTTAAAAATGGTCAATATAAAACCATTATGACTTTCGCTAAAAAAGCAAGAGGTCTTATGGTACGTTATATTATAGAAAATGATATTGAAAATTTAGAAGGTATTAAAAGCTTCGATACAGATGGATATCGTTTTTCAGAAGAAATGTCTACAGAACAAGATTTAGTGTTTACAAGATAAAAATTGTAAACACTAATCGTGTTTTTCATTAACAGTCTGCTAAACCTACAGTTATAGCTAAACCGCCTTCCGAAGTTTCTTTGTAGTTACGACTCATGTCTTTAGCGGTTTCCCACATGGTTTCAATAACCTTATCTAGAGGAACTACAGCTTCTTCTGGATTTGTTTCTAATGCAAGTTCGGCAGCATTAATAGCTTTTATTGCTCCCATAGCATTTCGTTCAATACAAGGAATTTGTACAAGCCCGCCAATAGGGTCGCAAGTTAAACCTAAATGATGTTCCATTGCAATTTCAGCTGCTTCTAAACATTGAGCAGGAGTACCACCTAGCAATTCTGTTAAGGCAGCAGCAGCCATTGCTGAGGAAACTCCAATTTCAGCTTGGCAACCTCCCATTGCTGCAGATATTGTAGCATTCTTTTTAAATAAACTACCAATTTCTCCAGCAGTTAATAAGAATTTTCTAGCGTGTTCTATAGTAGCTTCATGGTTTTCAATAACCATATAATACATTAATACAGCTGGAATAACACCGGCGCTTCCATTAGTAGGAGCTGTAACAACTCTACCTAAAGAAGCATTAACTTCATTAACAGCTAATGCTAAACAACTTACCCATTTTAAAATTTCTCTAAATTTTACTTCAGTACTTCTAATAGCTGTAATCCATTCTGAAATTCCATTATATGGAGTGTTTTTAATTAGTTTTTCGTGCGTAGCAAAAGCTCTACGTTTTACATTTAATCCTCCAGGTAATGTACCTTCTGTATGGCAACCAATGTACATGCATTCTAGCATGGTATCCCAAATACCGTCTATTTTAGTGTAGATCTCTTCTGGGGTTCTTAAAACTAATTCATTTTCAAAAACAATTTCAGATATTGATTTATTTTCTTGTTTGCAATATTTGTCTAATTCAACTGCTTTTGAAATAGGAAATGGAAATTTATTTGGAGCTTCAGTATCTTGTTTCTTATTAGAATCTTCATCTTCTTGAATAACAAAACCACCTCCAATAGAATAATAAGTTTCAGTAGCTATTTCATTACCTGAAGCATCGTAACCTCGAAAGGTAAGGCCATTAGCATGAAAAGGTAAAAAATCACGATTAAAAACTATTTGAGAAGTTTCGAAAACGATTTCTTTTTCAGCGTTTAAAAAAAGAATCTGTTGTTCTTGAATGTTTTTAATAATCTCATCAATTTCTTTAATAGGTATAAATTCAGGATCTGTACCGCTTAAACCTAATAAAACAGCAAGATCTGTGGCGTGTCCTTTTCCGGTTAAAGATAGAGAACCGTATAAATCTACTTTTACTTTGCTTATTGCATTAAAAATTTCAGTCGATTTTAGTTTTTCAATCCATCTTTGTGCAGCCCTCCAAGGTCCTAGTGTGTGTGAACTGGAAGGACCTACGCCAATCTTCAGCATGTCAAAGACACTAATAAATTGATGCATATAATGTAAATTCTAGTTGTTTGTTTGTAAAGCAAAAATAAAAAAACCTGTATTGGAATTCAATACAGGTTTTCATTTTATTACTAAAAAAAGAATTTTACATACCGTAAACAGATTCTTTGCCAAATTTCTTAGTTAAAAGATAGTATACAACAGCACGATATTTATTTCTTTCAGATTTTCCAATTTGTTCCACAACCTCAGCAATAGCTTCGTCTAAGTTAGGACCGTCTGCTAAACCTAATTTTTTAATTAAAAAGTTTTTCTTTACTGTTTCCAGTTCTTTCGCGTCAGTTCCAGAAACGGTTTCAGCATCCTTTTTGTAGATAGATGGCCCCAATCCTTTTGTTACTGCTGTCAATAAATCTGCATCAAAACTTAATCCTCTACTCTCCATAAATTTCTTGTACAGCTCTACTTTTTCGTCGAATTTGCTCATGATTTTTTATTATTTAGTTAATTTGTATTTCAACTCTTTTCAAATATAGAAAAATAATTAGTGAATTCAAATCGATAAAAAACAAATACTTATAAAAATAATAATGGCGTTTTTAGCGGGTTAAATTGTTAATTAATTTGTTGAAAACTAATCTGTCTAAATGTTAAAAAATAAGCTTCTTGTAGTAGATTTATATAGGGAAATTCAAATCTGCAGCCTATGTCTTTATCAAAATTTGAATCGATGTTGAAAACGAATGATGTTTATTTTTTTGATGCAACAGAATTTGAAGACATAATTCAGCATTATTTAAATATAGGAAAACATTCATTAGCAAAAAAAGCACTTGAATTAGGGTTAGATCAACATCCTAATTCAATAGCGCTTAAATTGCTAAAAGTTGAGATTTTTATTTTTGAAGATAGTATTGAAGCAGCAGTAAAGTTGATTAATGAAATAGAAGCTGTAGAACCACATAATGATGAGGTTTTCATTCAAAAAGCTACAATCTTATCTAAACACAAAAAGCATAAAGAAGCGATAGATATTTTAAAACAATCGTTAGAGTTTGTCCAAGACCCAGTAGATGTGTGGGGAATGATTGGAATGGAGTATTTGTACTTAGACGATTATGATAATGCACGATTGAACTTTGCAAAATGTATTGATGTAGATTATGAAGATTATTCTTCTTTATACAATATCGTTTATTGCTTCGAAATGCAAGAAGACTATGAAGAATCCATACGTTTTTTAACGAGCTATATTGATAGAAACCCATATAGTGAAGTTGCGTGGCATCAATTAGGAAAACAATATTACGAAACCCAGAAATTTGAAAAAGCTTTGCAGGCATTTGACTATGCTGTGCTAATAGACGAGACATTTATAGGTGGTTATTTAGAAAAAGCGAAAACCTTAGAGCAACTTGGTCTTTTCGAAAAAGCAATAGAAAACTACTTGGTTACATTAGAATTAGACGATCCTACAGCTTATGCTTATGTAAGAATTGGTGAGTGTTATGAACGTTTAGAAGCTCCAGGAACTGCAATTGAGTATTATAAAAAGGCTGTTTATGAAGATCCATTATTAGATAAAGCGTGGTTACAATTAACCAATTTATATTACGAAGCAGAGAATTATCATAAAGCTATTTATTATATCAATAAAGCATTACAGATTGATGAAACCAATATTATGTATTGGAGAAAATATGCAGATATAAATATTAAGCTTAGTTTTTATGAAGAAACAGTTAAAGCTTTTCAAAACTGTATTGATTTAGGAGATATAGACATTGAAATTTATATTGCATTAGCTGATGTGTTATTATTTACAGGAGAATTTAAAGACGCTTTAGAAGTTTTATTAAAAGCGAAAAAAGTATATAAGGAATTTGCTGAAATAGAGTATCGATTATTTGGGTTATTTATGATAGATGATAAAGAAGAATATGCTTTCTTGCATTTAAAGAACGCGCTTAGCATCGATTATAAAAGTCATACGGTGCTTGAACAATTATTTCCTTCATTATTTAAGGAAGAAAAAGTAAAAGAATTTATCTCTAAATTTGAGATTTAAAACTGTTTGTTTATAATTTTTTAGAAATGGAAGTCAGTATTTTGTGCGCTAAAATGACTTCCATTTTTAGTTTTATAATTTATACGTAAACTTTTATTTAAAAGGTTATAAAACTAAAGACTTCAATTAAAAAGCATTTTGTTACTACTTTAAAAGCTGTGGTTTTTTTCGATAGACTAATAGATACAAGTGCCAGATAAATAGGTTGGTTAGACGATGGTGGTGTGTTTTTTACTTTCTATAAAAGAAAATTGTCCAGTGATTATATACTTTAGTAAAGTAAGTTTAATAATTTAGACTAAGAATATCTATGCGATTAGACCTTTTTAAAACGATGAAAAATAGATGGAAATCGAAAACGATTTCGCATTTTTATCAGTGAAAATTGTAAATAAGTAAGTAAATTTGATTTTGAATTTATGGAGAATAAAATTAAAAAAATAGCAGTAATGACTTCTGGAGGAGACGCCCCTGGAATGAATGCAGCAATACGATCTGTTGTACGAACATGCGCTTATTATAGAACCGAGTGTGTAGGAATTTACAGAGGATATCAAGGAATGATAGAGGGAGATTTTATCAATATGTCAGCTCGTAGTGTAAATAATATTATTCACAAAGGAGGTACTATTTTAAAATCAGCTAGATCTCAAGATTTTAGAACGAAAGAAGGTAGAGAGCAGGCTTATGAGAATATAAAAGAACACGGAATAGATGGATTGGTAGTAATTGGCGGTGATGGTTCTTTTACTGGGGGGGTAGTTTTTAATCAAGAGTATAATTTTCCTGTAATAGGTATTCCTGGTACAATAGATAATGATATTTATGGAACATCACATACATTAGGTTACGATACTGCTTTAAATACGGCAATTGAAGCTATTGATAAAATACGTGATACGGCTTCTTCTCATAATCGATTGTTTTTTGTAGAAGTAATGGGGAGAGATGCAGGTTTTATAGCATTAAATGCAGGTGTTGGTGCTGGAGCAGAAGAAATTTTAATTCCTGAAGAAGATTTAGGATTAGAACGTATGTTAGAGTCGCTTAAAAAGAGTAGAAGGTCAGGAAAATCATCAAGTATTGTCGTAGTTGCTGAAGGAGATAAGTCAGGTAAGAATGTATATGAATTAGCAGACTATGTGGAAGAGAATATGCCTGAGTACGATGTACGAGTTTCAGTATTAGGACATATGCAAAGAGGAGGTTCTCCAACTTGCTTTGATAGAGTATTGGCTTCTAGATTAGGCGTTAGAGCAGTTGAGTTACTTATCGATGGTAGGTCTAACTTAATGGTAGGTTTAAAAGATAATCAGGTTGTTGCTACTGATTTAGAAAAAGCAATAAAAGGGCAACATTCAATAGATAAAGAATTATTAAGAGTGTCGGATATAATGACGACATAATACGGAGTATATATAAACAAACAAATTGAATAATGATTAAAATAGGAATTAATGGTTTTGGTCGAATCGGAAGATTAGCATTCCGTTCAGCAATTCAAAGAGATAATATTCAAATCGTAGCAATTAACGATTTATTAGATGTAGATTATTTAGCATATTTATTAAAGTATGATTCTGTTCATGGACGTTTTAATGGAACTGTAGATGTAAAAGATGGTAACTTAGTTGTTAACGGACAAACAATTAGAATTACTGCTGAAAGAAATCCAGAAAACTTAAAATGGGATGAAGTTGGAGCAGAATATATAATTGAATCTACTGGATTCTTTTTAACAAAAGAAAAAGCAGAATTACACATTAAAGGAGGAGCTAAAAAAGTAATTATTTCTGCACCATCTAAAGATGCTAATATGTACGTTATGGGAGTAAACCATGATGAACTAACAGCTGAAGAAACAATTATATCTAATGCTTCTTGTACAACTAACTGTTTAGCACCAGTAGCAAAAGTAGTTCATGAAAAATTCGGATTAGTAGAAGGATTAATGACTACAATTCACGCTGCAACTTCTGGACAAGATGCTGTAGATGGACCTAGTTCGAAGTGGAGAAGAGGACGCTCTGTATTAAGAAATATGATTCCTACTTCTACAGGAGCAGCAGTAGCAGTAACTAAAGTAATTCCAGAATTAAAAGGTAAATTAACAGGTATGGCTGTGCGTGTTCCTACGGCAGATGTGTCTTTGGTTGATTTAACTTTTAGAACTGAGAAGGAAACTTCGTTAAAAGAAATTTTAGAAGCATTAAAAGAAGCGTCTGAAGGAGAATTCCAAAATGTTATTGGATATACAGAAGATGAAGTTGTATCTCAAGACTTTGTTTCAGATGCAAGAACTTCAATTATTGATGCGGGAGCAAGTTTAGAGTTAAATGAGAACTTCTTTAAGCTTATTTCTTGGTACGATAATGAGTTTGGTTATGCAAACAAAATAGTAGATTTATTAGAATACGCAGCCTCTTTATAGAGAAAAGCATATTTAAATTAATTTTTGCAAAAAGAAAGGCTACTTCTAAATAGAGGTAGCCTTTTTTATAATTAGTTTTTATTTATGTTATGCTTTAACAGCAATCATACTAATTTCTACATTTACAAACTTTGGAAGATTAGCTACTTCAACAGTTTCTCTTGCGGGAGCATTTGCATCGTCAAAATACGTAGCATACACTTCATTAATTGCTGCAAAATTATGCATGTCTGAAATAAAAATGGATGTTTTAATTACATTTTCAAAAGACATTCCAGCTTCATTTAAAACAGCTTTCATATTTTCCATTACTTGTTTTGTTTCAGTTTTAATATCGTCTAAAACAAGTTCTCCAGTTTCGGGATTAATTGCAATTTGTCCAGAGGTATATAATGTATTTCCAGATAAAACAGCTTGGTTATAAGGTCCAATAGGCGCTGGAGCTTTAGATGTATTAATTATTTTTTTCATATTTGGTTAGTTTTTAAAATAAACGTCTGTCAGGTGGTTGGTTTTTATCCCATTTTAAATCACTTAACATAGAAGATTTGATTCCAATAAAGAAGTAGTAAGAAGTATATCTACCAAAAGGGGTCCAATTAAAATTGAATCGCCAACTATCTAAATCTCTAGAGAAATTAAATTGTGCATGTGTAAAGGCTCCTTCATCAAAATTATACCCAGAATTTACTGCTACTTTCCATTTTGGAGTTAATTCAATGCTTCCATTAAATGTCATAGCATGATTTTGTATGCCTGAAAAATTATATCCATTATTACGATAAGTAACACCATAATTAAAACTAAAGTTCCAAGGCATTTTACTACGATATAATTCTGCTACTTTCTCTTTCGGGCCTTCTTGCTTACCAGTTTGAGCTCTATTAGCAAAACCTCTATTAGGATTAATATCTGCTCCTAAAACATCTGGTAAATTGTTGTTGTCATTTTTATCTCCTTCTTTCTTTTTATCATCTTTTTTGTCAAAATCACTGCTCGAAAAAGAATACCCAGTAGTCATAGTTACATTTTCTAATCTAAAAATACCAGGGTTAAATTTATTGATCCTAGCTCCATCGGACGTTCTTTGATATGGGTCTAAAGCTCCTGTGAAATTCAGCATCATTTTATTTTTTAATAAAGGAATTCCCATATTAAAAGTCACATTACTCCATCGTAAAGAGTCAGCAGCAATATTATAGCTAGTATTAAAGTTCAAGTTATTAATAATAGTAACTTTCTTATCTTCTTCATCATCATCGTCCTCTTTTGGAGCTACTTTAGCTTCTAAATTATTGTTTACGGTGAAGCTAACTAGGTTAGAAACACCACTACCAGGTTCTCCATAAATACCTCCTTCAAAAGGAGTATAGGTTAGAACACCATCACTCGGATCAGTGCTTCTAGGAACGGTTAATTGATATTGTTGAGCAAAATTAGGTCTGTAGCTCCAAGTTACGGTAGGTCTAAAAGTATGTCTTAAAGCTTTAAGGCGTCCTTTTTTAAAGTTAAAAGTACCGTATATTGTTGTATTTAAGGAAGCTCCAAAACTATATTCATTAAACCTTTTAAAACCGTTAATAGTGTCATTTACAATTGCTCCTCGTTCATTAGTAGAAGTATTTAGAGCTTGTTGATCAAACCTTTTGCGAATAGTTTGTAAGTACCAAACATCGGTATAATTTATATTCGGGCTTAAGGTGAAATATTTTAAAACTTTTACATTAGTGTTGGCAGTTACTCTATGTTCAGCTCCAGTTCTAGCATTTTCAAACATTTTAGCAGTTAAGAAATTATCTTCAGTAGTATTGATATCGTATCTACTTTGTAAAGTATAATTCATACCAATTTTTTGAATTGGATTTCTCTTTACACCACCTTTACCAGCAAAAGGATAAATACGATCCATATTAACTTGTAAAGAAGGAAGTGTCATGGTTACTGTTTGATTAGCTGAGTTCTGGCTATGAGTAGCGGTAATATTCATGTTAAAAGGAGTACCTTGAAACTTTTTGTAGTAGCTAATAGAGGAATTAAAAGCATTGTTAAATCGTTGATTTTGATCAACCTCATTTAAAGATTGCCTGAAGAATTGGCTACTACTACTAATATTAACACTAGCGCTTAAATTAGAATTTGGACTCGATTTAGGATCTTGTCTATGATTCCATGAGATGTTATAATTAGAAGTTTTAGAAAAATTACTAAAACCACTAATACCATTAATTAGATTCTGAAATCTAAAACTTAAGTTACCATTATATTTATAACGAACTTTGTAAGCTGAACTTGCATTTATAGCCCAACTTCCATTAGAGTAGATATCACCAGTTAATTCTAAATCAAAATAGTCACTTACAGCAAAGTAATAACCACCATTCTGTAGAAAGAATCCTTGTTGATTATTTTCACCCCAAGTTGGTATTATAAAACCTGAAGTTCTACCTTTAGTAAGAGGAAAATAAGCAAAAGGTAAATATAAAGGAGTAGGTACATCTGCTAATACTAAGTTACTTCCACCAACAATAATCTTTTTACCAGGAACCAGTTTTGCTTTATTAGTAGCAATATAGTAATCAGGTATTTTCTTTTGAGAAGTAGTAAAACGTAATTTACTCATATATATGGTAGAATCGTTTACACGTTTTGTTTTCTCTCCATAAGTAATCATTTCACCTTGCACTGTTTTTATACCATATATTAAAGCCTTTTTAGATTTAAAGTTATATATGATAGAATCTTGTTCAGATTCTTGGCTCCCTTGTTTAAAAACAGGACGTTGTTGATAACCTGTACTATCTTTTATTCCGGTAGCATATACCGTGTTATTTTGATAATCAATAATAATTTTACCAGCTTTCAAATCAATGTCACCATAAATAACCTGTGCTTTATTATAAAGCGTAATGGTTTTATCTTTTGCATTCTGGATAGTGTAATCTTCTGCATCATGTGTAATGATGTGGTTAATTACTTCCTTAGGTTTTATGATAGAATCTGTTTTGGTAGAATCGGCTTGAATAGAGGGTTTAGCTCCTTTTTTTAAGTCGATTAGTGCCTTTTTCTCTATAGTTTTCGCAGAATCTTTTTTAACTGTAGGTTGTTCTGGAATTGTATTTTTTCCAATTTCTTGAGCAATACCTTTTGAGAGCCAAAAAAAGGAGAAAATTAAAAGTATGTACAAGGAATTTGCTTTCAATCTGATAAATACTATTTTTGTGTTAAATAAAAGTATGGCTCAATATTTGGAGTACCAAATTTTAGAAGCCAAAAATAGTTAAATTTTATTGATGCAATTCTTAAAATTCAGCAAATATAAAAGCAACGTAACAACTTTGTGTTTCGTATTGTTTTTTACCTTTTTCTTTTCTAATAGAATAGAAATTAATGCACAAAAGAAATATACAGTTGTTTTAGACGCAGGACACGGGGGGAAAGATCCAGGTAACTTAGGAAATGGTTACAAAGAAAAAAAAATAGCACTTAAAGTTGTTCTTGAAGTTGGAAAACAGCTTACAAAGAATAAAGATATCGATGTTATCTATACAAGAGATAAAGATGTTTTTATAGAATTACATAATAGAGCTAAGATAGCGAATGACAATAAAGCAGATTTATTTGTTTCTATACATTGTGATTCTTATACAAATCCTAGAGCACACGGAGCAGGTACTTTTGTGCTAGGGTTGAGTGGTAATAAGCAAAATCTGGAAATGGCGAAGCGAGAAAATGCGGTTATCCTTTTAGAAGATAATTACCAGCAAAATTATGATTACGACCCTAATTCTCCTGAATCTGTAATTAGTTTATCTATGTTACAAGCCGATAATTTAGATGAAAGCTTAGAGTTTGCTGATTTAGTTCAAGACAATTTTTCTGTAGTAAAGAGGTTTGATAGAAGTGTGAAACAGAATAATTTCCTTGTGCTTAGAGAAACAGTAATGCCAAGTGTTTTAATAGAGTTAGGATTTTTAACCAATAAAGCAGAAGGGAAATTCTTAAATTCTAAGACAGGACAATTGCGTATGGCGAATGCCATTACTAAAGCTATTGAAAAATACTTCGAAAGATTACAATTAAATACGTTAGAGGAAAAGAAAGCATCAAGTATAGCAAAGACAACACCTGCTAAAAAAGAAGAGAAGAAACCAGAAGTGGTTGCTTCTGTTGAACATAAAAGAGCTTATGAGAGAAGGAAGGTTCCAGGTAAACCGTCTGATAAAAAAGAAATTAAGACTCCTAAAACTACGCCAAAAACAGCAACTGTAACTAAGAAAGAACCCAAAAAGATATCTAAAGAAATTGTTGTTACAGGTAAGAGACCTCCAAAAACTAAGGAAAAAGAGCCTGAAACTAAAAGCTCAGGTAAAATTGAGTTTAAAGTTCAGATTGCTGCTTCTAGAAGATCTCTTACAGATGGTAATTTTAACTTCAGGGGATTAAAAAACGTAGAGGTTCTTGTAATAGATGAGTACTTTAAATACTATTATGGTGGAAATGAAAGTTTTACAAAGGTGAAAGAAGCTTTAAAAAAAGCTAGAAGTGCTGGTCATAAAGATGCTTTTATCGTAGCTTTTAAAGATGGTGTTAAAATTCCATTACGTGAAGCCTTAAAAAAACAGTAATTTAGATAAAATCTAATCTAATCTCCAAAAAATAATTAGTAATTTCGTTTCTAGCAATTTTTGCCTATGTCAAAAGAACTAAAAACAGGAATAATAGCATTAGTAATTATAGCTCTAGGTATTTGGGGATATAATTTTTTAAAGAGACAAGACCTTTTCAGTCCAAATTCACGTTTCTTTTTTGTGGAATATAAAAACATTAATGGGCTAAGCCAAGCAAGTATTGTTACCATTAATGGATTAAAAGTTGGAAAAGTAGATAAAATAACTTTCAATACAAAACCTGAAAAGAGAGGGAGTTTATTGGTGAAATTATCATTAGATGATAACTTTCAATTTTCTAAAAAAAGTGTTGCTAAAATCTATCCAGCAGGTTTAATGGGAGGACAAAATTTAGCAATCATTCCAAATTATGAAGGTGATATGGCAAAATCTGGAGACTATTTACAAGGAGAAATAGAGTCAGATTTGTTTTCTTCTGTTGGAGAAAAATTAAACCCTATTCAAGCTAAATTGGAAAATGTATTGGTAGAAGCAGATTCGTTACTAATAGGTTTAAACCAAATACTAAATAAAGATGCTAGAAATAGTTTGAATAGAAGTGTTTTAGGTTTAGAGCAAATAATGTCAAACTTAAATAAAGCTACGAAATCTGTTAATGCTTTATTAGCAGATAATAAAGCTAAGATTGATGTAACACTAGATAATACTAAAAAAATTACAGATGACTTTTCTAAAGTGTCTAAAGATTTAGCTGCAGCTGACTTAGGAAAAACAGTTAAAAAATTAGAGACTACCTTAGATAATGTAAATACACTCTTAGCAGGAATGAAAGAAGGTAAAGGTACCTTAGGAAAATTAATTTCTGATGAACAGATGTATACAAATCTTACCAACGCATCTAAAGAAATGGAAGAGTTGTTAAGAGAAATGAAGTTAAACCCAAAGCGTTTTGTACATTTTTCTTTATTTGGAAAAAAACCAAAACCATATAATGAAGAAAATAATACTAAAAACGTTAGTAACGATAAATAATAGATGAGTTGGATTAAAACAATTCCTTTTGAGAAAGCTCAAGGGAAGTTGAAGAAACTATACGAAAAAGTTACAGGTCCAAACAATAATGTAGATAATATAATGCTAGTACATAGCCTTAGACCGCATACAATGGTTGGGCATATGGCGATATATAAAAATGTATTACACAATAGTAATAATACATTGCCAAAATGGTATTTAGAAGTTATTGGAGTATATGTAAGTATGCTAAATAACTGCGAATATTGTGTAAGGCACCATTTTTCTGGTTTAGAACGATTATTAAAAGATTCAGAAAAAGCAGAAAAAATTAAACAAGAATTACAAACAAACAACTATACTACTATAACCAACGAATCTTACGTTGAAGGATTACGTTATGCTAAGAGGCTTACTCTAGAAGCTGCTTACATAACAAAAACAGACATAGATGAACTAAAAGAACGGGGGCTGTCCGATGGTGAAATACTTGAGATAAACCAAGTCGTTAGCTATTTTAATTATGCTAATAGAACGGTTTTAGGATTAGGTGTCACCACAGAAGGAGATATTCTAGGATTGTCACCAAATAGTTCTGAGGAAGATAATTGGAAACATCAATAAACTAACAAATAATAAATGGAGAAGTACGTACCAAACATTTTTTTTGCATTCATCTTGATTGCAGGTATAGGGTATTTTGTAATGAATGTTCGAAAGTTAATTCGCAACATTAAATTAGGAAAAGACGTAGATAGAAGCGATAGAAAACCAGAACGATGGAAAAACATGGCGAAAATTGCTTTAGGGCAATATAAAATGGTACGCCGTCCATTATCTGGAATACTACATATTGTAGTTTACGTAGGTTTTATTCTTATTAATATAGAAATGCTCGAAATCGTTATCGATGGTTTATTTGGAACCCACAGAGTATTTCAACCAATTATAGGAAATGGACTATATGGTTTCTTAATTGGAACTTTTGAAGTAATGGCACTTTTAGTATTGGTTGCCGTAATTGTTTTCTGGTTAAGAAGAAATATTGAACGTGTAAAGCGTTTTTGGAATAAAGAAATGGAAGGGTGGCCAAAGAATGATGGTAATATTATTTTATACTTTGAGATTGTATTAATGACATTATTCTTAGTAATGAATGCTACGGACACTCCATTTCAAGAAGCAGGAGCTGGAAATGTAGTATCTCAATTTATAGCACCTTGGTTTCATTCATTTTCGCATGAAGCATTACATACAATAGAGAAAACAGCTTGGTGGCTTCATATAGTAGGAATTTTAATTTTCTTAAACTATTTATATTACTCTAAACACTTACACATTTTATTAGCGTTTCCAAATACATTCTTTGCAAACCTAAAGCCTAAAGGACAGTTTACAAATTTAGCTTCTGTAACTAAAGAAGTACAAATGATGATGGACCCGAATGCAGATCCTTATGCAATGCCAGAAGATGGAGCAGAGGAAGAGGAACCTGAAAAATTTGGAGCTTCAGATGTAACAGATTTAAACTGGGTACAGTTAATGAATGCGTATACATGTACAGAATGTGGACGTTGTACCTCTTCTTGCCCAGCTAATTTAACAGGGAAAAAATTATCGCCTCGTAAAATCATGATGGATACACGTGATCGTTTAGAGGAAGTTGGTAAAAATATTGATGCCAATAATGGTGAATTTGTTCCAGATGGAAAGCAATTATTAGACAGTTACATTACTAGAGAAGAATTATGGGCTTGTACAAGTTGTAATGCATGTGTACAAGAGTGTCCCGTAAATATCGATCCATTATCTATTATTATGGATATGAGAAGATATTTAGTAATGGAAGAATCTGCTGCTCCACAAGAACTGAACATGATGATGACCAATATTGAAAATAATGGTGCACCATGGCAGTATAGTCAAATGGACAGATTAAACTGGAAAGACGAATAGTCATAGCTTTTTATCAGCTTATTTTATATCAAATTTTTAAAATCAACTTAAACGATACAATATTATGAACGTACCAACAATGACAGATATGATGGCTCAAGGAAAACAACCAGAAGTGTTGTTTTGGGTTGGGGCAGCAGGAAGTTATGACGATAGAGCTAAAAAAATCACAAAATCTTTTGTGAAAATTTTACACCAAGCTAATGTTGATTTTGCAGTATTAGGTACCGAAGAAAGTTCAACAGGAGATGCTGCTAAAAGAGCAGGAAATGAGTTTTTATTTCAAATGCAAGCAATAACAAATATTGAAATATTAAATGCTTATGAAGTAAAAACAATTGTTACTTGCGATCCACACTCTTTTAATACGTTAAAAAACGAATACCCAGGTTTAGGGGGAAATTATACAGTATATCATCATACGCAATACATTCATAAGTTAGTAGAAGAAGGAAGACTAACTATTGAAAGTGAAAACTTAAAAGGAAAACGCTTAACATACCACGATCCTTGTTATTTAGGGCGTGCTAACGATGTATATGAAACACCACGTGATTTAATCAATCAACTAGGTGTGAATGCAACAGAAATGAAGCGTCATAAATCTACAGCATTATGTTGTGGAGCAGGTGGAGCACAAATGTTTAAAGAACCAGAAAGAGGAGATTTAGATATTAATATTCTACGTACAAAAGATGCTCTAGAAACAAATCCAGAGATTATTGCAACAGGTTGTCCGTATTGTAATACTATGATGACAGATGGTGTGAAATTCAACTTGAAAGAAGACCAAATCGTTGTAAAAGATATTGCTGAATTAATTGCAGAAGCTAATAGCTTATAAGAATGCAAGAATTTCAAAATAAAGAAATAAAAAACTACCCAGATATAGCTGAAGTTACTTTTGAGAAAGTAGAAAAAAACTATTTAAAAGTAATTCTAATGAGTACTATAAGCTATTTTATTGGTGGTTTTTTATTTTTTATGCTACTTATCGAATACCTTCTAAAGAAAAGATTACCTGAAGACAAAACGTTATTTTATATCCTTTTTGGTATAATTTTTATTGTAGCTATTATACTTTTAATTGCAGGTTTTGCCAAAAGAAAATATGTAGTTAGAGATAAGGATATTTCTTATAAAAGTGGATTGCTAACACAAACAATGGTTACGGTACCATTTTCTAGAATTCAACATATAGAAATAACTGAAGGAGTATTCTCTAGAATTTTTAAATTGGCTACAATAAGTGTATTCACAGCAGGAGATAGTAGCGACGATTTAGAGGTAGGAGGAATATCTAGAGAAAAAGCATTGCAAATAAAAGAGTTTATTACCCAAAAAATTAATGAGTAAAACTTTTGATTTTTCCGAATATTCACGACAATCATTAAAAGGAATTGTTGTTATGTATGGTAATTTAATCATTAAGATTTTTAAAGCGACTTGGTTCGTTTTTTTATTGTTATTTACCAAACTAAACTTACTTAGTACTTCAGGAAAAAACTATTTAATTTTAGGGTTATCAGTACTCTTTATTTTTTTACTAATACGATCATACTTATTATTTAGAAACTTTCAATTTAAAATTGAAGGAACTTATTTTATTTTGAAAAGAGGGATTTTTTCAAAAAAGGACACAGCTATTGCTTTTGATAGAATACAAAATATCAATTTTTCTCAAAATTTAATTCAACAACTAATTAATGTATACGAAGTTCGTATAGAAACTGCAGGTTCTGATAAAACCGAGATTTCTATTAAAGCATTGTCATTAGAAGCAGCAGAAGCATTAAGAGAAATTATATCGGTTAAAAAGAAACCAATAACAGAAGAAGAAACTGAAATTATAGAAGACAAAGTCCCACCGCTTTTAAAAATAGATTTTAAAAGTTTGTTTAAGGTTAGTTTATCTGAAAATCATATTCAAAGCTTAGGGATTTTCTTAGCATTATTAATAGGTTTTTACCAGCAAATACAAGATGTTTTTAAAAACTTTGTAGGAGAAGATGTCTTAAAAGGTTACATGAGTAAAGGAAAAGACTTGATTTTTGGAAGTCTAATGTTAATGGTAGGCCTATTTATTATTTTACTTATCATAGCTATTATCAGCTCTTTTATACGTGTATTTTTACGTCATTATGATTTAATTTTTACAATTAAAGACAACGCCTTTGAAATAAAGCAAGGATTAATAAATAAGAAATTAATTGTTTTAAAAAGAGAAAAAGTACAAAGTATTACCATTACAACAAATCCAATTAAAAAGAAGCTGGGAATATCGTATGTAGTTTTTAAACAAGCAGTAAGTGGTGTTATAAATAAAAAGAAAGATAAACTGATAAAAATTGTAGGTTGCAATGCATATCAATTATCACAAATAAAACATACATTATTTACTACAGAAGAACTTGAAACTACGGAAAAGGAGAGACCACATGTATACTATCAACAACGAATAATTCTTAGAAATTTACTATTTGTATTACTACTAAACCTTGGAGTGTATTTCTTTTCTGAAATGATTCATTTAGTATACATAAATCTATTATTTATACCGCTATTGACAATAATTTCCTATCAGAAAATAAAGAAGAAGTATTTTAAGTTTTCAGAGAATCTTCTAATGGTAGGAGGAGGAATTATAGAAACAAAAGCTACTTATATAGCATTGTTTAAAATTCAAAATATAGAAACGGTACAAACAATTTTTCAAAGAAGACGAAACATCGTAAATATTGTTTTGCAAACTGCCGCTGGAAAAATTAAAATACCAAGTGTGCCAACAAATAGAGCTATGGAAATTTATAATCATATTTTATACAAAGTAGAGACAAGCAACGAAAAATGGATGTAAAAAATTATATAAAAGCTGCACGATTAAGAACCTTGCCACTTTCTGTTTCAGGAATTATAGTAGGGAGCGCATTAGGATATGAAATAGCTTATATCAATAACCCAGGATGTTTTAAAGGATATTTTTGGTTAACCTCTATTTTCTGGTTAGCAATTTTAACCACTATTGGATTTCAAGTGTTATCTAATTTTGCAAACGATTATGGAGATGGAGTAAAAGGAACCGATGCAAATAGAAAAGGAGAAGCTAGAATGGTAGGATCTGGAGCAATAACACCAAAACAAATGAAAAATGCTATGATTGTAACTACGATTTTTACACTAATTGTAGCTATTGCATTAATCTATACAGCATTTGGAAAAGAAAACTTTATGTACTCATTGTTGTTTTTCGGTTTAGGAATAGCTTCCATTATTGCGGCAATAAAATATACAGTAGGGAATTCTGCTTATGGGTACAGTGGATTTGGTGATATTTTTGTGTTTCTTTTCTTTGGTTTGTTAGCAGTTGTAGGAACCTATTTTTTATATACAAAAGAGATTAACTTTACCATATTCTTACCTGCATTCTCTATTGGTTTATTAAGTACAGCAGTATTGAATTTAAATAATATGCGTGATAGAGAAAATGACGCAAAATCAGGAAAACGTACTATTGTAGTTAAAATAGGTGCAGAATTTGCAAAATATTATCATTATTATTTAATAGGGTCTTCATTATTATTCGCATTATTGTACACAGCTATTCAATATAGAACACCTTTACAGTTTTTATTTTTAGTTGCTTACATACCATTAGTAAAGCACTTATTTTTTGTATATAATAACAAAGAAGAAGTATTACTAGATGGGGAATTGAAGAAAGTAGCTTTAAGCACGTTTTTATTTGCCATACTTTTTGGACTAGGCAACGTTTTGTAATTTTATAAGAGAAACAAACTAACAAGAAAGACAATACCATGAAAATAACCTTTTACGGACATGCATGTTTTGGATTAGAAGTAAATAACACACACATTTTAGTAGATCCTTTTATTACAGGAAACCCAAAAGCTTCACATATAGATATCAATACAATTAAAGCAGATTATATTCTAATAACACATGCACATCAAGATCATGTATTAGATGTAGAAGCAATAGCAGAAAGAACTGGAGCGACCATTATTTCTAATTATGAAATTGTAATGTATTACGGAGCAAAGAATTTAAAAGGACACCCGGTAAATCATGGAGGAACTTTTACTACAGAAACCTTTTCAGCTAAATATGTAAATGCAGTCCATACATCATCTTTTGTAGATGGAACTTATGGAGGACAACCTGGAGGTTTTGTTGTAACAGCAGGAGATACGTCTTTATATATTGCAGGAGATACAGCCGTAACTATGGATATGAAATTAATACCAATGACGACAAAATTAACAGCATCAATTCTTCCAATAGGAGATAATTTTACAATGGGAGTAAAAGATGCAATCATTGCAACAAATCTAGTTGAATGTAATAAGGTAATAGGTTGTCATTATAATACATTTCCACCAATAGAAATAGATGTAGCAAATGCAATAAAGGAATTCTCAGAAGCAAATAAAGAATTAGTAACATTAGAAATAGGAGCATCCATAGTAATTTAAGATGAAGAGAATAAAAATAATATTAGGTATTATTATAGCCATAGCAGTTATATTTCTATCAACAGGACTTATTTTTAAAGAAACAAAGTACACCACACAAGTTTCTATAAACAAACCAATAGAGGAGGTTTTTTCAATGTTTAACAATAGCGAAAAAATTGGAAATTGGATTCCTGAGTTAAAATCAATTGAAGCTATAGATGAAAAGCCTGGGAAAACAGGAAGTACTTATAAAATGGTTGTAACGAGTAGAGACGGTCAAGAAATTACATTACAAGAAAAGGTAATGGCATATGTGCCTAATGAAAAGGTGACATTGTATTTTGATGCTGGAAATATGCTAAAAACAGACGATTATACTTTTAGTTTTGAAAATGGCGTTACAACAATAACAAATAACTCTATTTGTAAAAGTAATTCGTATTTATTGAGTTGTACTTTCCCATATTTCAAATCCGTTTTAAAAGGACAAGACCAAGGGTATTTAAATAACTTTAAATCTTTTATTGAAAGCGGTAAAAACTAAATAGTTTAGTTTCCTGAATAGTTTAAAAACAAAGCAATTGATTCAAGCAAATTTTCATAAATATATATTAGAATTTAAACGACCTAGTGGTACTTCAAGAGGAGTTTTAAAAACCAAAGAAACCTATTTTTTAATACTCACAAGAGAAGGGAAAAGAGGTATAGGAGAATGTGGAGTGTTCAAAGGATTAAGTACCGATGATAGACCAGATTATGAAGATAAACTACAATGGTTGTGTGAAAATATTAATTTAGATGAAGCTATATTACTTTCAGAATTAATAGAGTTTCCTTCTATTCAATTTGGATTAGAACAAGCATTGTTATCACTAAACAGTAAAACAACTTCTTTTGAGTTATTTCCTTCAGATTTCATATACAATGAAAATCCAATTCCAATAAATGGACTAATTTGGATGGGGGATAAAACATTCATGAAAACCCAAATTAAAGAGAAGATAGCAGCTGGCTTTTCATGCATAAAAATGAAAATTGGAGCAATTGATTTTGAAGAGGAACTACGTTTATTGGCGTATATCAGAAGTGAATTTTCTCCAGAAGAGATAGAGTTAAGAGTAGATGCAAATGGTGCTTTTACACCTAAAGATGCTTTAGAAAAACTAAAACAATTATCAGCATTTCATTTACACTCTATAGAACAGCCTATAAAACAGGGGCAATGGCAAGAAATGGCAGAATTATGTGAACATACACCATTACCAATTGCATTAGATGAAGAATTAATAGGAGTTTTTTCTGTAACAGAAAAAGAGAAATTGCTACAAACCATACAACCGCAATATATTATCCTAAAACCAAGTTTGGTAGGAGGTATAATAGGAAGTAACGAATGGATTTCAATAGCTGAAAAAAACAATATCGGTTGGTGGATTACTTCTGCTTTAGAAAGTAATATTGGGTTAAATGCAATAGCGCAATGGACATACACTTTACAAAGTAATATGCCGCAAGGCTTAGGAACAGGAGGTTTATTTACCAATAATTTTGAGAGTCCATTACAAGTAGAAAACGGAGCATTAAAATATAATACATCCTTATCATGGGATTTTAATTTAAAATAACATTATGAATTACATACAGCAAGCTTATAAAGGCAGGAACGAATGGTATTTATATTTAATAACAATCATAGCTGTTCTAGTTGGATGGCAATTTTTTGGAGTACTTCCTTTAGTTGTTGTAGCCATAGCTAAAGCTGGAGATGCAACAAGCTTTTTAAAAGCAGCAGAAGACAGCTTTGCAGGGCTAGGAATTAATAGTAATTTATATTTGTTTTTAGTAATTCTAATGTTTGCAATAGGATTACTTACACTGCTTTTATGTATAAAATACATTCATAAACGTAGCATCAAAACATTAATAACTTCAAGAGATAAAATTGATTGGAAACGATTTTGGTTTGCATTTATATCATGGGGAGTTGTAGCGGTTATAACAGTAGCTGTTGGAATACTAATGTCTCCAGAAGATTATACTTGGAATTTTAAGCCTGTACCATTTTTTACATTAGTTTTTGTTTCTTTTGTATTCTTACCAATACAAACAAGTTTTGAAGAATTATTATTTAGAGGCTATTTATTACAAGGTTTTGGAGTTTTATTTAAAAATAGATGGTTACCGTTAGTTTTAACAGGTAGTATTTTTGGATTATTACATGCTGCAAATCCAGAAGTAGCAAAACTAGGATATATAACAATGGTGTTTTATATAGGAACAGGATTGTTTTATGGAGTATTAACCTTAATGGACGAAGGAACTGAGTTAGCCTTAGGTTTTCATGCAATTAATAATATTACAGCAGCCGTTTTTGTAACAACAAATTGGACCGTTTTTCAAACAGATGCATTGTATATAGATCACTCAGAACCTTCTGTAAGTCTTGAAATGTTTTTCCCTGTTTTAGTATTGTATCCACTCATGTTTTTCATTCTTTCTAAAAAATATGGATGGAAAAACTGGCAAGAGAAATTATTTGGTAAAGTAGAAAAACCTACAGATACTGAAATTCAGCAAATAGAAGGACTAGGATAATAGTGTTACTATGAAAAAGAGAAGTTTTCATGTCAATTTTCAATTAAACGGAATACATTTTTCTAGTGATAAAGAAGTATTAGCATATTGTAAAAAAGAAGATACTTCTTTAAAAGAATTTCTAACAGATTGGTTTGATGAAAAAGAATATGTAATTGTAAAAACTTCTGGATCTACAGGTACGCCAAAACCTATTCAGTTAAAAAAAGAATATATGAAAAACTCAACTTTAGCTACAGGGGAGTTTTTCAACATAAAAGAAAAAACTACAGCTTTATTATGTTTATCTGTTGATTATATAGCTGGAAAAATGATGCTGGTTAGAGCGCTAACGTTAGGATGGCATTTAGATATAGTAGCACCAATCTCAAATCCATTAATAAAGACAGAAAAAGTCTACGATTTTTCTGCAATGGTACCCTTACAATTAGAAAACTCATTACAAGATATTCATCGAATAAAAAAGCTAATTGTTGGAGGAGGAGTGGTGTCTGGTTCCCTTAGAAAACAGCTTCAAGATATACCAACAAAAGTATATGCTACCTATGGAATGACGGAAACAATTACGCATATTGCAGTTAAAAAACTAAACCATATAGATAGAATACCTAACTTTTATAAAGTACTTACTAACGTTCAAATTTACCGAGACGATCGAAACTGTTTGCTAATAAAAGCGCCAAAAGTTTCAGATGAAATGGTAGTAACGAACGATATTGTACAATTAGTGTCAGATACTCAATTTGAATGGCTAGGTCGTTATGATAATGTAATTAACTCTGGAGGTGTAAAACTACACCCAGAACAAATAGAAGAAAAACTAGCACAAATACTTACGAATCGATTTTTTGTTGCAGGAATTCCAGATGAAAAATTAGGAGAGAAGTTAATTCTAATCATAGAAGATAATGCCACTTCGAACGCAGTCGAGAAATTAAATAAACAGATTTCTCAACTAACCACACTACACAAATACGAAATACCTAAAGAAATCTATTTTGTAAAACAATTTATAGAAACAGAAACAAAAAAAATACAACGTACAAAAACATTGGAGTTGATATGATGTTTTATTCTGAGTAACTTTATTTGTTTTGTAACGAAGTTATTTGGTAAAACACTCTTTATAATGATTTTTAATGTCATCATAAAAATAAAATTATATTGTCTACTTATCGTTATAAGCAACTTTTTTTGAAGTAATTTAGGTAGCTAATTTAAAATGATAAACCCTCGTACTTAACGAGGGTTATAAAAACAATATATGATGAAGTTTACTGATTAATTTGAAACTTCACGTCCAAAAATTTGGATTTCTCTTAAGTTAAGCGCTACATTTGATGATTCTTGTAGAACATATACATACCTTGCAGTTTCACCAGAAAAGTTTAATCCAATAACACTACGCCCACCTGTACTATCAAAAATCCTTCTTACAAAACCGGGAGAATTTTCAATATTAGTTATTGAAATTGGAGGAGTAGTTATACCATTATTTAAGCCTTCTACAGCTCTATCTAGATCGTTATCTATTTCATTTATAGGATTTGTAGATGCTATAACATTAAAATTACCTAATCTATTTACACAACAATTATCTGTTCTATTAAAAATTACTATTCTATCTAATTGGTAATTTCTTCCCAAATCTATTCTAGCCCATGCTTGTCTAAAATCATTAGTATGTGTCAGATCAAATAGATTACCATCAACCAAATTATTTGCTCCAAAATCTCCTGGAGTAGGGGAACTGGTACTAAGTGCTACGGGTTGGTTTGAGGCAAGATTATTTGGAGTAGTAATTTCAATTTCAAATAATCCTCCAACTAAAAGAATACCTGAACTACCTCTAAATCTTATACGTATACCTGTAATTAATCTACTTGGATTATTATTAGTAAAAGAAACTTTATCAGAAGTGCTTGTTGATAGAGAACTAGGAGTAGTAGATCCATTTTCATTAAATAAAAAAACTTGATACCCCGTAAAACGACCATATATAGTAAGGTCGTTAATTGTAATTGGTGAATTAAAACGAATATCTAAATCGAAAAAAGTATTACCACCTGTAAATCTACCTACACCAATACCATTGCTAGTGTTTCCATCATATAGCTCACCAAAATTAAAATTGCTAAAAAAATCATCAGCATTACTGCCTCTTTGTGTAAAAGTAAAACTTGCAGCACTAAGAACTGTACTCGTAAGTGTATTGCTTGATCTAGAAGATGTTATTGGGGTATTATCTAATTTTTTTGCCTTAACGGTGGCATCTATTTCTAATTTATCAACAGAGTCTTCTGTATTACATGAGGATAATATTCCCAAAAAAAAGATACCAGATAATATAAATGACTTTAAAAATGAATTATTTTTTTTCATGTTAAAATTATTAAAGGTTAATATTTTAAATCTGAGAAACAATATTTTTCCGGAAATGTTATTGTTTTGATTTTCTACTACAAAGATATATTCTTATCCATGTTTTACAGGAATAGCATTTGTATCAAAAGTTTTTTTTGATACTTATTTTCTCTAAAGATCACTTATATAAAGGTTCAATTATGTTACTTTTTTGTTTTTTACATGTAGATTAAAGTATCAAAACAGAGTTTTGAAACATTTTTTAACTGTTCTACATTGGAATAGATAAACTTTAGAGAGTAAATCTACTCTGAGTTAAAAATTAGAGAGAAGTCAAGTTTGTTAAAAACGAAAAAAGATTTTTAAAGTATCAGTTCAAATATTTCTTCTGATGATTGAGCATTGTCGAAATCAGAAAGAAAAAAACAATCATATTCTCATTTTATATAATACGTACATTCAGTTAAGGCATCTAAAATTTATTTTAGAGTTTCATTACTCAATATACAATAAGTATTTTTAGTGATAATTTTAAATTAAAGTTATAAAGTAGAGAAGGAAAGGAAGAAAACCTAAATAGTTATACTACTTGTAATGAGTTTAAATGAAATAATTTTAAGAAATAGAATTAGTGGTAATTTTTTGTTGGTATTCTTTAGGAGTACAGTTCATTTCTTTTTTAAAAGCACGGTAAAAAGTAGTTCTAGATTCAAATCCAACTTCCTTACCAATAGCTTCTATAGTATAGTGTTTATGTTCAGGACTTTTTAGAAGTGCTATTGATTTTTGTATACGTAACTTATTGAAATAAGTTTTTGTATTTAAACCTGTTATAAAATTAATAGCCTTGGCTATTTTAGTTGAAGGAATTCCGATAGATCCTTCCAAACATTTGGATGTTAGAGAGCTTTTTTTGTAAGCTTCATTTTCTTCTATATAAGAATTTATGATGTGAAATTTTTTTTGTAATTCTTCTATATTTTTAGGTAATAATACAGCTATAGTTTCTTTTTTTATTGTTTTTTTCTTAATTAAGAATGGAGTACATCCTTCAATAATAAACCAATATACTAATAGTAATAGTATAGAGCTAACAATTATATTAATGTAAACATTGTTATTAAATATTAATAATATAGGATAAGAACTTAAAAACAATAGCGCAGTATAAATTCGTATTAAATTCTCTAAACCAATAGTTTTAAAAGAGTATTCGTTTTTATGTAAATTATTAAAAACGAAAGGAATAATTATTAAAGCTAAAAAGAAATTTAAAAAAGTTCCAGTGAAAAGAAGAATATGTAAACTAGATAAATATTTTGTGTCTATTTCTATTTTAAAATATAATATTATAAAACTAGTTATAAAAGCAATAATACTAGGTAGAATAAAATGGAAGTCTTTAGAATGAAAATTAGATTTTTTATAGGTAAGTAAATGTATATAAAAAAAGGGGATAGACAAAAAAAGCATAAAAAGCATAAAAAGATTTTTATGAACTATTCTTAGGTCTAAAAAAGTAAATAATGAAGGAAAATTAGTTATACCAATAGTAACTAATAATATTCCTAGAAATAAAATATTTCTATATCTATCTTTTGATAGAATAAATTGTAAACCAAAAATTGTTGCTTGTGAAAATATCAGAAAATTTAATATTTCTATAAATATTTTAATAGTCATGGGGGAGTTAATTTTTCTATAGGTCTTAACATTATAAAATTACTTACAGTTATTTTAAATTAAAGTGTTAATGTGTTGTTAATGAGTTTGTTGTTTTGGGTTTAAAACAATATATTTAATTAGTATTAATTTAAAATGAAAAAGAAATGCGATTTAACAATTTTGAATCGCGTCACTTTACTAGTGACGAACAAACTGCTATTAAAGATGCTTTAACAACTTTAGAAACTGCTTTAGCCAACAAACTAGCAAACCTTACACCAGATGAGCGTAGGCAATATGGTAGTGTAAACGAGCAAAACAAATTAGTAATTAACAAAGTAAAAGAGTATCGAGAGAATCAGCCTCAATTAAGTAGCCCAGATATAGACTGGGAAGAATTTACTAGAGATTTTGCTTCTCGTAACTTTATAGAAATGCTATTACAACGTTTTGGTAATTTACACATGGGCCTAAAAAATGCCAAGATTCTACACGATTGGGATAATTATCAAGACACACTTACAGAGTATAATTATACCAAGTATAAAAATAGTACTTCGGTAGCAGGTTATGAAGCAAAACAAACAGATTTAGCACAATTTTTTAGTAAAAAAGGCATTACAGGAAGTAATTCTGGTACTGTATCAGACGCACCTGTTGAGTAACCACTATATTGTGGTAAGTAACCTATACATATAGGTTTTATAATAAGCTAGTTTGGTTAATTACCAAGCTGGCTTATTTTTTTACTTAACTATTAGGGTTAGATACCCTGTTAGTTATGCTACAAACTCCATTAGCTTACTATTTTACTAAGCTGGCTTATTAATTAACTTAGATAACGAAGTGTTTTACCTAACTATATTAGTTGTAAACCAAAAAGATATAATGTTTTATCGGTCTTATGAGGATATTATATAACTATTACAATATAAATAAGGTTATTTCAATAGAAAAACAGTAACAAACAAAATTCTATTTTATTAAAAATAAGATTGCTTTTTTGTATCAAAATATATTTTAGATAACCTTATCATATGTCTCATTTGATGTCTCATTTGATGTCCCATTTGATGTCTCAGTTTTTTATGTTTTTTTATTAAATTATTATTAGTGATGTGTTTATGTTGTTTTTGTGTACCAAAAATGATTAGTAAGACAACTATAATTTTTTTTGAAATATGCCTCATACTACTTTAGCTGCTTAATTATTAAACAAATTAAAATTTTATGAGTACAAGCAAAAGCAGAAAACTAGGCGCTCATTTTTTATGGACGCTAATGTTATTTACTAGTTTTTTCCCGAGTCCAGCATATGCCCGATCCATTTTTTTTGAAGATGATTCTTCCGTAATGAATACAACTACTCAAAACTCAAACGGAGGTAGTGTTGCTGCTAAAAATGTTGAAATGGGAACTGGAAATGTAAGTTTTCACGAATCCTTATTTTCTGTTGAAGGATATAAAGCCTTTTTAACTTATAATAGTGAAGGAGTACAAAACAAAGCGAGTACTTGGAACTTAGAACAGAAACAAGGGGTTATTGGTTTAGGATGGACATATCCAGAAAACAAAGTAATTCGTTTAACACAACAAACAGGAAATACAGAAGATGATACATTTTTGTTGTATAATGAAGGAAATACCTATTCTTTATTATTTATAAGTGAAACGAATGGAGTAAAAGAATACCGTATTGCCAAACAATCAGATTGGGTAATTAAGCATATATTAGACCAAGATCAATGGCAATTCTTTCATCCAGATGGGAATATATATATTTACGGAGATGGTAATTTTACAATTACACCTAAAAAAACTGAAATACCTGAATTAGGAAATTTGGTAAAGCACCGCTCTAATAGTGTAGAATATAATGTTAAATGGGATAACTGGATTGGTAGTTCCGTAATTCCAGATAATCAAAGTTGTGTACCTGTAGCGTATAATCTTTCAGCAATAGAAGATATTTATGGAGAGCAAGTACAACTTACCTATATGCAAGAAGAAGAGCAAGTAGGAAGTGCTACTAATTCAAAAAGACATACCAGAGCTACCTATTTAAAAGAAGTAAAAGGATTACGTAATAAAACAATTCGGTTTACTTATGCAGATAAAACTTCAAATGAATATCAAGATCCGCATACAGAGCATCAGAACATGATTGATGGAGAAGTTGATCTAACCAATGATCAAGATGCTTATCAAGAACGTTACGAACGTAAGTATATTTCTAAAATAGGTTTATACAACAGAGGAGGAGATTTGCAAAAAGAAGTTGTATTAGGGTATGAGTTTTTAAAAGAAGGAACTGCCTTACAAAAACGAATGCTAACTTCTATTAATTACAACGATTCAAGAGAAGATCGTTATAAACCAGCCACAGTATTCGATTATTTTGGATTAAAACAAAATGAAGATGGAACAAGTATAGATGGAGTTAACGCTAACTTGACAGCTACTGGCACAAATTTATACAACCCCAATACAGGAGCTTTATATGGAGCGTTAAAGCAACAAACACTACCAGATGGAATAAGTTATGGTTATCATTATGGGAAACAGCAAATTAATGGAGCATCTAAAAATATCCCGATTACTTTTCCTGATAGGATTCAGAATCCAGAATATCCAGATGCAGAAAGAGTACCATGGACAGCACCACAATTATTCTATGGAACCGATTATGTAGTGGCTATTTTCGAATCTATGGATATATCCAATCGTAAAAGTTATGTAAAAGTGTACCAATGGATAGGGGATCGTTGGATAGAGGATGATAAAGGTGTTTTTGATGATTATTTTTATGATAATTATAGAGCTAAAGATGGTTATACTCAAAGTATATGGAAAAGTATTAAAGAAGATCTGGGAAGGTTTATAGGAAGAATTGTGCCTTTATCAGAAGCTTTTAATGCTTTAAATAATGCTGTTACAGATGCATCCAAAACAATATATCGGGTAGGAGATGATTTAATAGCTAAAAAGAATGTAAAAAAGGCTATAAAAGATTGGTTTGATGGAACAGGGCAACTTATAAAAGATGTAGCATTAGATGTCTTGTCTTCTTTAGAGACGTATTTTGAAAATATATTTGGAGGAAATTCATTTATAGCTAATTTAAAAAGACTTTATGAAAAAAGAACAAAAGATCAAGAAAAATTTCCAAGAAAAGTATACCATATTACGATGGAAAAAGATTTTTTTGCGCTTACACGGTCTTTAGGAGGCTCTCAGATAGATATTTTTAGGAAGAATACACTAGTACCTGGGCAATGGGATTTAAGCAGAGAAGTGGCTAAAATTACAAGTAAGTTTTTTACCATGGATTCTGGAGATAACTTTGTAGTAGTACTAGATGAGTTAACTGATTTTATGTATATCTATAGCTGGGATGGGCTTATTTGGAATACAGATTTTACAGTCTTAAAGTCAGATTTTGATGAGCTAATTGAAACCAGAACTCATTTAGTGGAAGATCAATTAAATGATGTATTTAACTTAGGAGGAGAAACTGAGTTGCAAAAAGCTCAACACCGTTCAGCTATCACAGCTAAAAATAATATGATTTTAGCTGTGATTACAGATTCTTATGGAGTAAATGCAGACATAACTATTTTCCATCATGATGAAAATATGAAATGGAACCAGTCTAATAAACAGGTTAATAAAAAAGCTAAAGTAGCAGCAGGTTTAGCACAAAAAGAAAATGAACCTGATGAAGCATATTCATCAAAGATACAACGATTAGGAGAGCTATTAGGAAGAGATGGAAATATAGATGTAGATTTAGGGAACTCTTTTGCGGTGCTACAAACCTATAGCAATTTAGATGAGAATAAATACCCAACAATTTCAGATGCACCAATTTTTGGAGATCTTCTTGCAGGATTGACCCCTGATATTAATAAGATAAATAGTACTTATGCAATAGTGTGGAGTGAAGATTATAGTAAGATAAGTTTGCAGCACTTGCATTCAGCATTTGGACAAGAAGGTATTAATACATTTATTGTAGGTGATGTAATTAACAAAGTAGGGCAGTCGCATAGTTTATTAGTGCCTAATCTATCTGATGTACCCGCAAATGGAAAGAATTATGCATTTAGATATGTAGGAAATAAAGAGTTTTATGGTAAAGAAATTAGTTCACCATATTATACAAGCAGTTTTGGAAATGATGTAACTTCAGCTTTGGTAGAAGATACAGATAAAACATACAAGACCCCTGAGTTTTATCAATTTAATCCTAATGCTTTGGGAACTAGAGAGAATGCATGGAGTTTAATTTCAAATGCTTCTACAGAGCAAATTCCAACCTCAGAGTTTGTTTTACAGGCAATTAATACGTCATCAGAAACTTTAAATGTAGCTATTCAAGTAGCAACTTTAGTGATTCCTATTGCAGGAGAATTAGCTGGGGTAGCAGAAGAAACAATGTCTGTTATTAACGAAGCTTCTAATGTTGCTGGTTTTGCATCTTCTCTAGTAGGACCTATAGCTAAAGAAATAGCTAAAGATATTATAGGTACCAACCATAAGAGTACTTCTATAGCTAATAACTTTATTTCTACTAATGGAAAATTATTTAACAGACAACCTAATGGTATCTGGGAGAATGTTACAGATGATATATTTACATTAGATAATACGACTACTTTGGTAGGAGGAACTAATGGTATAAAGGATAATTTTATTCCATATACATTAAAAACTCCAGCAGGATTAAAGAACTATGTAAAGCAATTACATAATGGAGAGGTATACAAATCTGTAGAGTTGCCTTTTTATGATAGAGTTGTACATCAAGATTCACTATCAGCAACGGTAGGAAGAGGAGCTTATGTTAGTTATGGACCTGTAGAAGCAAATGGTTATGTAACTAAAAATCCTTTTTTAACAAGGGTTCATCCTACTATTGGAGCTACAGCTAAAATCCGTAATAGCAGGCCTTCATATAGAGAAGCTAGTAATGTAACCTTACATAAGGTTGCAGGAAGAAATTTAAATGAGACTACTTTATACGATTATCCGGTAGTAAAAGTGAGCATCAAACAAGGGAATGAATCCTTAGGATATCATCATTATCGTTATGGAACAGATGGAATAGCTTATGACTCAGGATCAGGAATTGCATTTTATGGAAAAACTACGGATATCCCAAGTAGTACAGATCATCCTGTGAATGAGGCTATAGCCTTAGAGGAAACGGATGATGGATATATAACGCATTACTATTACAACCGTTACAATGCTTATGGAAAGGATGGAATCAATATAACAGGATATCCATCTCAACCTGAAGTACAACGAATTTCTGAAGACCAGTTAGTACGCTATGATAGTAAATATAAAGAAGACTATCATAAAGGATTCGATAATGGTAATATTAATGTCTTACAAGGACATCCTTATGCAACTATAGTTTATAATAAAAATCAAGAGGCAGTTTCTAGGGATTATACGTATTACAAAGTTTTTGAACATGATATTTTAGAAAGAACAGGAGAAGGTGCCTCATTAGGAATTACTAAAAACTATCAAGTGCGCCCTATTGAGAACGTACATGTATTAGATGGTGTAATTCATAGAACTGTTAAGGACTATAAGTTTATTCATCATGGACTACGTATGCGTAATAAAGTAATAAAAGGTACAAGTCCTAATGGAGAAGAAGAACTACATAAAACCTCTTATGTATATGTTTCAGAAGTGAATGAAGATGTTTTATTATCAAATCGATTAACAGAACGTTTAAGTAAAACAGAAACGACCCAGATAGGTGGTAATGCAGAAGTAATAAAAAAACTTGACTATACTGATTATGGGAGTTTTATGGTAAATGAGAAAGAACTGTCTTTACCTAAAACAATGTATAAGTTAGCTAATGAGAAAGAGGATATAAAAGAACTTTATACATCAAAAGTAAGTCTACCAGCAGCTAATTTATTAGCGCAAGAAACTTTAGCAGAAAACTATGAATTGGACTTTATACGACTAAACCCTAATTCACCTAAAACTGTTCAAGCAGGGGTAGCATTGCAAAATTCTTTTTCAGAATCTTTTGAGTCAATAAAAACTTTACAAGAAGGGTTAGATCAATATAGAAGAAGGTTAGAAGCGTATATGTTAGAATTTACAACTAATAAAACTCGTACAGACCAGCTTAATAGAGAAATACTAGATCTAAAGGAAGTTGTTAGTAGTTTGAGAGAACAAATAAATGTAAATTCTAGAAGTATATCTAGTACTTATCGTGATTGGGGAAGATATAGAAGAGAAAATTTTCCAAAAGTATTTATTCCTTTTTACGGAATTTATGTTGCTGTAGAATACGCTGCTCAGATTAAAAGATATGAAAATCAGATAAAAAACCTTAAGGAAAGTATAGTAGAGTTTCAAGGAGATATAGACCAGAAGAACATTGAAATTAGAGAAAAACAAGAAGAAATAGAAAGCTTGGTTAACAATAATGCACCTGATAAAACTAAAGTAGAAAATACGCTAACTCTTTTTAGAGGTATCGATAACGCTTATTCAACATTTTCTAATAAACTGGAAAAGATCAATAGCAATAGCTTAAATGTATTACATTCAGGTGAATTAGAGCCTTCAGTTTATCAGAATGTGATTAATTTAATTAGCCAAGATGTAAGTGTAATTTCAGGGTATGTTACGGCACTAGAATCTTTGTCAAATACTAATCTTCCAAATCTTTTAACAAGTAGTGATTTACGAAGTAATATAAGTTCTATAACGAATCAAATCACTCAACTAAGAAGTAGACTAACAAGTTTGTCATCACATCATAATGATGTAAAAACGAACGTTGAAACTTTAATAGAACGTTCAGAAAGGAATCCATATAATTGGATTGCAACAAAAACCATTACCAAAAGAGATGAAAAATCAGGTATTGCTGTTGCTTGGAAAGATGCTGATGAACTTGATCATAGTATGCTAATGGATTCAGATAATGAAAAACCAATAGCTACATTTAGAGGAGAAAACGTGTATAGTTCTAATGCTACAACAAAGTATTATCATTTTGATGATTTTGGAAATTCTGATTCATTAGGAGGAACTGTTGTATTAGGTGGGCATTCTGGGGAGTTTAGTGCTACTTTTGGTAATAGAACTATAAGACCTTTGGGTTCTGTGTTATCTTTAACTGATGCACCTGATGCTAGACATGTTGTTTCTGGTTGGATAAAAAATAATGTAGGAGCATCTAATGCTACACTTACAATAGTAAAAGACGGAGACGATGATCTATTTACAGCTACAAATACATGGCAGTATTTTGAAAGTATATTAGCTATTGGAGAAGTACCTCTATTACAAACAACCAATGGGTTATTAATAGATGATTTATTAATACGTCCAATTCCTGTACAAGTAACAATGACTAGTTATGATAACAATGACCTACCAGCATTAACTATAAATAATAATGGTAGAGCCATACGTCATATTTATGATGATGCACAAATACCAATTGCAGCGATTGATGATGAAGGTAGAGTAACAGGTTTAGGTAGACATTATTATAGTAGAGAGCACTTAAACCGAGTAAATGATGTATTAAGGTTTGAACCAACAGAGAGTTATGTAAATAACCTTCCTAACTCTAATTTAAATATAGGGGTGCAGGATGAAGGTTTATATTTAGGAGATAAACAAGAAATACCGACTAATTTTATACAAGAAGAAGATAATTATGTGATTTCGTTTACTGCACCTGATGACTTTAAGTTAAACATTCATGGATATAGTATTGAATATAACACGCAAAATAATGCTTTCAGAATTTTGGAGGGGAATAGAGATTTGATAAATGTACTATACCAACCAACCATAGTAAATATTATTCTTTTATAAAAATAGGAGATAAATTTTTAGTGATTGTTGATGGAGTAATTATAACACAATTAAGAGTGCAAAAACCAACGATGGGTATTACTTTTACAGGAAACACCCATGATTTAATTGTAGCTAAATCTCCAATAGTATCAATGCAATATTATGATGGGTTATCAAGACCTATACAGCATCAATATTATAATGGTGTATCATTAAGTGATATAATTATATCAGGAATTGTATATAATGGTTGGGGAAAACCTATGTTACATACGAAATCAGCATTGGTTACTGCTAATAACTTATTAGAATACGATCATAGTTTTATTAATTATAATGCTGCAAATAACAATATTACAGGTACGTTAGCCGATTATTATAATGATGAGTTAAAAGTTTTACCTACGTACGGAACTATAGATGCTACGAAAACAAATAATGCATTTACAAGAACACTGTATAGTAACGATCCTCTACAACGTAAAATATCTGTATTAGAACCAGGTATTGTTGATAATACAGAAAATAAAAAGCGAACTGGTTATCAAGATCAGATAGGAGTTGCTTTAGAAACGGCCATAGGAATTTCTTCAGGAAATCATTTAAAGTTTCCAACAATGTCAACAGAAAGTCGTGATCGTGATCAAGCTACGGTAAAAGATGTATTTGGAAGAACTGTAGGAACCAAAGATGGAGATGCTAAAACTAAATTTGTGTATCAATACGGGCGTAATAGTTTTTCAATAGCAGAAACATTGCCATTAGGTATAGCTACACCTGCAGCTGGTTTTGTAAATACAAGTACTAAACATGACTTATTAGGAGATCAAATGCAAACAAATTCTATTGATGAAGGTACTACGTACACGATTAAAAATAGAAAAGGACTGCCTGTATTTATATCAGAAAATAACTTTTCTGCTGGAGATTCTAATATTAATTGGCGTTATATAGCTTATGATGCTATGGATAGACCAGTTGAAGCTGGGACTGCCACAATTCCAGGTGTTTTTAATAAAGAGAAAATGTATTTTTATGCTAATATTCCATATACAATTTGGAACTTTGAAACTAATAAATTAAAGTATTGGGAGTATGATCTTTTAGATGGGGAAAATAACTTTAGTTTAGGTAGAGTTACTCAAGAAGTTAGAGTGCAAGCCAATGGTGTAGCATCTGAATCTGTAGAATATGCTTATAAGTATAATAAGAGAGGTCAGATGACTGAGAAAGACATCAAAATAGGAGGAGATGTAAAAGATCAAGTATTACAATATACATACGATGCCTCAGGTAAGGTAAAGAGTATTACCTATCCAAATAATAAGATTGTTACGTATGCTTACGATATTAATGGACGTTTATCTGGTGTTGGTACTCCTACAAATCCAAATGAATATGCAAGCTATATATATGGGGTAAATGGTAAAATGAATTTTGAAACTTTTGATAACGGCAAGATACAAATTCATAAGAGCTATACGTTACAAGAACATAATAAGCAAATTACAGCAACTACCGGTGGAGGAGCAGAGACCTTATTTACAGAGTCTTTAGAATATACAAACACTTCAGGAAATTACCTTGATGGAATGTTGTTGAAAAGAACTGAGCAAATCAAAGGACAATTAGCAAATCAATGGAGCTATAATTATGATAATCGATATCAATTAATTGAAGCACAAAAAAGACAGCTAAATAGTTTACAGTTAAGGAGATATTCTTACGATGTTAATGGAAGAATATTAAATAAAACTATTTTCCCCTTTACAAATGGGAAGCCTCATGTTGATAATATAAGTTACCAAGCTGGAACTAATAAAATTTTAGAGACACCAAGTATCTCTAGCAATAGTATTGGGCTATATACAGGTATTGGAACAAGTGAGTTAGGAAATAATACCACGTTGCAATATGATTCCTTTACTAGAAAAGTAGCTAGAATAATGACTAATGAAACAAGTGGTTTTTCAAAGCATATGGCTTTCTTATATGATGCTGGGAATAATCGAGTACAAAAAATGGTCTATCCAAATGCAAATACACGTAAAAGAACTATGTATATTTGGGGTAATGGTACTTTACCATTATACGAGAAACATGAAACCAGAGCTATAAATAATGAAGGTGCTGTTTTATCATCTAGTACTAATAATGATTCAAACAGAGTATTCATTTATGGTAAAGGCTATTCACCAATAGCAATGCTAGAAGGGAATAACAGTTATTACTTTATTAGAGACTATCAAAATAGTTTACGTGTTGTAGTAAATGGAACGTCTAATACTATAGAAGAGCATTATAATTACGACCCTTATGGTAGGATTACAAGTAGCATGCAATCTGCTAATACAAACCCTATAGGAACTTATTTATATACAGGACAAGAATACGATCAAGAAGTAGAACTATACAATTTTAAAGCTCGTTTTTACGACCCTGAAAAACAAATATTTTTACAACCAGATCCTAAGCATATTAATTATTCACCATATACTTTTGCAAATAATAATCCTGTGAATTTTGTGGATTTATCAGGGAAGGCACCATTATATGTTTTAGATGCAAGAGAGTACGGTTCTCATTTTTATACAATATCAAATTCAGGAGGAATTCCTGTATCATTTAGCAATTTAAAAAATGGGCAACATTTACCAAACCTGAATTTAGAAGGCTTTGATGGAACTGTTAATTTGGTTGGCCATGGTTTTAAAGGGGAATCCGAGTCTATTTTTATTAAAACTGCAAACCGTCAAGGAGTGGAATCAATATCTAATCAAGTATTATCTAAAGATCTAGGTAGTTATTTAAAAACCTCAGATTTAAAGGAGGTTAATTTGAATTTGATACAGTGCCATGGCGCTTATTGTGAGGAGGGATCTACAAGTTTTTTAGATAGGTTTGGGAAAGGTTTAGCAAATGATTCAAATAAAACAGTTAATGCAGTAGGGTTTAATACAGAGTTAATGGCTTTTGGGTATGATGAAGATGGATTAGCTAATGCTGGAGAAGTGCTAATGTCATCAGCAAATTTTGAAAGTGATGAAGTTTCGTATTTTAGCCATAATATAGATCCTAATGTAGTTGAAGGAGGTAATATATTTACTAATAGTCTAAGTCAACCTTTAAATAGAACGACTACTATTGAGGAAAATACAGGTTCAATTATACGAGGGTTAGGGCCTCATGGAGTCAGTAAAACTTTTCATCCAGAAGTCCCTCTTGTAGAATAAACTAAGAAGTATTTCTAATACAAAACAATTAATCTAAATTTAAAACAGCCTAAATTAATTTTTAGGCTGTTTTTTTATAAAAAAATCTATAAAGATATCAACTCGAGCAAATTTATTTCATAAAACAAACTTATATAAAGAGGAACTTAATAATAAAGAAAAATAGTTTCAAAATACATTTTGAAACTCCCAAAATATATTTTTGATACTTCATATAGTTTTACATAAAAAACTGATAAATATATAAGTGTTATATTAATTAATCCCAAAATCGATTAGTGACACTACTACAGTTTATTTTAAAACACTTCTCATAATATTTTAGCTGTTTAATTATTAATCAATTTGAAATCTTTATGAGTACAAGCAAAAGCAGAAGACTAGGCGCTCATTTTTTATGGACGCTTATGTTATTTACTAGTTTTTTTCCGAGTCCAGCATATGCTCGATCCATTTTTTTTGAAGATGGTCCCCCCGTAATGAATACAACGGTTCCAAACGGAGGTAGTGTTGCTGTTGAAAATGTTGAAATGGGAACAGGAAATGTAAGTTTTCACGAATCCTTATTTTCTGTTGAAGGATATGAAGCTTTTTTAACTTATAACAGCGAAGGAGTACATAAAAAAGCCAGTACTTGGAACTTAGAACAAAAGCAAGGGCTTGTTGGTTTAGGGTGGTCATATCCAGAAAACAAAGTAATTCGTTTAACACAACAAACAGGAAATACAGAAGATGATAAATTCTTACTATACAACGAAGGAAATACTTATCCTCTATTGTTTGTAAGTGTAGCCAATGGAATAAAAGAATACCGTATTGCTAAACAATCAGATTGGGTCATTAAACATAAATTAGACCAAGATCAGTGGCAATTCTTTCATCCAGATGGTACAATATATATATATGGAGATGGTAATTTTACAACTACAGGAACGGCTCCAAACCAAACAGAAACTCCAGCTACTGGAAACTTAGTAAAGCACCGTTCTAATAGTGTAGAACACAATGTTAAATGGGGTAACTGGATTGGTAGTTCCGTAATTCCAGACGGCCAAAGCCGCATACCTGTAGCTTATAATCTTTCTGCAATAGAAGATATTTATGGAGAGCAAGTACAACTTACTTATACGCAAGAAGAGGAACAAGTAGGAAGTGCTACCAATTCAAAAAGACACACCAGAGCTACTTATTTAAAAGAAGTAAAAGGGCTACGTAATAAAACCATACGTTTTACATATGGGGATAAAGCTTCAGATGAATACCAAGACCCACATACAGAACATCAAAACATTGTTGATGGAACGGTAGATCTAACAAACGATCAAGATGCCTATCAAGAACGTTACGAGCGCAAGTATATCTCTAAAATAGGTTTATACAATAGAAGCGAAAACTTACAAAGAGAAGTAGTATTAGAGTATGGTTTTTTAAAAGAAGGAACCGCTTTACAAAAACGAATGCTAACTTCTATTAATTACAATGATTCAGGAGAAGATCGTTATAAACCAGCTACAGTGTTCGATTATTTTGGATTAAAACAAAATGAAGATGGAACAAGTGTAGATGGAGTTACCGCTAATTTAACAGCCACAGGTACTACATTATATAACCCAGCTACAGGGGCATTGTATGGAGCATTAAAGCAACAAACATTACCAGATGGAGTGAGTTACGGGTATCATTATGGAAAACAACAAATTAATGGTGCTTCTAAAGAATTTACAATTACATTTCCTCCAAACACTCAAAATGCACGATACAATAATGCGCAGGCACCATGGACTGCACCAGAGTTGTTTTATGGTACAGATTATGTAGTAGCTATTTTTGAATCTATGGACATCTTAGAACCTAAAAGTTATGTAAAAGTATATCAATGGATTGGAGATCGTTGGATAGAGCAAAACTTTGGTGAGTTTGATGGTTATTTTTATGACAGATATAGAGCTAAAGACGCATATACAAAGGGTATTTGGCAAAATATTGAAATGACTTTCTTAAGAACTATAGAAGGATTAGCACCAGGACTTTCAGGGCTTTTTAATGGATTGAACGATGCTATTACAGATCAAGCCAAGACATTTTATAGAGTTGGAAGCGATATTGCTGATGGTAATATAGGAAAGGCTATAGAAGATTGGTTTGCTGGAGCTGGAGAGGTGATTAGAGATGTTATTTTAGATGTTTTTGCAGCACTTGAAATGTTTTTTGAAGAAGTAAAGGCGTTTTTTGATGAATTAGGAGGAGATAGAACAGCTTTATTTGGAGATCATTTAAGAAGACTATATAATGCAAGGACAATGCAAGAAACAGATTTTCCTAGAAAAGTATATCACATTACTATGGAAAAAGACTTCTTTGCACTTACACGTTCTTTAGGAGGTTCTCAGATGGATATTTTTAGGAAGAGTGCTTTGGTGCCTGGTCAATGGGATTTAAGTAGAGAAGTAGCTAATGTTACTAGTAAATACTTTACCATGGATTCTGGAGATAACTTTGTAGTTGTACTAGATGAATTAACTGATTTTATGTACATCTATACTTGGGATGGATTGATTTGGAATACCGATTTTACAGTACTTAGAACAGATTTTGATAATCGTATTGCTTCTGAAAAAGATCTTACAGAAGATAACTTTGATGCAGTTTTTAATCCAACAGGAGAAACAGCGCAAGAAAAAGCACAACACCGCTCATCTATAACAGCAAAAAATAATATGATCTTGGCTGTTATTACCGATTCTCATGGAGTAAATGCAGATATTACTATTTTTCATCACGATGAGAATATGGTTTGGCAAACACCTTCTGCTACTCAAGTAAACAAAAAAGCTACTATTTTAAGCGGACATAGTGTTACGTTAAATGGAGGACATATAGCACGTTTGGGAGAATTGTTAGGAAGAGATGGTAATATTGACGTAAGTATAGGTGATACTTTTGCCGTATTACAAACCTATGATAATTTAGATGAAAACCTTCCAAGAGCTTCAGATATTCCAATATTTGGTAGTTTAATTAGTGGGTTAACACCTGATACTAGTAAAATTAACAGTACTTATAGCATTGTTTGGGATGAAGATTTTAGTAATATACGATTACAACATTTACATACAGCAGTAGGGCAAGATGGTATAGATACATTTATTGTAGGAAACGTAATTAATAAAATAGGAAGAGCACATAATCTACTAGAGAACTCTAATGATGCTTTAGCACCAGAAGATGGGAAAAATTATGCATTCCGTTACTTAGGAGACAATAGGTTTACTAGAAAACAAATTGTATCTCCTTATTACACAAGTGGCTTTGGAAATGATGTTACATCTGCTTTGGTAGAAGATACTAATGGAACATATAGAACCCCGCAATTTTTTCAGTTTAATCCCAATAATGTTGTAGTCGACTCTAGAACAGGTCAAGTAGTTAATGATCCATGGAGTATGATTTCTAATGCATCTATGGAGCAAATTGAAACAGTAGATTATGTAGATCAAGCAATTAATTTATCTGTAGAAATTATTAATGTAATAGTTCAAATAGTTACGTTAATTATTCCAGGAGTTGGAGAATTGGCAGGCGTAGCAGAAGAAACGATGGCTTCTATTGAACAAGCAGCAAATGTAGCAGGAATTGCATCTTCTATGATAGAGCCAGTAGCTAAAGAACTAGCTAAAGATATTATAGGAACAAATCATAAGAGTACTTCTATTGCTAATAATTTCATTTCAACTAATGGAAAATTGTTTAATAGACAACCTAACGGTAGTTGGACAGACGTTACAGATGCTATATTTACTCTAGACGATACTACAACCTTAGTAGGAGGTACTAATAATTTAGAGTACGATTTTATTCCATATACATTAAAAACTCCAACAGGATTAAAGAACTATGTAAAACAATTACATAATGGAGGAGTTTATAAATCTGTAGAATTACCTTTTAGTAATAGAGTTGTACATCAAGATTCATTATCTGCCACGGCAGGAAGAGGAGCTTATGCAAGTTACGGTCCTGTAAGTTCAAATGGCTTTGTAACTAGGAGAGCATTTTTAGCTAATTATTTACCAGATATTCCAGCTACAGCTACGTTGCGTAACAGGAGTATGAGACCCGCATATGACGAAGCAAGTGAGGTAGTATTACATAAGATTGCCGATAAAAACTTAGCGGAGAATACATTGTATGACTATCCTGTAGCCAAAGTGAGTATAAAACAAGGAAATGAATCTTTAGGATACCATCATTATCGTTATGGAACAGATGGAATAGCTTACGACTCAGCATCAGGAATTGCTTTTTATGGTAAAGTAACAGATATTCCAAGTAGTACAAATCATGCAGTGAATAGTACTATAGCATTAAATGGAACGGATGACGGTTATATTACACATTATTATTACAACCGTTATAATGCGTATGGAAAAAATGGAGCTAATATAACAGGGTATCCATCTCAAGCAGAAGTACATCGAATTCCAGGAGATCAATTGGTAAGTTATGAAAGTATATATCAAGATGATCATAATGCATTTGATAATGGTAATATTAATGTATTACAAGGACACCCTTATGCTACTTTAGTATTTAATAAAACCCAACAAATAGTATCAAGAGATTATACATATTATACAGTATTTGAAGATGATATTAGAGGACAGGTTGCAGGAGGGGATAGACTTAATATAACAAGAAATTACCAAGTACGAGCAACAGAGAATGTACATATATTAGATGGAGTAATTCATAGAACAGTAAATAACTATGATTTTATTCATCATGGATTACGTATGCGTGATAAGACAGTAAAAGGAACTGCTCTTAACGGAGAAGAAGAGTTGCATAAAACATCGTATGTATATGCATCGGAAGTATATGGAGATGTATTGTCTAGTAATAGGTTAAAAGAACATTTTAGCTCTAAAGCTACCACTAAAGTAGGAAATGCAGCAGTAATTATAAAGGATATTGATGTTGCAGCATACGATACTTTTACAGTTAATAATAGAAATCTGTTTTTACCTAAAACAAATTATAAATTAGCGAATCAAGAAACAGGTGTAAATGACTATACGAATTTACAATTGTTAAATGCTCCTACAACAAATTTAGTAAGTCAACAATTGGTTAAAGAGCAGTATGAAGCTGATTTTATAGCTGTCGATCCAAATTCTAGCGGAGCTATACGAGCAGCTAGAGATTTACTAAATACCTCTACAAATACACTAAGAGAAATACGACAATTATATCGAAATTTAGAACAGTATAAAAATAGGTTAAATCAATATAAAGCAGAGGCCGCTAGTGATCGTGCAAGAGCTCGAGCTATTAATAATGAAATAACTGAATTAAATACTTCGATAAATAACCTTAACGATAGAATAGATAGTCAATATGCAGCCATTGCAGCCAAAAGACAAGAATTTAGAGATAAAGAAGACGAGGCATTCCCTCTTCTATTCATCCCTATTTTTGGTTTAGGTGTTGCAGCGCATTTACTTTCTGAAAGAGATCGAATTAATAGTGAAATTGATACTATAATTAGTAACATTAATAATTTAAGAGCAGATATAAGGCAGAAAAGAACAGAAATTCAAGAGAAGCGTACAGAAGCTAGAAGTTTATTATCAAGTGCTACAAATGCGTTAAATATTGTAACTCCTGTAGATGCTGCCGTAGATGCTGAAGAAAATGCATATACTGATTTAATACAGAAATTAGGGACAGCACATTCTAATAGTAGCGATGCTTTCCATTCTGAAGCTGTACATAGCAATCATAGAGATCATGATGAGGTTACAAATTATATACATCAAAATATAGTTAATCCTACTGGAAGTTTAGATGCTATTACAAACTATATCAACTTACTTAGAAATATTTCTAACTTAAGTACTATTCCAGGGCAACAAGCGGGTATCTCTAATCATATTACAGCATTGAGTAATAAATTAACAATGGGAAGCACTCATTTAACTCAATTGGCTAGTAATCATTCACAGATAGCAACCTCTAAAAGAAGTTTAGCGAGTTTAACACCAAGATCTACTTATAACTATAATTGGTTAGCAACAAAAACAATTACCAAAAGAGATGAAAAATCTGGTATTGCTGTTGCTTGGAAAGATGCTGATGAACTTGATCATAGTATGCTAATGGACGCAGATAATGAAAAACCAGTAGCAACATTTAGAGGAGAAAATGTGTATGGTTCTAATGCTACAACAAAGTATTATCATTTTGATCGTTTTGGAAATACAGATTTATTAGGAGGAACTGTTGTATCAGATGGACACTCTGGAGAGTCTAGTGCTACTTTTGGTAATAGAACTATAAGACCTCAATTGCCTACAATTAATGGAGCTAATCCTCGATATGCTGTTTCTGGTTGGATAAAAAATAACTCAGGAATATCTAATGCAACACTTACAGTAGTAAAAGACGGAGATGATGATCTATTTACAGCTACAAATACATGGCAATATTTTGAAAGTATATTAGCTATTGGAGATGTACCTCAATTACAAACAACCAATGGGTTATTAATAGATGATTTATTAATACGTCCAGTACCTGTTCAAGTAACAATGACCAGTTATGATCAAAATGATTTACCAGCATTAACTATAAATAATAATGGTAGAGCCATACGTCATGTTTATGATGATGCACAAATACCAATTGCTGCTATAGACGATGAAGGTAGAGTAACAGGTTTAGATAGACATTATTATAGTAGAGAGCACTTAAACCTAATAAATAATGTATTAAGGTTTGAGCCAACAGAGAGTTATGTAAATAACCTTCCTAATTCTAATTTAAATATAGGTGTACAGGATGAAGGTTTATATTTAGGAGATAAACAAGAAGTCCCAACTAATTTTTTACAAGAAGGAGATAATTATGTGATTTCGTTTACTGCACCTGATGACTTTACGTTAAACATGCATGGAAATAGTATTGAGTATAATACACAAAATAATACTTTCAGAATTTTGGAAGGTAGTAGAGATGTGTTAAATGGATTGTATCAATCAGCCAGCCATAATAAATACTATATTTTCATAAGAATAGGAGGTAAAGTTTTTGTAATTGTTGATGGAGTAATTATAACACAGTTAAGAGTGCAAAGACCAACTATGGATATTACTTTTACAGGTAGTACTCATGATTTAATTGTAGCTAAATCTCCAATAGTATCAATGCAATATTATGATGGGTTATCAAGACCGATACAGCATCAATATTATAACGATGCAACATTAAATGATAAAATTGTATCTGGTATAGTATACAATGGTTGGGGAAAACCAATGTTACATACAAAATCAGCATTGGTTAGTGCTAATAATTTATTAGAATACGATCATAATTTTATTAATTATACTATTGCAAATAATAGTATTACAGGTACATTAGCTGATTATTATAATGATGCGTCTAAAGTAGCTTCAACTTATGGAGTTATAGATCAAACAAAGACTAATAAAGCATTTACGAGAACATTGTATAGTAACGATCCTTTACAACGTAAAATATCGGTATTAGAACCAGGAATTACTGATAATACAGAAAATAAAATGCGAACTGGTTATCAAGATCAAATAGGAGTTGCTTTAGAAACTGCCATAGGAATCTCTTCAAGAGATCGTTTAAAGTTCCCAACTATGTCTACTGAAGATCGTGATAGAGATCAAGCAAGTGTAAAAGATGTATTTGGAAGAACTGTAGGAACCAAAGATGGAGATGCTGAAACTAAATTTGTGTATCAATACGAGCGTAATAGTTTTTCAACAGCAGAAACATTACCACTAGGTATAGCTACACCTGCAGCAGATTTTGTAAATACAGATACTAAAAATGATTTATTAGGAGATCAAATGCAAACAGTTTCTATTGATGAAGGTACTACGTACATGGTTAAAAATAGAAAAGGACTGCCTGTATTTATATCAGAAAATAACTTTTCTGCTGGAGATTCTAATATTAGTTGGCGTTATATAGCTTATGATGCAATAGACAGGCCAGTTGAAGCTGGAACTGTAACAATACCAGGAGCTTTTAATAAAGAGAAATTATATTTCTATGCTAATATTCCGCATACCATATGGAACTTTGAAACAAATAGATTGAAATATTGGGATTACGATATTCTAGATGATGAAAGTAACTTTAGTTTAGGTAGAGTTACTGAAGAAGTTAGAGCGCAAGCCAATGGTGTAGCATCTGGATTCGTAGAATATGATTATAAGTATAATAAAAGAGGTCAGATAATAGAGAAAGACGTCAAAGTAGGAAACTTAAAAGATCAGGTAATACGATATACGTACGATGCTTCAGGTAAAGTAAAGAGTATTACTTATCCAAACAATACGGTTGTTACGTATACCTACGATATTAATGGACGTTTATCTAGTGTTGGTACTCCTACAGATCCAAATGAATATGCAAGCTATACGTACGGAGTAAATGGTAAGATGAATGTTGAAGCCTTTGATGATGGTAATATACAAATTCAAAAGCGCTATACGCTACAAGAACATAGTAAGCAAATGACAGCAACTACCATCATTACAGATTTTCCAGATACCGGTGATATTGTTAGAAGGGAGGAGACCTTGTTTACAGAATCTTTAGAGTATATAAATGCTTCTGGTAATTATCTTGGTGGAATGTTACTAAAAAGAACTGAGCAAATTACAGGGCAATTAGCAAATCAATGGAGCTATTTTTACGATAACCGTTATCAATTAACTAGTGCAAGAAGAGAGCAACTAAATGGAGAGAATGCAGTTATTAATTCAAGTTTAAGAGTATATGGGAGTGATTATGATGTTAATGGAAGAATAACTACAAAATCATTCTTAACTTCTAGTAGACCCATTATTGATAATATAAGTTACCAAGCTGGAACAAATAAAATAATGGGAACAGGAATTTCTAGCAATAGTATTGGGCTATATACAGGTATTGGAACAAGTAAGTTAGGAAGTAATACTACGTTACAATATGATTCCTTTACAAGAAAAGTAGCTAGAATAACGACTAATGAAACAAGTGGTTTTTCAGAACATATGGCTTTCTTATATGACGCTAATAATAATCGTGTACAAAAAATGGTGTATCCAAGTGCAAATACTCGTAATACGATTACTTATATCTGGGGTAATGGTACTTTACCATTATACGAAAAACATGAAACAAGAACTACGCGTAGAGACGGAATTGTTATCTCATCTACTACTAGTAATGAGTCAGATAGAGTGTTTATTTATGGTAAGGGATATGCTCCATTGGCAATGATCGAGAATAATAGAACTTATTATTTTATTAGAGACTATCAAAACAGCTTACGAGTAGTTTATAACGAGCGAGATAAAGAAGTTGAAGAGCGTTATAATTATAATCCGTATGGAGAAATTACGAGTAGTGTGGTTGCAGATAAAGATGATCCTTTAGGAACATACTTGTACACAGGTCAGGAATACGATAGTAAGGTAGAACTATACAATTTTAAAGCTCGTTTTTATGATCCTGAAAAACAAATATTTTTACAACCAGATCCTAAGCATATCAATTATTCACCATATACCTATGCAAATAACAATCCTGTAAATTTTGTGGATCCAAGTGGTGAGGCACCAGGGGGAGAAGAATTGTTGCAAGCAGAAAAATCTGTAGCTAAAGCTTCTAAAGGTTTAAGTAAAGCTGAAAAGAAAGCAGCTCAGTTAGCAAGAAAAGAAGCAGAACTAGCTAAGAAGGCAGCGGCACAGGCTGAGGTTGATAGATTCCCTAGTATAGAAGGAAGAAAAGTGAAACAGTTTAAATTAGATAATAAAGTTTCCAACAAAAGAAATTTTGCAACTTTGGAAGGAAAATTAGGAGATAAAAATATCAGTTTAAACTCTGTAAGTGGAGAAAAAGGATTAGTAAAAGGCACTGTACCTGTTCCTGCTGAGGGCACTCGGTCTTTTACGACTACTTTTGTTGGAGGAACAAATAGAGCATTTGATACGGAAGTAAAGTTGTTAGAACATTTAGATTCTCAAATTGAATCAAATATTTATCCAAATAAGGGTAGTATACAAATAACATCTGAACTACCTTATTGTTCTTCTTGTAGAGGGGTCATTAATCAATTTGAAAGCAAGTATCCTGGTATTAAGGTATATAAGATGGATGGAATTGAAGGATTATCCTTAAGGAAATAACTATATTTTAATTATTTGATAGAATAACCCAAAGAACCAGCCTAAATTAATTTTTAGGCTGTTTTTTTATGGTTATTAAATATGGAGAAAGAGAAGTGATACTTAACAGTAATTATACTATAGTATGTAAGGTAAACTGTAATTATTATTCAGATATCTATCAAGATTGAAAGAATAAGAAAAAAATGTATGATGTTATCGGTATAAAACTAAGTTTGTAGTGTAGGTTTTAAGAAGTAATTTTATTGATTATTAGTACTCTATTACGGATCTTACTTTAATAAAAAGACCTATAATTAGAAGAAAGAAGAGGTTTTAAATATTAATAAAAACAAAATCTCATGAGTAATAAATTTGCTAGTTCGTTTTGTTATTGGAAAGAGTTCTTACATAGTATCTCCTAACTTCTGTTTATATTCCATAGGAGAACATTTCATTTCTTTTTTAAAAGCACGATAAAAAGTACTTTTTGATTTAAATCCAGCTTCTATACCTAACGCTTCAATAGTATGATTACGGTACGAATCATCCTCAAAAAGCTGAAGCGTTTTTTGTACACGTAATTTATTAATATAATTTTTAAAGTTTAAACCAGTAACATGATTAACTGCTTTAGATACTTTTACAGCAGGAATTTGAATAGCTTTTGCTACATCACTAATAGTTAACTCTTGGTTTTTATATTCTTTGTTTTGAATTAAAAAAGTATCAATATTTTCAAAGGTCTCTTGAAGCTCGGTTTGATTCTCAGTAGGAATGACGTTAGGTTTTTTTTTATACTCCTTATTACTTAATAGTAATGATACAAGTCCTCTAGGTTTAAACCCTTGGAATATAAACCAATATAATGAAATAGAGATGGAGATATTAATTAATAAGTTAAAATAAAGATTTACATCCTTAAATTTAAGTAGTATAGGATGGTAAGTAATAACTAGCAGTAATAAGATGAACTGAATTATATATGACTTTTTATCTAGGGGAGTAAACGTATTTTCTACTTTTTTTATTCTCTTACACATTAACTCAATAATTTTAATAATTAAAAAGGTGTTAAATATGATACCTATTAGAAAGTAGAAAGCATAAAAATTAGAAGTAAGAAAATCGCTTGGATCGTTATATAACACCAAAAGAAAAAGCATTAAAAAACTAATACCACTAGGTATTAATAAAGTATAATGTTTTATTTGTCTTTGTAGTTTTAGAGCAGATCTTATATGTAAATAAAATAAAGGAATAGAAAGAAAAAGTAAGTGAATTAATAATGACATACCATTTTCGCCTAAAGCTTTTATATTTAATAAGCTAAATAAAGTAGGAGCGTGTGCTGTAGAGGTAACTAGTAAAAATAATCCTAAGAATAAAGTAGGTCTATAAGTATTTTTTAAAAGAATAAATTGAGTTCCAAAAATGAGGCCTTGTGTAAATATAAGGACATCTAATATTTCTATGAGGTGTTTGATATTCATCTGGGGGAATGATTTTTAATGGTTGGTTACAATTATGGGCAGAATAAAACAGTTAAGAGGACATTTACCCTACCTTAATTTTAAAATAAATTGTAAATAAAATAGAATCTTATTGTAGCTGATTAAAAAGCTGATAAGTTAGCGGTATATTGGTATTCTTTATAAGATATTTAGTTTTCATATGGGGAGTTTTTAATAGTGTCAATAATAGTTGTATTAAAATATAGTAGCTTACAAATAGGATTGTTTTTTTTTTATTACTAAATAGATAACTGATTCATAAAACAGTTTATTATTAATAATAAAGAATTAAATTTCTGAGATTTAAAAATGCTATAAAAAAATATAAGAATTAATATTTCACGTCTCCTTTATACCATTTTACTCATTGTAATAATGTGTTCTCTAATTTTTCATTTGATCAAAGTAACTGACTGTATAGATTTGTTATAAACAAAAACAGTTTTAGTTATGAAGAAATTATTACAAATTTTAATACTTGTCTTATGGATCCCATTTGCTCATGGGCAAGAAAAGTTAGTTAAAGGAATTGTTTCAGATGAATCAGGACCCTTACCAGGAGTTAGTGTTTTAGTAAAAGGCACGACGAATGGAACAGAAACAGATTTCGATGGGAAATATGAAATCAAAGCAAAAGTAGGAGAGGTGTTAGTATTTGCTTTTGTTGGGATGAAAACCGTAGAGAAAGAAGTGAAAAATACAACAATAATTAATGTTGTATTAACTACAGATAGTCTTTTAGAAGAGGTGGTTGTTACGGCGTATGGAACTACTAGAAAATCGATGAGAGTAGGCTCAGCTGTTCAAGCTAATTATAAACGTTCACGTCCTAAAAAAATCAATAAACTTCATCAAAAAATAAACAACCAGCTTATACTTAGTAAACCAAACATAGGAAATTCAAATGATGTTAAAATAGGTGGGCGAAATTGTAAGCATTGTAAAGCAAAAAACAAAGAGCCTTTATATATAATAGATGGACAACCAGTGAACTCTCAGTTCAATGAAATAGCGAAAAACATTAGTAAGGATCAAATAGAAAGTATTAATGTATATAAACCATACAAAGCCAAACAAACATTTGGTTCTTCTGCAAAGAATGGATGTATTGTTATCACAACTAAAAAAGGAAATTATAGAATAGAAAACGATGATGCTTATGCATCAATTCATGAAAATCAATTTGAAAATGTATATACTAATCCTTTGTCTACTTTTTCAATAGATGTTGATAAGGCTTCATATAGCAATATTAGAAGAATGATTAATAATGGAGAAAAAGTAGTTGCAGATGCTGTTAAAATTGAAGAAATGATTAACTATTTCGATTATAATTATACACAGCCAGAAGGAGAAACTCCATTTTCAATCAATACAGAAGTAATACAAACACCATGGAATTCCGAAACTAAATTAGTAAGGATTGGATTGCAAGGAAAAGAATACAAACAAGAAGAATTACCAGCTTCAAATCTTACGTTTTTAATAGATGTTTCTGGGTCAATGAGTTCAAGCAATAAATTGCCATTACTAAAGAAAGCTTTTAAACTATTAGTACACGAATTAAGAGAGAAAGATAGAGTTGCTATTGTAGTATATGCAGGAGCAGCAGGTGTTGTGTTAGAACCAACTTCTGGTAAGAATAAAGAAAAGATTTTAAAAGCTTTAGATGCCTTGGAGGCAGGTGGATCTACTGCAGGAGGGGAAGGAATTGAGTTAGCTTACAAATTAGCCGAAAAGAACTTTAAGAGAAAGGGAAATAATAGAGTGATTTTAGCTACAGATGGAGATTTTAATGTGGGAAGATCTTCCAATAAAGCAATGGAAGAATTAATAGTAGAGAAGCGAAAAACCGGAGTATTTTTATCAGTATTAGGTTTTGGTTATGGAAATTATAAAGATGATAAATTAGAAATCTTAGCAGATAAAGGAAATGGAAATCATGCCTATATAGATACGATGCAAGAAGCTCAAAAAGTATTCGGAAAAGAATTTGGAGGAACATTACATACAATAGCTAAAGATGTAAAGATTCAGGTAGAGTTTAATCCAAAAAAAGTACAAGCCTATCGTTTAATAGGGTATGAAAATAGATTGTTAGAAGATGAAGACTTTATAGATGATACAAAAGATGCAGGAGAATTAGGAAGCGGACACACAGTTACAGCTTTATACGAAGTAATCCCTGTTGGAACAGAAAGTAAGTATTTAAAAGACATTCCAACACTAAAGTATACTAATAAACAAACAATTGAAGAGTATGCAGATGAATTATTAACGGTAAAATTTAGATATAAGAAACCAACAGAAGAAAAAAGTAAAGCGCTTATAAAAGTTGTGAAAGATGTAATAAATACACCTACAGTAGATATGAATTTTTCTGCAGCTGTTGCTTTATTTGGTATGCATTTAAGGAAATCAAAATTTAAGAATAATACTACAATGCAAAATGTAGTTGCATTAGCAAATCAAGGAAAAGGAATAGATAAAGAAGGTTATAGAAGCGAGTTTATAAGATTGGTAAAATCGTATATTGATTAGTGATAAGAAAACACCGTTTTTTACGGTGTTTTTTCTTTGTTGTATACTTAATATTTTAACATTTTGTGTTCTTGTTAAATAAAAGTGAAAAAACTTAAAAAAGTTAAATTTCGATAGTGTAAATAATATATTTGGTAGGGTACAATAAGTTAATTCTTGACTTATAGTAACTATTTGAAAAATGAAAAGTCTTTGTTAAAAAGTAGACCCTAAACCTAAATATATACTATACAATGAAATTTAAAATAATTACCATTTGTACTTTGTTATTCTTCAGTGCTATACATGCGCAAATTCATATTCAAGGAAGCGTAGATATTGATATGAATACAGGAGTAATTAAATGCAATTTTGACCTGTCAAACATTCCCAAAATAGAAGATTACCGTATTTTATTGAATAAAGGAATGAATGTTAAATACTTTAAAAATGAGAATAATGAACTAATTGATTATAAAGGTCATTATAATGCAAAAGTAAAAGGAGAAGGAATTGAATATATATTAAAAGACGATGCACCAACTATTCCTTCAACATTCCACATCAGTTATAAAGGAGCATTTCCAATTTACGAAAATGAATTTAGTGCATTCGATTATAAAGGTATTATTGCATTTAATGGCGAAACCTTAAGAGCTACAGAACAAACAAAATGGTATCCAGTAATTTATGATGTTGCAAAAGATAAACTAATTAATAGTTATACGTATAATGTAAAGATTAATGTTGTTGGAGGAAATACTATTTTTATCAATGGAAGTGCACCAAAAAAAGGAAATTCTACTCAGTTTGTTTCTAAAAAAGCTCATCCTTTATTGCTTTTTGTGGGAGATTATGATTTTATAGAGAATGATGGCAATTACATAATAAATACATCCGTAACTAAAGAAAATTCATCAAAAGTATTTAAGAATATAGAAGTGATTAAAAAATACTTGTCTAAAAATTTAGACTTAGCATTTACAGATAAGGTTTATTTAATTAATCACATAGCATTGAATAAAAGAAAAGAAGGGAGTAGTTGGGGTTTTAATTCCTACCCAGCGTTTGCCTTTACCAATTTGGATTTTAATAAGATGTTAAAAGAAAATGGAGATTTAAACAATAGAATGTTCAAATATTTCGGACATGAATTTGGACATAATTACTTCGGATATAATGTAAAGTCGGGCGAATTAAGTTGGTTTTGGATAGAATCGTTTGCTGAATATTTATCATATACAGTTATAGAAGAACTATCTGGAGCAGATTTTTTGAAAGAAACTTTAATAAAGCAAGCAAAAAGTATTAAAGATGATGAAAGTTTTATTTCGTTAGATAAAATAAAGAATGAAAATGAAATTGGGAATAAATATAGGTATAGAGTGGCTCCTTTAATGCTAAAGTTATTTGAAGATAAGTTTGGTAGAAAAAAAATGAGTTTGATAATAAAAGAGTTGTTACAACTTAGTGAAAACGAAACTTTGACTTTAGATAAATGGAAAAAAGCAGCAATAAATGCAGGAATTAATGAAAAAGAATTCAATAAATTCATGAAGAAATTTATTTCCAATAAAAAGTTCGAACAAAATATAAAAAGTGAGATTCTAAAAAATTATAGCTAATCTTTTAGAATGATATTATAATTAAAAGCTCCCTACTAAAATGCTAGTAGGGAGTTTTTTTATGCTATTTGTTTAAAACTAAACAAAGCGCTTTTATATCATAATATTTCTCTAAATTTATAGATATACGAACTTAAGAAAATCAATATAACCAATTGATTTAACCTTCTATTGATAGTTTAGTTACTCAAGTTTTCTAGTGAAGATATTATATGATTGTTAAAACAATAAACTACTTACTAAAGAACTATAAAGTGTTGTTGTTTAGTTTTAAGTCAGAGTTTTCTTAAGAAGCGTAATAAAAATCATTTATTTTCTCTTGAAGGTATTTGCTTAACCATCTCACTTTTCCATAATAAAATTTCAGTTTGAATTTATTAGAAGTAGAAAAATTAAATTAACGATTTAGTCAATTTTTAATAACTAAAATGTTTTTAAAAGAATGTAGTATGAGATATAGTTTTAGCATAGCTTTTAAGAGAAGCAGAATTAACCGTAACCTATTAATAAATTTTAAATAAACCCTTATGAAACACTTTAAGAAAATTACATTAGCTAGTACAATAGCTTTAATGATGACTACATTTTCCAACTGTAATAACAATGAGGAATTACTAAATGAAACAGAAGCTAAAACAAATGCTTCAAAAAAAGAATCTTTAAACACAGTTCCTTTTAAAGTCATGAGTTATAACATTCGGCATTTACCCTCTATTGCAGTTGCTTATCAGTATAAAGAAAAAGAAAGAGCTATAGGACAAGCAAATTTTATAAATAAAAATAACGATTTGGATGTGTTAGTAGTTCAGGAAGCGTTTAATAAACATGTTCCTAATTTTACGAATAGATTAACGTATCATACACAACAATCAGGATTAGTAGGTCAATATTGTGGAGGATGGGATGCTGGTAATAGATCTGATTTATATTTTGATGCAATGTATAGAGGTTCTAACTGTAGCAGTTCTTGGTTTGTAGTAAATGGAGGCGTAAAAATATATAGTAAATGGCCTATTGTTCACGATCAACAATTAATATTTAAGAGTAGTACTTATGGTACTAGCGATTATAATTCGAATAAAGGTGTAGCCTATGCAAAAATTAACAAAAATGGAAGAATATTCCACGTTTTCGGAATGCATTTACAAGCAGATGAATCAGATGTTAATTATAGGAGAACGGCAACAACAAGAGAGGAGCAATTAAATGAATTAACAGTATTTATGAATAGCTTAAAGAGCTCAGGTGTAATTGGAGCAGATGAACCTATTATTATTGCAGGTGATATGAATGTGCCAGATTGGGACGCACCGGGAGTAGAACGAATGAAGAATATTATTGAAGGAAATGCTGTTGATTTAGGAAATAACGTGCCAACGTACGATCCTAAGAACACTGTTAATATTGCAATGAATCAAATTTACGAACCACAAACTTTAGATTATATTTTTGTAAGTAGTGGTGCAGGAGCTAAACAACCTATGTATTACCCAAGTCCGAGCCAACAAACAGTAAAAGCTATAGATGCTAGCGGAAATGATTTGTCAGATCACCATCCGGTAGTACAAACCTATTACTTTCAATATTAATTAGAAGTCTTAATCTTTCATTCTAATAATATTTTTAGAGATTATCAGAAACAAGCAAAAGATTGATTTAGAATAAAAAAGTAGTAAAAACAAAGCCTCATTTATGAACAAATGAGGCTTTTTATATTATTTAACTAAGAGAATAAAGCTGTTAAGCTTCCATAGAGTGGTAGACTTGATTCACATCATCATCTTCTTCTAAACGCTCTAGTAATTTTTCTACTTCTTCTTGTTGTTCCTGAGAAAGCTTTGTTGTGGTAGTAGGAATACGCTCAAATTCAGAAGAAATAATTTCGATATTGTTTTCTTCTAAATATCCTTGAATGGCTCCAAACTGACCAAAAGGAGCATATAGCATTACGCTATTGTCTTCTTCATCGGCAAAAACCTCTTCTACTTCAAAATCAATCATTTCCATTTCGAACTCCTCTAAATCCATTCCTAAAGATTCTTCTTTTACTTTAAAGTTTACCACATGGTCAAACATAAAAGCAACCGAACCAGAAGTTCCTAAGTTTCCATTACACTTATTAAAAGCTGCACGAACATTCGCAACAGTTCTGTTATTGTTGTTAGTAGCTGTTTCTACTAAGATGGCAATTCCATGAGGAGCATATCCTTCAAATAATACCTCTTTATAGTTTGCTGTATCTTTATCTGATGCTTTTTTAATTGCACGAGCAACATTATCCTTAGGCATATTAGCTGCCTTAGCATTCTGAATAACAACACGTAAACGAGAGTTGGTTTCTGGATTAGGTCCTCCTTCTTTTACAGCCATTACAATATCTTTACCAATTCTGGTAAAAGTCTTAGCCATAGCCGACCAACGTTTCATTTTTCTTGCCTTTCTAAATTCAAATGCTCTTCCCATTTCTTACTGTTATAATTTCAATGATAGCAAATGTAAAAAAATCAGATTATTTATAAAAGAAACCTTCTTTATAGAAAGAAAAGAAAAATGGATTATAATGAAAAGTGATATGCTAAATGTATTTTGCCAAAAACGAGTATGTAAGTATTATCAATTGATATTTTTATTTTAGAAATATTTTTCTTGATTTTAAGTTTAAATACTGATTACGTCCGTAGTCCACATTTTTTTTGCTTAAATAATCTTTTTGATATTCAAATACTTCACATTTTCTTTGTCCAGCTTCAAATTTTTTAACTATAATTTCTGTTCTTCCTGGTGCTAATTTGCATAAACTATACATAAGTTCAATATCACTTTTACTTTTTTCTTTTCTAGCGATTATAATTCTCAACTGATTCTTAATACTTCGATCAGGAAAACAATAGCTAGAAGTATAACCAACAATAATTTTGTTATTAGAATCAGATTTTAACAGAGAACTTTCGATTTGAAAAGAATAATTTGATATACCTCTAGTTTTCATTCTTTTTTTGATTGAATCAATATTTTCTTTTTTATAATTATGCTGTATTAGAATTCTATAATCGTATTTGTCATCTTGAATATTTTTCAAAATAACTATGAATTCACAGCTAGGTTCTTGAGAGAAACAATATGAAGAGATAAGTATTAAAGTTAAAAAGAGATGTATAAAATTCAGTTTCATCGTTTTTTTTCGAGTATATGGGATGTATTTTTTAGGAGAAAAGGGAATGAGTTCTTTTCCGTTATAATCGAAAGGTAATTAATAAGATTGTATTTCCAGCAAGGAAATTTAGCTGTAATTATGATTATATACCGTTACCAATAATTTTTACTATTTTCTTTTCTATTTCATTTACTTTTTCAGCCCAATATTCCACAGCTTTTTTCAAGTCCGTTTTTCTTCTCTTTTTAGTACCAGTTGTAAACTCGCTAGGTAAACTAAATAGAAACAGATTATTTTTATTCCAGTCTTTATTTTTTTCGCTATCATTTTTCGGTTCAATTCTTGTTGCCAAAATCTGAGATTTTCAATATACGTCTCTTTTTTCTTAGTCAGAAAATCAATTAAAGTGTTTTTATCTTTCGGAATATATCCTGGGCCAGAACAACCACATGAATGAAATGTGACTCCAGCTTCATAAAGTTCTTTTAAGTGATTCCAAGCTTTTAAATCTGATTTTTTTGGAGACTCAAAGTCAAGCCCCATATTTGCAGTCATTCCATCGCAATCGGGACATTTATACGATTGTTTTTCCCAATCTTTAAAATTGTTGTCAATGTCAACCATTAATCTCCTTTTAAATGTTTTTCTGCATTTAAAACAAGCGTAATGTGGTTTATAACTGTTAATTCCGTATCGGCACATTTTTGGTTGAGGTTTCGATTAATTATTGTTCTTTTGGGGATTTATGTATATCAAATTATTCTGTAAAAGCCATGTAAAAAGCCCAAAAACAAACTAATGTCATTAGAATAAAGAATACAAAAAAGATCCATTCATACATTTTTTTTAATCTTGATTTTGTTTGGTAATTATTTATTTCTAACCAATTTATAACATCAGCTCGAATAGTTTGATTTACCATTGATTCTGTCAATCTACTTAAAAAACTAGCTTTAGACGTATACATCTTATTATTTTCATTAATTGTAACCAGAGCGGTGTTTTCTTCACTAGATAATGATTCAACATCAATATTTACATCTATATTTCTATTGTTAAGAATCTCCAAAAGCTGTTGAAAGAAACCTCTTTTTATATCATATCTTTCTTCAAATAAAGGATTGATGAAAAGGATTTCTCTCGGCTCTTTTACCCTCAGGCAGGTAATAATTTCCCAAATTATACTATCTGAGGTACCAAGGGTGACAACAACAATTTGTGACTCTCTAATTAATTGTTCAACAGATTCTTTCCAATTATCTTGATTAGCTTTATATTTTGTAGATCCAAGAACTTGTAGGTCAAGTTTAGGATTACTTATGGAAATTACTTTACCAACTTTTTTGAAAGCACTTGATATTTGAGATTCTATCGTTTTTTTAACTTCGAAACCAGTATGACTTATACCTCCTATGTTTTTTATCTGATCATCTTCATCAAAATCAAAAGGCCTAAGATATAGCACGAATGGGGTGTCAGTATTGAATTTTTCAAGATCCAGAGTTGTCTTAAATAATTTTTTCCCTTTAAGTAAGATGAAAAAACCTGTGGTAATGCATACGACAGCAATTATCTTGAGAACGAATAAAGGAATAGCCTGAATAAAAACTGGTAAAGCACTATACAAATCAAGTGAGCTTTTTCTAAATGAGTTTAGAACTAGACTACCAAAAAGTAAAAGGGAAAAACCAATGAAAACTAAAATAGAAGCTTTAATTTTTTGTGTATTTTGTTTCATTGATCAGGATTTTTTATTTTCTTAATTTACTATAGCATGTTTGTGTATAAAATTTTAGGGAAAAGAACGCAATCCATTTTCCCTTGTAGCCTAAAAATAATTAATTAGGTTGAGTTTTTAATCAAGGAATCAATCACAATTAATTAATTATAAATGTTGTTACATTTAGTTTTAAGCATCCAAGTTTCGATATTGTTAAATGCTTCCAAATCATTTTTTTTCTTTATTTCAGTTTCCTCAATAGCCAATTTAACTTTTTCATATGTACTTTCCAGATCTGTATATTCAATAAATTTCACGTTAATAGGTGTAAACTTTTGAATGTATTCGAAATATGCAATTTGAGGTTTTATGAATAACAGATGCTTTTCAAAATTTCGTCTCAATCTGGTCTTATCGCTATTTTTTCTTCTCCGTAATTCCTCTTCTGAGCAATAAAATACAATGTACAAATCTGGAAATTGAATATTTTGATTCTTTATGTTTTCTTTGTAGAACTCATGAGTTTTCTCCGCGGATAAAAACTCTTTAGGATAATTATAAATCCAATTATACCAGATAGGCTGAAAAAGATCTCCATCAAAAATTGTAGTTATATTAGACGTATTTCCAATTTTAAATCGTTCAATTTGTTTTTTCAAATACCAATAATTATCTGAATTATTTGTTCTTTCAAATAATTGATTTACTTCAGGAATAGTTTTGTAATTATTTTGAAGTTTTTTGCATAGTGTCGTTTTACCAATTCCACTAGCACCTTCTAAAATAATAGTTAATTTATTCATGTTTTTAACTTCAAAAGTATACCTAACACTTTTTTGTAAAAGTAAATACTGATTTAAAATTCTTTCTAACTTTGGATTGAAAGATACTTAATAAAAGGAGAAAACGGTTTAAGTTTGTACTTAAACCGCTATCGCGCTAGCACTATTTTCTTGAATGTAGCCCAATTGTGTTTCCTTCAGTGTCTAGTAATATTGAAATAAAACCAAATTCTCCAATCGGTGTTTTGGACTTAATTATTTTTCCACCTGCACTTTCAACTCTATTTTCTTCTGTGGTACAATTATGAGATAAAAAATATACTACTGTATTGTTTTCACTAGGAACATAGTCTTCTTTTTCAACGAGGGCTCCTGTGGCGTTTATTCCATTGTTTTCAAAAGGAAAAGTTGATTGTTTTCCCCATTCAATAGGTAAATCAGTTAATTTTATGTCAAAAACAGTTTCGTAAAATTTCTTAGCTCGTTCTATGTTTGATACATTAATATCGAACCAACAAACAGGATTTGCAGTATTCATTTTATAAAAATTTTAAATTCTCTACAAAATTGAGAATGGTCAGAGTTTTAAAATTGTAAAAATGGGACAGTATTATTTTTTCGAATCAAAAATCAACGACATCTTTAAATCTTCCCTATAAAATTCTTTTGGAGTCATTCCAGTAAATTCTTTAAAATCTTTAATGAAATGAGATTGGTCAAAATACTCATTCTCATAAGTCAAATCTATTAAGCTCTTTTTTTCGTTGTGTAATAATGATCTTAGTGCTGTCTGAAGTCGTATAATCTTTGAGAGTTGTTTTGGACTTAATCCAACATTTGAAGAAAATTTACGAGCGAGTACCCTTCGATTTAAATTGGCTTGATTAGATAATTCATTAACAGAAAGTAATCCTTTATATTGAGAGATAGTTTTTATTGTAGATTTTACAATTCGATCTTTTACCTTTTTGCTTTTTAATAGCCCAAGTAAAAATGTATCAGCTATATTTATTCGTTGACTAGTAGTTTTTGCTTCTAAAATGTCTTGTTCTAATTTTTCTCCTTCTTTGCCAAATAATTTTTTTAAAGGAATAGGTTTGTTTTCCATATCCTTTATTGAGATATCGGTAAAAGGTGAAAACCCATTTGGATGGAATCGAACAACAAAAGTTCCAGTTATCCCAGTAGGTTCAACAATATAAGGTTTAGTTAGTTGACCTATTAAAAAACATCTTGGTTGTAAAAAACTCTCCCCATTTTTAGGATGGTGCCAATATAAATCACCATAATGAAAAATTAATTTCATTGTACCATCTGGAATAATTGTATTTTTTACTGGAGTTTTTTCCAAAGAACTTTCTAATGTCCAATAACATTTTACAAAGTCTGTTAACTCATTATTTGGTTCAAATATTTTCGGATTCATACGATTTCTTTTCAGGAGTCGAATTTAGTAACAATCAATCATAAATGTTATTAATTATACATTTTGTTGGTACTAGTTATTTTCACTCTATTTATTCCAATTTTGAATGGTGTTTTCAATATTTTGTTCTGTCATTTGTTGTATTCTGATTAGTGTTTTAACTCTATGAATTATAGTTTTTTTATGCTTTTTTAGTTTCGTGAAATTTCTTAGCACGTTCTATGTTTGATACATTAATATCAAACCAACAAACAGGATTTACAGTATTCATTTTTTATAAAAAATTTAAATTCTCTACAAAATTGAGAAAGGTAAGAGTTTTAAAATTGTAATTAGTTTATTGGTTTTCGTTTCAATTTTTTACTAAATCATTTAACTTTCCTTTAGAATCCTCATAACCCAGTTCAATTGCTTTTTTATAGCTCTTTGTAGCTTCTTCTTTTTGATTATTTGCTTTATAGATATCACCTAAAGAATCCCAAAGGTTTCCATCGTTAGGATAAAGGTCAACATTTTTTTCAAATAATGCTACAGCCCAATCTTTATGTTGGTTAAGCATGAGCAAAATGTTTCCAATGGAATTTAACAATCTGGAGCTTGTAAAATTTTCAGCATATTTTTCTTTTAGTAAAGCGATGAGTTCTTCGGATTTATCGCTACTGTTATTTTCCATATAGCCAAGAGCAAAAGCATAAACATTGTTTTCTATGGGTTTTGGGGTATATGTTTCATCCAAGATCATTTTGGCTACTACATAGGCAAGGTACTCAACCTTTTCGCTATTAGCATTTGTGGCATAAACAATATAAATATTCTTTTTAGGATACCAAATTAGAGAATGTGAGTAGGCGCCGTTTGACCCATTATGTGTAATACGCTTAGCGCTACCATCCAATTTCTTTACTGTCCAACCATAACCATAGTTTAGTTTGCTATCTGGATAGTCTGCATAAGCTGTGGTCATTTTTTCAAATGATTTCTTCGTGATAATCTTATTGGATTTTAGTGCGTTGTACCATAGAATCATATCATTTTGTGTTGAATTGATCCCGCCATTGGCCTTTAAATTCCAACTAATAGTGCCATTTTTTTGATACTTTACAATTGACGACTCATCTTCTAAAACCCCTCGATTATAACTTCGAGAGATTTGTTCGTTATTCCATTTTGGTAGCAGGTATCCCGTTTGGCTCATTCCTGCTGGAAGGAACAGGTATTGGTTTAAAAACGCTTCATATTCTAATCCAGATGTTAACTCAATAATTTTACCCAAAATACTATAACCAACATTGGAATATTTAAATTTTTCTCCTGGATTTGATAACAACTTACTGTCAAAAACTGTATCAAAAAATTGTTTAGGTGTGATGTTGTCAAAATCATTTCCAATCACATCCATAAAACCCGATGTATGGGTTAATAACTGATGGATGGTAATATTTTGCTTGTCTTTTGGTAGATGTTTGAAAAATAAGGACAACGAATCGGTTACACTTAGCTTTCCCATTTCTACCAATTTTAAAATAGCTGTTGCTGTGAACTGTTTAGTATTAGAACCAATATCAAAAATTGTATTCGGATTGTTTAGTAATGAAGTGTTTTTATTTGCTATACCATACCCTTGATTAATGACAACTTCTCCGTCTTTTATAATGGCTATGGCTCCGGAAAAACCATTTTCAACTCCATTTTCTAAATAGGTGTTTATTTTGGAATTAATTGATGATTGATGTTTATTTTGAGCAAACGAATTACTATGTGCTAAAATTAAAAATAGGATTGTGAAAATATTTACTGTTTTCATTGTTGAATTATTTTTTACAAAACTCTAAGAAAGCAATGATTATAGCCATAAAATTAGCCTGACAATAATCTGACAATAATCTGACGATTGCTTTAATGTGTTTAAAATAAGTTTGATAAGATTGAGTGATGGTTTAAAGTACAGTTCTTTATGCTTATCAATATTTGCTGTATTGACAGGTGTTAGAACAAAGCTTAGTACAATTAGCAAAATAGAAATCTACTCAAAAGAAGGTTGGTTCTTCACTTCAGAAAATTTAAGCCATGTTAGCGACCAACGATCAAATTCTTCTTTCATTATTGTTAATTGTAGCGAATGTTTTCCTTCATTTAGATATAGTTTATTATGGAGAGATATTTTATCATTCCTTTTAGGGTCGTACTCTATGGTACTTACTAATTTATTATCTAACCAAAGATCAAAAAATTTATCTTTAATAAAACTACTTCCTCTATAATTAAACCAATACCAACCACTCTTTTTTACATTCACTTTAAATGATATAGACGACTGTTTATTTTCAAAGTCTAGATTTGTTTTAAAAAGAAAAAAGTCTTCAGGTTTATCTTTTTTTGCTGGGATATGATATAAAGGAACATTTTCTATTTCCGAAAACTCTTGAACAGAAATTTTTCCTGGAATATTTACATCTTTTGCTTCTATTTCTATTCCTACTTTACTTGGTAAACTTGTCATTTTTTCAGAAACAGCGACAACAATAAAACTTGTGCCTTTTTCTGTAATCTTCACATGTAATGATTTACTTTTCGAATCTAATGTTTCTATTTTGTCATAATACTTTTTAAAGTAACCTCCTGATAAATATGAATAAGGAGTTTTTGATTTATATACTTCGTACGACTTTACTCTGGAATCGGTAGATAGGTGCCAAGTAAGGTTATAAGTTTCTTTATTAACTCTTTTTAAAGAGAGTTTTTTTGGGGCTTCAATTATTTCATTTCTATTATTAATCCTATAATCAATTGCATTTCTTAACTCTTTTTCAAATTGCTGAGTGGTTGGATGAGGGTTTAAACGATTTGTTGCATCTGATGCTAAACGAAATCCTATGGTTGCCGCTACACTCCATCCTTCTCTTTTATATCTTCCTCTAGTAAAATAAGGTTTTGGAGGGTAATGCCATGTTCCTCCTCTAATAGCAATGAATTCACATTTTTTAGGGTTTGTTTCCATTTCCTCTTTTATGTGATAACCACTACTGTAATAACAAGAATTCAACATTTCTGCTACATTTCCATGCATGTCATACAGTCCATATGGATTTGGTCTATACATTCCTACAATAGAATTAAAAGCTTCACCATCATTATTTAAAATCATAGGTAAAAAGCCCTTACTACTATATCCATAGGAATTATTTGTAGTATATTCTACTGTTTTATCTGCTAGGTTACCATAAAGATGGGCTTGTGAGTAATTGAGATCATCTCCCCAAAAATAACGTGTATGTGTTCCTCCTTTAACTGCATACTCCCATTCTTCTTCAGTTGGGAGACGATATGTACCTCTTGTTTTATTGTTCAGCCATTTTATATAGTTTTGTGCATCATTCCAGGAGATACAAGTAACAGGTTGAAAATCGCTGTAAGAGTATCTATGCTTATCCCATATTCCAGTTCCTTTAAATGTAGGTCCTCTCATTCCTTCCTTATCCATAAAGTCGTTGCAGTTAGATTCAAGAGTATAACCAGTTTCCTTTACAAATTTTCTAAACTCATAAACGGTTACTGGATATTTTGCCAAATCAAAACTTTTCACTTTTACTTTATGTAAAGGAGTTGCAGCTGGGTCTGTTTCATGCCCCATGGTAAACTCACTTTCAGGTATAGTAACCATTGGTGGCACAATATAATTTTGAGCTACTGCTAAATATGATGTAAATACAAGAAAAACTAATAACATATTTATATGTTTAGACCTTAATTTGATTTGCTCGCAATTATTAATGATTAAAGCATCTAAATTGACTTCATTTATTGTTGTAAATTTTACTGTCTTCATTATTGAATTATTTTTCAGTAAAAATTCTAAAAAGGAGATAGTTATTCTGTGAAATTACCCCGACAATAATCTGACAATATCCTGACAGTAAATTCAAATTACTGAAATTCAATTAGATCAAACTAAATCCTAACTTGAAGTACAGTTCTTTATGCTTATCAATATTTGCGGAATTGACAAGGATTATAACTAGGTTTAGTGTAATTAGAAAAATAGAAATCCAAAGAGCGGTTTGATGATGAAGGTCAAAAGTCAGTTTAAGAAACCCTGCAATGAAGAATGCAAGAGTGGAAATAATGCTCCATAAAATTTGAAGAGTAATGATTTCTCTTACTAGATGATTGTTTTGCTTGTATCGACGGTTTAGGATTAGTGGTAAAACAATATTTAAGAGAGGAATAAAACTGACAAATGCTGAAGAAAGATTTATTCGTTTTACCAATGAATAATTAATAGTATCTGTTATTTCGTGTGATTTGTTTAAGGAAGATAAATCTAAACCAAGAGTTTTAGCAAGTACTTTGGCTGTATGACCTTTTGGTTCTTGGCCAGCTTCTATGCGTTGTATGGTTCGTATGGAAAGCCCAGATTGTTCAGCAAGCTCTTCTTGGGTTAAATGCTTTTTGTCTCTTATGGCTTTAAGATTCATGTGTAGTTGATTTATTTTCCAATGTGTGAAATTATTGCCAATGCTCTTGTGTAACCGTCAGTTGTGGATTTAAAATTACATTTTTTTCCGCTGGCTATGATTTTTGTGTAGGAAAATAAATTCAATTAATAGACTTCCGCCGTGATTGAGGTTATACATTGTTACCTTCTGGCTTTTGTTCAGATTTATATTTTCAGCCACCATTTTATCGTTTTCAATTTGTCAAATTCAATTTCTGTCAGATTTTGAGTTTCTAATTCAGTCAATTTATTTTTCACAGATTCAATTCCGTAATTTTCTTTTATCCAAAATGGGAATTCCTCAACGCTTTTATTCCAATTTCCGATTGTCGATTTTAGAATTAAGCTTAAATCAATTTCTGATTTCGGTTTAAGGACGTCTAAAATTTTTCCAGCGTATTTTTGGTCAACATATTCCGTTTCAGGTCTTTTTTTGTTTTCAAACACTTTCACAATTCCGTCCACTATTATTTCATCAGAAACTTTATTCAGTTTGTCCGTGAATTGTCGAATTCTTAAATCTCCAATTTTATCCATTAAGTCAATAGACGCATAAAATTCATTTTGAAAATCATCTGATGTTTTTGGAATGTTCATCGGTTTCTTCAGCTTGCAGGTAACTTATTTATATACGTACCAAAGGTATGTTTATATAGCCATAATGGTGTGTAATGATTACCTCTAGATACTCTTATATACCAAATGTAAATTAAATATATCTCGTTTGAAAGTAATCAATATTAGTTTTTTATTTACGAATAAATTCTACTCTACGATTATTAGCTTTTTCAAGTTCATTGCTATTTGCATTTAAAGGTTCTGATGTACCTTTTCCAGAAGCAAACAACCTGTCAGGTGAAATTCCCTGAGAAATAATAGCATCTTTTACTGCTTGTGCACGTTTTTTAGAGAGCTCTAGATTAGCATTTTTGTTTCCATCAGAGTCTGTATGACCAACAATCTCAAAACTCCAATCGCTTTTTTCTTTTAAGATGTTAACCATTTTATTAATAATTCCCATAGACTGAGGTAAAATAATCGCTTTACCAGAATCAAATAAAATTCCATTAGTAACATACTTGCCATCACTCATAATTCGTTTATACAGTTGTCCGCCACCATGAGCGATACGAATGTTTTTAACACCAGTTTTTAAGGAGTTACTGCCTAAAGATTCGTTTTGCTCAGAATAATCTAGAGGCTTTAATAGTTTAATAGCAAATCCATTAATTGCTTTTGGGAAATTTGGCAAATTAGCTACACGTTTTTCATCAAAATATACTTTTAATTTTCTCTTATAATAAGAAATAGAGATATGATGCCAAGTATTTAGTTTTATGTTGTTCTTTGCAATGTTTTCTAAAGGAAATTCATCATCTGTATTCGCTAAATCTTTATACACAATACCTTTTAAGCCTTTTTGAGCTATTTCAAACTTAATATCAGGATAGCTAAAGCTATATCTACTATTTTCTTTAATTTTAGAACTATTGCCACTAAAGAATATACCAAATAATTGCTCGTCATAGTTGTCCTTTAGATTGTCAATGTAAATATCAAACTCAATAGTAAATTCATTACCTAAATAATCGATGCTACTAAATAAAGGAACTATAATATTAGCATCGTATGCATCATCTGTAGTAGGAATAATAACTTTTTCGTTATTTAATATAGCTATTTCTGCACCGCCTTTTAATAAGTCCCATTTAGAAGGGAATTCTCCTATTTCTTCGTAATTTAAATCATCATAAAAAATAACTTTCTCACCTGGAATAAACTTAAAATGTCTGTATAAGCTTGTAGGATTGGTTTCTTGTTCGGTTTTTTTTACTTTATCAATACCTTTTGTTGGCGAAGTTTGTTGCTCCTTTTTACTCGTTTTTTCCTGTTTTTTTTCTGTTTTTTTGTTGAGTACGTCTTCTACTTTTTCCTCAGCATTTTCCAATACAGTATCTTCTGCTTTTTTCTTGAGTTTTTTCCAGAATTGAGCTTCTACTGAATAATTGGTAAAGAAAAATGAAAGACAAATAAATAGTGTCTTGATTATTTGGTTCATAGTGCTATATTTTAAGATTGCTAAGTTAATTTCAGGGGAGAATATGACTTTATATCTTATAGCTTAAGAAGTTATGCTAATTTAATCAAAATTGATTGTAAACCAAATTGTTATTGCTTCATTATTAGGTTATATTTGATAAAAGAAAAAAGCTATTTATACATTAGATATAAATAGCTTTTTTATAGTTTCTATAATAAATAGAATTATACTTGAATAACTCCTAAATTAAAAGGCTTTTCTATTGGCGCATGATTTGCTGCCTCTATTCCAGTAGAAATCCAATTTCTAGTATCTAACGGATTAATTACAGCATCTGTCCAAATTCTAGCAGCCGCATAATACGGAGAAATTTGTTCGTCGTATCTCGATTTAATTTTATTAAACAACTCTTCTTCTTTTTCTTTGGTAATTTCTTCACCTTTCTTCTTTAAGGCAGCAGTTTCTATTTGTAATAAAACTTTAGCTGCGGAACTTCCACTCATAACTGCTAATTCAGCACTTGGCCAAGCTGCAATTAATCTAGGATCGTATGCCTTTCCGCACATAGCGTAATTTCCTGCTCCGTATGAATTACCAATTACAATTGTAAACTTAGGAACAACAGAATTACTTACAGCGTTTACCATTTTAGCACCATCTTTAATAATTCCACCGTGTTCAGACTTACTTCCTACCATAAAACCAGTAACATCTTGTAAGAATACTAAAGGAATTTTCTTTTGATTACAGTTCGCGATAAAACGAGTTGCTTTATCAGCAGAATCTGAATAAATAACGCCTCCAAATTGCATTTCGCTAGGTTTGGTTTTCGCACCTTTAGATTTTACAATTTTTCTTTGGTTCGCTACAATTCCTACGGCCCAACCATCAATTCTGGCATACCCCGTAATAATTGTTTGTCCATATCCAGCTTTATATTCGTCAAATTCAGAATTATCAACTAAACGCTCTATGATTTCCATCATATCGTATTGTTCGTGACGTGCTTTTGGTAAAATACCAAAGATTTCATCTTGATCTTTTGCAGGAACTTTGCTTTCTATTCTGTTGAATCCAGCTTTTTCAAAGTCTCCAATTTTGTCCATTACATTTTTAATACGATCTAAAGCATCTTTATCATCTTTAGCTTTATAATCTGTAACTCCAGAAATTTCACAATGTGTAGTTGCTCCACCTAAAGTTTCATTATCAATCGTTTCACCAATAGCAGCTTTTACTAAATAACTTCCAGCTAAGAAAATACTACCCGTTTTGTCTACAATTAGAGCTTCGTCACTCATAATTGGTAAATAAGCACCACCGGCAACACAACTTCCCATTACAGCAGCAATTTGTGTAATTCCCATACTGCTCATAACTGCATTATTTCTAAAAATGCGTCCAAAATGTTCTTTGTCTGGAAAAATTTCATCTTGCATAGGTAAATACACACCAGCAGAATCTACCAAATAGATAATTGGTAATTTATTTTCAATGGCAATTTCTTGCGCTCTTAAATTCTTTTTTCCAGTAATAGGAAACCAAGCTCCGGCTTTTACGGTAGCATCATTAGCAACAACAATACACTGTTTTCCTTTTACATGACCAATTTTAACAACAACACCTCCAGAAGGACATCCGCCATGTTCTTTGTACATTCCCTCACCAGCAAAAGCAGCTATTTCTATAGCTTTTTCAGCATCGTCTAATAAATAATCAATACGCTCACGAGCGGTCATTTTACCTTTCTCATGATGTTTTTGAATTCTTTTTTCGCCACCTCCTAAGTAAACTTTTTTAAGTTTTTGCTTTAATTCGGAGGCTAATAATTTATTGCGATCTTCGTTTTTGTTGAAGTTAATATCCATGGTTGATTGTTTGTTTTGCTGTTTGTTTTGCGATTGCTAAAATAATAAAATCAGCGCACACATACATTGTGATTATTGGAAGGAGTTAATAATGTTTTTTACGGTTTCTTCTACTTCGTTATAACGCTCCAATTTGGTAAGTCGCCAAGGTTCTGCAACCCTTTCAGTACATTCTTTTACAGAACAAGTTTCGCAGGTTACTCCAACAATTTGTTTATCGAAAGTATCTTCTTTAAAAAACTGAAATTTTCGCTTTAAATGAGGAGATAATAACATACCAATACTAATACTTCTATAAATGTCTTTTTTAAAAGGATCTTTGTTTGCTGCAGACAATACTAAATATTCATTAGAGGAATTTTCGTATGAAGAAATTTGAATTCCAAAAGCAGAACGTTCTTGAGAAGACTGTTCGAAATCCTGAATTGTCTTTAAAGAAATCCATCTTCTACAATAATGTTCCTGATTTCTATTCGCATGCGGTGCTTGTTGCTGAGTTATATGTAGTTCCTTGCTTAAACGATACACTGGTGAACCTTCTTTATGTGTAAAGCGTAGAAAGAATAAATTTTTAATGTTAAATGTTTTTGGAAGTATGTTTGTCAAACGCTGGTAGAAAGTTTCGTCAGAACAATTATAACTTCTAATGATTTTATGTAAACGCAACGGTTGCCATTCTTTCAAAGCAAACAATTCTTTTAGCTGAGTTACTAGTGTTTTCTTAGGTATAATTAATGCACCTGCAAAATAAGAAGCAATAAAATTATTTAAAACTTGATCAAAACTATCAAACTTAATCCAAGGGAACGTGTATAATCTATTTTCTATCTTCAGAAAATTATAAGCAATTTCTTTCGCATAAATAAAAGTCTTCTGAGCCTCAGTAATTTCATTACTCAATAAAAGTGTATTCTTATTAGGAATGTAAATATTCCGTAAATCAGTTAAATTACTATGTTTTGCTAACTCTTCGGTATTGATAATATAATTGAATTCTTCTATAAGAATTTCCTCTAAATCATCGGATGTAATTCTTTTTTCTAGATTGATGTGGTACAACTTTGCAAATTTCTCTACACTTTCCTCAATATCTTCAAAATAGTTATTATGTGCTTCTTGATATGAACGTAACGAAGCCAAGAAAAAACTTTCTCGGGTTAAATTATAGTTCTGAGATATTTTAATAATAGTACTTATAAAGGCATTAACCTTAGCAGGAGCATTGGCAACAATGTCGATTAAGTTGTTTTCTTGAATACCAAATAAGTCTAATGGAATTTCCTTTAAAATCTTAGACTGTAAAATCTCGCCAATAGGAGCTAAGTTTTTATCTAGCTTTAGAGACACTAAATGATCGTAAGGAACATCTAAACTTTCTGCAAGAATTGCAATTTTATCTGTTTTAGGATACTTTTTTCCTTTTTCAATCTCATTTAAGTAAGATTTTGATAATCCTGTAAGTTTTCCTAAACCAAATAAGGAAAGATTTTTTTCTGTTCGTATTTGTTTCAGCTTTAGCCCAAAAATAAGGCGGATATACTCGTCTTCTATAATCATAAAACCAAAGTTAAAAATAATAGCGAACATATAAAAATTGTGAAATTTTAAAATTTAGCGAACGTTCGCTTGTGGAGTTCAAAAATATTTTATAACATTGTGGTGTAATTATTTAAAAAAGAAGAAAATGGAAGCAAAAGCAATTCTTAAAGAGATTCAGTTTACAGGAGTAAATACCGAATCTTATCAGTCAATTTTAACGCCAGAGGCGCAGGCTTTTTTAATTGAGTTACATGTCAAATTCAATAAGAGAAGAGTAGAGTTGCTAAAAGAAAGAGTCAAAACGCAGGCTTTTTTCGATCAAGGTAATTTTCCTTCTTTTCCAGAAGAAACAGCATCAATTAGAAATTCAGATTGGGTATGTAAACCATTACCACAAGATTTATTAGACAGAAGAGTGGAGATTACAGGTCCAGTAGATCGTAAGATGATTATCAATGCATTGAATTCTGGAGCAAAAACGTTTATGGCCGATTTTGAAGATAGTAATTCGCCAACAATAGCGAATATATTAAACGGTCAACAAAATTTATTAGATGCAAATACGAAATCGATTTCGTATTATAACGAAGCAAAAGATAAAACGTATAGCTTAAATGATGAAACAGCAGTATTGTTGGTTAGACCAAGGGGATTGCATTTAAATGAGCGTCATTTTTTAGTTGATGGAGAAGAGATGTCTGGATCGTTAGTAGATTTTGGATTGTATTTCTTTCACAATATTAAAGTGTTATTGGAACAAGATTCTGCAACTTATTTTTATCTACCTAAGTTAGAGCATTATTTAGAAGCAAGATGGTGGAATGATGTATTTGTATTTGCGCAAGAATATCTTGAAATTCCTCAAGATACAATTAAAGCTACTGTTCTTATTGAAACAATTACTGCAAGCTTTCAGTTAGATGAAATTATCTATGAGTTAAAAGATCATATGGCAGGATTAAACTGCGGACGTTGGGATTATATCTTTTCGTACATTAAAAAGTTTAGAAACCATAAAGGGTTTTTAGTGCCAAATCGAGATCAAGTAACAATGAGTTCTCCTTTTATGAAAGCGTATTCTCAAAAGGTAGTACAACGATGTCACTTAAGACGAGTACATGCTATGGGAGGAATGGCGGCACAAATTCCTGTTAAGAATGATGAAGAGGCTAATGAAATAGCATATGCTAAAGTGAAAAAAGATAAGCAGCAAGAAGTAGAAAACGGTCACGATGGTACATGGGTAGCGCATCCAGCTTTGGTAAAAGTAGCTATGGATATTTTTAATGAAGCAATGCCAACGCCAAATCAAATAGATAATAAAAGAGAAAATTTAGCTATTACAGAAACTCAATTAGTGGAGCTACCATTAGGTACGATTACTGAAGAAGGAATTCGTAAGAATATCAATGTTGGAATCCTGTACATAGAAAGTTGGTTATCTGGAAACGGAGCAGCAGCTTTATATAACCTAATGGAAGATGCGGCTACAGCGGAAATCTCAAGAACGCAAGTTTGGCAATGGTTGCATAAAAATGTGCAATTAGAAGATGGAAGAACATTTGACTTAGAAATGTATCAAGAACTTAGAAAAGAAGAGGTGCGAAAAATTAAAGCGATGGTTGGAGTGCCGTATTTTGAAAGTAGACGTTTTGAGTTGGCAATCCAATTGTTCGATGATTTAGTATTGTCTGAAAATTTTGAAGAGTTCTTAACATTATCAGCTTATCAATACATATAACCAATGATTTTCAATCCGTTGTATAGAAAAGAATCATTATTAATATGAAACATAATCAATGGGTTTCAACCCATTGTATAGGAGATAATTATTATTGAAGTAAAACATAACATAAAGAATAATTGTGCTAGTTTATTAAGTAATAATTTTTACACGAACAAATTAAGAATAAATACAACCAATGGGATTTAACCCATTGAATAAAAACAAAAAAAACCCCAAAAATGCGGCAACATTTAAAGGGCAAGTCATTAATAATTCAATAACTTATTAAAGAAAAACAAAATTATGAAAAATTTACCACAAGGGAGTTATAGTTCAGCGCTAGAAACGGTAATCATGTTAAAAGAAAAGTTTGGGAACACATGGAATTCTATTAGTCCAGAAAATGCGGCTAGAATGACTGTGCAAAACCGTTTTAAAACTGGATTAGATATAGCAAAATATACTGCAGCTATTATGAGAAAAGATATGGCGGAATATGATGCTGATTCAGCGAACTATACACAATCATTAGGATGTTGGCACGGGTTTGTAGCACAACAAAAAATGATTGCAGTAAAAAAACATAATAAAACAACAGATAAAAAATATCTATACTTATCAGGGTGGATGGTTGCGGCATTGCGTTCAGAATTTGGACCATTACCAGATCAATCTATGCACGAAAAAACTGCAGTTCCAGCATTGATTGAAGAAATTTACGATTTCTTACGTCAGGCAGACGCAATTGAGTTAAATGACTTGTTTAGAAGATTAGAAAATGGTGAAGATGTGCAAGATCAAATCGATAATTTTGAAACGCATATTGTGCCAATTATTGCCGATATAGATGCTGGTTTTGGAAACGAAGAAGCGACATATTTATTAGCTAAAAAAATGATTCAAGCAGGAGCTTGTGCTATTCAAATTGAGAATCAAGTATCAGATGCAAAACAATGCGGGCATCAAGATGGTAAGGTAACAGTGCCACACGAAGATTTCATAGCAAAATTAAATGCAGTTAGATATGCGTTTTTAGAGTTAGGAGTAGAAGAAGGGGTTATTGTTGCAAGAACTGACTCTGAAGGTGCTGGTTTAACACAAAAATTACCAGTAAGTCAAGAATCTGGAGATTTAGCTTCACAATATTTAGATTTTGTAGAATGTGAAGAGGTTTCTATCGATGAAGTTTCTAATAATGAAGTTTTATTAAAAAGAGAAGGCAAGTTAGTACGTCCTGTAAGATTAGCGAACGGGTTGTATAAATTTAGAGAAGGAACTAATATCGATAGAGTGGTGCTAGATTGTATTACGAGTCTTCAAAATGGAGCGGATTTATTATGGATTGAAACACCTACACCACATGTTGGGCAAATAGCAAGCATGGTAAATAGAGTGAGAGAAGTAGTACCAAATGCAAAGTTAGTGTACAACAATTCACCTTCATTTAACTGGACATTAAATTTCCGAAATCAGGTGTATGATGCTATGCTGGAAGCTGGAGAAGATGTATCTGCATATGATAGAGATAATTTGATGAATGCAAAATATGATGGTACAGAATTATCAGACAGAGCGGATGAAAAAATAAGAACATTTCAAGTAGATGGAGCAAGAGAAGCTGGAATTTTCCACCATTTAATTACATTACCAACATATCATACAACAGCGTTACATATGAACGATTTAGCGGAAGGATATTTTGGTGAACAAGGAATGTTAGCATATGTAAGAGGAGTACAAAGGCAAGAAATTAGAAAAGGAGTTTCTTGTGTAAAACATCAAAGAATGGCAGGGTCAGATTTAGGAGATGATCATAAAACATTTTTCTCTGGAGACAATGCTTTAAAAGCAGGTGGAGTTAAAAATACATCAAATCAGTTTGATGCTGGTGCTAAGGAAGTTGTTGAAGAAAAAACTTCAGTAGCTCTTTAAAATACACATACTGAGACTATACTAGTTTTAGTTAGTTGTTTGTTTACATATATTTCTAGTTTGAAAAAAACCGCTTTTAAAAAAAGCGGTTTTTTATGTGGTGTGCTTAATTGAAAATGAATAAAAAAAGCTACCTAAAAAAGGTAGCTTTAATAAGTGTTTTTTAAGCTATTTATGAATGTTATTTAATTATTACTTTTTTAGTAATATACCCCTTTTTGGTTAATACATATAAAAGATAGATTCCTTTAGTGTATTTAGTAACTTCAATAGCTTCGTTATGGTTAATTTTTGTTTTTTGGTGTACTATTTTCCCTTGCGGGTTTACAAGTGCCATAAATTGTATGCTTTCTTTAGTTGGTATTTCTACATTTAATATAGTGCTTGCCGGATTAGGATAAGCTTTAACAACTAAATTAGTATTAACAGAAAAAGAGTTTTTATTTGGTTGTATAGCTGCGCTTCTACTTGCTGGGACATTAGTGATTTTAAACACATAACATCTAGTACATCCAGTAGCAGGATCTGTAACTTCTAATCGTACCCAATCACTTAAATTAGGAATTGCAGGAACTTCAGTTGAAGCTCTAGGATTAGAGTCGTTATCAAAAGGTGTTCCTCCTGTACAAAGTGTTTCATTTAAATCATTCTGATTGGTTGTAAAAAACCAATTCATTATTAATGTAGCTTGATTTCTTGGTGTAGCTATAATGTGAAATGGTTTTGATGTGCTATCAAAATCAATATCTAATGAATTAACTACGGCGTTTAAAACTGTTTCATTTCCAGTACAACCATTACTAGATGGAGTAACTCCTATTTCACCTGAAGTATTGTTTAAGTCTAAAGTTATCGTGTTTCCTGTACGACTTATTTCTGTCCAATCTGTAGGGAATCTCCAGTTGTAGTTTGTAGCGGTTCCATTAGTGTTAGCTTTAAATGTTACTGGAGTGTTACCACAGCCTATTATTCCATGTGTAATACTAGTTACTATTGGTTTAGCATTTATGTTTAATGAAGTAATGGTAGAATTACAGCTATTAGAAGTGCTAGTTGTCACTTCAATAGTTGTATTTTCTTGTGGAGCAAAATTAAATGTTCCAGTTCCTCCAGTTAAATTTACAGTTGTTTGGTTACTACCGTTAAAGGTAACAAGAGCAGTTGATGCACCAACAGATGTAATAGTATAAGATTTGTTTTCTCCAATTCCAGCACAAGTTTCTCCTTGAATTGTTGGAGTATCAGGAGCAACACTAAATGAATAATTGCTGCTTGTATTTGAATTACAGTTTCCTGCTAAAGAGGCAGAAATAGTATAATCTCCTGTTTCTGTAAAGTTTCCTTGATCTGGTTGTATTACTAAAGAGTTACCATTATTTTGAATCAACCAATTTGAAGGTAATGAAGATGTATCCCAGTCGTACCTTGCAAAAGGAGTTGCAGTAAAAGTAAATGTATCTGTACTACCAAATGGAATACAATTAGGACCAGTTATCGTAATATTATCTGCACTATCTCGATTAATGTATACAATAGTACTGGCACTATTACATAACGTGCCGTCACTATTACTATTGCTTCCTGTAATATGTAAGATACCACTTTTTGTATCATTAAATACAATATCTATAGAGGTACCATCTGTGTTAGGAATAATGTTCCAATCTGTTACAGGATTTCCTTGAGGATCTTCGTCTTGAGACCAAGTATATGAAATTCCAAGTTGAGGATTTGGAATTGAAATTGTGGTTGTAGCTCCAATATTAGCGCTAGCACAATAAGTTGTTTGCCCTGTTGTAGGAGTTTTAGGAGCTGCAGTAATTACTTTTTCTTGAAAAGGTTGGTTGTAAACATTATTTGTATTACGACCTACAACATTGGTAGCTCTTATTTTAAAATTACCTACTGTAGATGGAGTGTGATTGCCTAAGTATTTAACAGTAGCAGCATTTCCATAAAGAATACCAGATGTAATTTGAAGTATTGAAGGATCAAATGGCGTGTTGTCTTCATTTAAAATGCTCCATTCAAAAATTGCATTTCCAGCAAACTCGTCAGGAATACTGTATACTGTAGTTTTAGAGCTGTCAAGATTATCATCTCTTAAGCAAACTACACCATCAATATTATTAGGTTGAATCGTTTTTAATATTTCCCAATTAAAATAGGTGCTATTACCACAAAGTCCTGTACAAGAATCTATAAAGCTTCCTCTAATAAAACCTTTGTTAACTGTTCCATCACTTATAAGTGTAACTTGAGCTTGGTATTCGCTTCCTACTAGTACATTTCCAGTTGTTCTATTCAGAATTGTTACTCCACCTCCAACAGACCATAGTATATCGAAAGGTTCGTGGTTTGTAACAGTAATTGTTTGTGGGGTACCACTAGGAGATGCATCAATAGGAATCCAAGGGTGATGAGTTTGGATATTATTAGGAGCTTGTAAACTTCCATGTGCAATAGCATAAGTAGGATTTAAATCATTATTGCTAGGTTCAATAGTAACTGTTTCACTTCCTACTAAATTATTTCCATTAAATATATCTACAGAAACATCGCCGTTTCCTTTTACAATAAGTTCTACTTGATTGTTACCTACAATACTAACAACATTGGTTCCATTTCCTGAGGTTCCAGGTTTTCTTAGATGAACAGGTCCAGAAGCAACCCATTTATATATCAGGTTGGTTCCTGAATTAGGTGCTTGTAAAATGATTGTAGATTTACATTTAAAAGGAGCATTCCCGTTTACCGTAATTTGTCCTTGTGTAGATAAATAAGTGAATAAAGCAAGTAGAAAAAGATAAGATTTAGTAAGCATGTTTTTTCTAATGTGTGTAGTGGTTTGTGTTTTTAAGTGTTTAACTTTCTTTGTCTTCATAATAGTGTTGTTTTCAATTTTTGTTTCATTTGATTTTTCGGGGTTTGAAATAGCTTAAAAAACGCCCTAAAGTACTAGTTCGAGAAATAAATCCCTCACCTTTTTCGGGTGAATTTCTCTATAAATTAAAAAAATAGGACTTTCCCCTTTTTTACTTTATGCAGGTTGTAGATGTGGTCAATTTTCTGTTTTTTATAGCGGCTTTGTAACATTTTAAATAAAAGACACACATATATTTGAGTAATAATTATTGTAAATAATTTTTTTTGACGAAATTGCTACTCTTAAAAATTGTACAACTATAAAAACTTACACAAGATGTCTGACGATTTTGATTTATTAGAAACGAATTCAAACGAGAAAACAGAAAAAGTAGATGTTAACTGGGGAAAAGCTATAGATAGCATGAAATCTAAGCTTGCACAAGAAGATGATCCACAGGTTAGACAGAAAATTTTAAATGCAACATTAGATGATGTTGTAAATATGGCAGAGAAAGATAGAACAACGCTTTTAGATGCTATTAAAGACTTAACAGATTATCAAGATGAAGTAGGAATCATATTTGAGAAGTTTTCTTCATTAAATGCAGATGAGCAAAAGATTATAGATAATGCTCAAAAAGCTTTAGAGAGAGCAAGAATCGAATTAGAAGATGCAGAAAATAAACCAGACACATGGTGGAATAATCTTTGGGGAAGAAAAAGTAAAATTGCAAAAGCTGAACAAGAATTAAAAGAAGCAGAAAAAGTACGTGCAGGAGCAGATAACAAAGCAAAAGCTATGTTCCAAGAGCGTATAGAAAGCGCCGATGTTCAAACTTTATTAAGTGAATTATCGTATAAATCACAAGCAGCAGTAACACGTTTAAAAGAACGTGAAGTAGAGATTAAAGAAGTAGAAGATAAGTTGCAAGTTGCGATTGTAGAAGCTACTAAAAATCATACAAAAGCTCTAGAAAAGAAGAAAGAAGTAGAAGCACAATTAGAAGAGCAATATGCATTATTAAAACAAGCACGTCAGGAATTAGAAGAAATAGCTGATAAACAATCTACAGAGTATGCACAAGCAATTGGAAAAGTAACCAAGTTAGAGCAAAAAGTAGAGGAGCTAGAAGGTCTTAAGAACGCGTATACAACATTAGCGGCAAGTAAAGACAGTTTTGTGCATAAGCATAACTTAACAATTAAAGTATTAACGTCTTTACGTAGTAACTTACAAACGCATAGAGCTAAATTAAAATCTGATACTGAAGAACGTTTAAAGTATTACGATGGATATGTAGTAGCGTTAAAAGCTAGAACAGATCAAGAATTTGCGGCTATTTTAGAGCACTTAGGTGTAAAAACTGATGAACATATTGGAGAAACGTTAGCAGCTATGCATACAGCAAGTGCTAAAGCACGTCAGGAAATGATGGATAATATTCCAGTTCATGAAAAAGTAATGCAAGGAGTATATAGTTCTTATGCGGAAGCATTGCAAGAAATCCGTGAGAAAGATTCAAAGATTCAAAAGAATTTTGCAGATCGTTACGGAATCGATATGAAAGAATTATTTGAAGATTATTACAAAGTAGATGGTGCTGCTCCAAATAACGATGAACCGACTAATAATGATCCTGAGCCAGAGTCGAACGATGATGACTTATTATCATAATGAATTATAAAAGAGGCGGTATTTTACCGTCTCTTTAAATCTCAATTCAATTTAAACGAACCTTTAACGCAATTATTTCATAAGTATATATGATTGTAACACCTTTAGATTCTGCAATATTAGATTCCAAAGAACAATATGTCTTTTACCATAAAATGCTAGATTTTGTTCTAAAAGAATTAATAGTAAATATTCAGAAACAAAATTTATGTAGCAGTCAAGAATTAGTTGTCTTTAAACAGTATACAGACTTGTTTTTGTATTCTATTGAAGCCATGCGTATTAAGTATATGTATGATGAAGAAGACAATATGAAAATAGATCTTACTGAATCTGGATTTCCTAATTATTTAGAATTTAGATATCTAGTGAACGACTTAGAACTCAAAAATGAGTACATCAGTAAACTAGAAAATGTAGAAGATTTGAAAGAGGAATTCTTAGATGTTCTGCTAAGAAAAAAGCAACACGTTAAAAGAAGAAGATTATTCCAAGCAGCTTCAATTGTATATTATAATTCAGTAAACCCTAAATATATTTTCAATCGATTTGTACAAGGGAAAATTATTGAAGCACCAGAAAATAGTCCAGCTGAATTGCTGACAAGTTGGAGTTTTTATGATGTATCAGATAATAGACCTTACGTGTGTTTTATGTACTTCAATTACGAAGGAAAAAAGAGTAAGTTGTACAAAGAAGACTTATATCAGGTTTTAAAAGATACCGCCTATAGAAATATGCCTTTAGATACGATGGCATATAATATAGATAGAAAACTTCCAGATATTCACCCTAAGTATATAAAAAGAATTGATTTAGGTCCATTGCATAATGTATTTGCTAAAGATGAAAACCTCATTACACATACTATTTTAGAAGGAATCGGGAAGAAAGAGATACCATTAGAATCGTATGCATTGTCTTTTAAAACAGATGAAGTTTTTTCAGGAAGTACATTTACAGAAGGAGGATTCTTTTCAAAACAAACCTTACAAAAATGGAATGAAGTAGATCATAGAAAATATGTATTTGCTCCACACAGAATTATACAGTTATTGTATAATAAAGCATCTTCCGTTTTAAATGAATTAGCCAAAGAACCGATACAAACTTCTGATTTAAAAATTAAAATGTAGTGCTATTATACATTATTATTAAGGAATATTAAGAAGTTAAATATTTTATATGAAAAAAGTAAAACTTATAAAAATTGATAAAAAAGAATGGGTGTCGTTTACATTAACACTTATAGCAACTCTAGTAGGTGTCTTTTTAGCAATATCGTTAACAAACTCAGGAATTAAAGAAAAAGAAAAAAAAGATACAATCAAACTTTTACAGTCTGCAAAATCTATAGTATTGGGTACAGGTGAGTATGCTCAAAGTATGAAAGAAGCAGTAGATAAGCTGGTGAAAGATTCAATAAAGTATAATAATGATGAAGCAATAGATAAACTAGAATTGGATAATCCAATTCCCTATCCTGAAGCCTTCGAAACCATTATATCAAATGAACTAGTAGCAAAGAATGTATCAGAGTTTTCTTATAATTATTTATTTAACAGTATTTTAAATTTAAGAAAATTAACACATTACAATGCAGTAACATATTATAAGTCCTATTTAGAAGAAATTGCAGAATTATTACAACTTGAAATTGCGTATCAAAAAGGAAAAATAGAAGAAGAAGACATAGAAACACGATTTGATAGTTTTAAAGAAAAACATAACGATCGTTCACAAGAAAAAAAAGTAGAGATTAAAACATAAGAATTTTAAATAAAATAAGTATTTAAAATGTCATGATTAGAATTGAAATAATATAATTATTTGTACTATCGGATATGGATTAGTAGAGAGAAAGTATTTTAATTCATAATGACATAAAAAAATAAAACTATGGAACACAATTCAACATTTCCAATAAAGAAAAATGAATTAGACATGCTTCGCGATGAAGCTAGCGGATATTTAAAAAGTATTCAATGGGAACAAAGTCAACGTGCTAAGAATAAAGATAAAGATGCAAAAGACGAATCCATATTATTGTTTTTGTCTAGAGCTAAAGGAGGAGGAGCTTCAGAAATTACTTCAGTTTCCAAAACAATTTTAGCCTTAAAAAAGAGATTATTACCAGATTCAGTAGCATTACCAGTATTCTTAAATCAAACACTGTTTGCTGTTCAAGAAGGGTTAACATTAGGAATTTGGATTAAAGATAGTTATACGGACGCATCAGGTTTATCGAGTTTAGCAGAAAAGAGAGCAGCTTTAGATGCTAATGGTAAACGTGAATTTGAAAGTAAAATGCAAACAGCAACAGCTTTTCAGTTGTTTGCTACAGCGTATAAAATTTTACACGATTTAAAACCACATGCTTCTGATGATTTATCGGTAATGAAGCAAAAGTTTGCAGGCATTCCAGAAGTGTCTTTCTTTTCACCATTAAAAGGAATTTCGTGCTGCTTATATTATTACGATAAGTACTTATCACACCCAGAAATTATTACATCAGATAAAGATGTAATTGATTTTACAGTAGTGTATTTTGAAGCGTTAATAGATGAAATCAACTTACGAAAAAGTAGTTTAGAATACACTGAAACGATTACAGATAGAACCTACAAACTAGAGAATTCAGATTTTGCGGTTTCTGGTTGGGAAAATACGTTTAGCGGTACGGCAAAAAGTGTTGAGTTTAATAAAATTAAATTCGAGCAAATTGTAGGTAATAAAGATGCAAAACACTTTGCACGTCGTTTAACAGAACGAATGTTGAGTTACGATTTCGAAGCTCAAAAAAATCCTTTTCAAGAATTAGGAGGTTTTATGCCTGTGTTTATGGGATATGGAATTCCTGGTACAGGAAAGAGTATGTTAATAGCAGCGATTGCTACTCGATTAAAAGAGTATTGCGATAACTTAGAAATACCGTTTTTGTTTCATCCAATGCCAGATACCTTAATCTCTACATTTCAAGGAGGTTCTGCAGAAAAAATGGTAGAATGGATGAAGCCAATGCAAGATCCAACAAAATTGATTTTTGCACCTATAGATGATGCAGAGAATAATTTACAAGAAAGAACAGCTCAAGGAGTTTCTGCCGGAGTAAAGGAAGTAATAGGAGTATTTTTACGTTATACGGAAGGTGCCTATGCAGTAAATTATGGAAATAGTTCTATAGGATTATTTACTAATTTACCAGAAATGTTAGATAAAGCGGTTATTTCTCGTGTACAAGGACGATTTAAAATTGATGGAGCGAGGACAGAAAATGACTTCTTAGATCAAGATCATATTTGGTGGAGAAAGCTAGAAAAAACCATGCCTGATTTTGTAAATATGCAAGGGCCTTCAGCATACGAATATTTAGCAGATCAAGGGTTAGCTAAAAACATGGGAGACATTTTAGAAAGTGTTGAAAAACCTACAGAGGAACGTGTACATGAAGTATACGATAGGGTAGCGCAACAATATGAAACCAATCAGCATATGTTCTTTGCGAGCTTGTATAAAGAAATACAGAAGATATTTCCGTTTTTCTCTTCAAGAGATGTACGTAATATTCAATCTGCGATTTCATTACGTTTAACAGATTTTGATTTAGAACAAGATTGGTTCGACAATCCAGAGATCTATTTCAAGAAAGATTATGAAACGAAATTCAATATGTTACAAGAACTAATGAAAGCGAATATGAAAGGATTGAATTTTTCTGAAATTAGAAGGCAAGAAGTAGTACGTTATTTAGATAATGTAGCTACGATTGCGGATACTGACTTTAAACGTAAAGTAGACGCACGTATCAATCAAATGAATATTGAACTAGAGGCAAGAGAGCAATTTGATAAAAGATAAAAATGATTTTTTATTAGAATTAATAGGTCAGTTTTAATAAGGAACTCTAAGAAAAAGAAATAATAGAATGATGATACCAGAGTTTTTAAAAAAATACGAATCTGAGTTAAGAAAATATGAGCGAGAGGTTATAAGAATTAATGCTATGCCAACAAAAGATCTTATTCTTGAAGATAGCCTTGGAATAAAAGAAAGCAAGTTTTTAGGAAAACCTTTTTTTCCAAAAGATAAGGAATACCCTAAAGATCATAATGATAAACCTTTAATATTAATAGCTCAAATAAATTTTGAAGAAATACCTCATCTTGAGCATTTTCCGAAAGATGGAATTCTTCAATTATTTTTATTTTCAGAAGATTGGTATGAAGATGAGTATAAAATAGTATATCATTCAAAAGAAGAATTAATTAAGGAAAGTATTGAAGATTTTTCTTTTTTAACAGAGAAGGATTATGATGAATCTCCAATTTTTAAAATACATAGTTTATCTTTTAAAAAAGATATAGATAGAGGGGCTTCAGAAGATTCACAATTTGATTTTTCTTTTGGAGGATTAGATTATTGGGAGTTTACAGAAGCACTTTCGGAGGAAGATGAAGAAAAATTAGCAGATTATATTGATGCTACTGGGCATAAGTTAGGAGGTTATGCCGAATTTACACAATCAGATCCAAGAGAATATGAAATAGGGAAAAAAGAAGATATACAGTTACTTCAAATTGATGTTGATGATGAAATAATGTTTGGAGATAGTGGAGTAGGACATATTTTTATAGACAAAGAGAACTTGATTAAAAAAGACTTTACAAAAGCTTATTTTTACTGGGATTGTTGTTAATCAATGTATAATATAGAATTTAAGAAATATTATAAATAGCAATATAAAACACATGAGGCTACAATTATGGAAAATAAAGAAACAATAAATGTAGAAACTAATAACTATGGCATACAAGATTATATGTCTATGGGATATGCTTTTTTATTAATACTAGGAGTTATAAATCAAACTATTTACTACGGACGTTTAGGTGTTAATATTTTTGAATATACCTCTGTTTTAGATGTTTTATTAAGCCCTGTGGCTGTGTTAAGTGAAAGTTGGATAATTCTAGTAACTGTTATTGTACTTTCAATTTTAATGGTTGGATATTTTAAATTAATGAAGATTTATTATAACAAGCTAGCTAAAAAAGAAAAATATCAAAGAGGTAAAAAGAAAGAAAAGTTAGATAAGATTTTAGAAGGTTTTAATAGAAAGAACGCTGTTTTACCTTTCATGGCAACAATGATGGTTTGTATGTATATTGGGTTAGGAGTAGGAAGTAGCGGAAAAATAAAAGATAGAATTAATAATTTTAACTATAAATATTCGCATCAAATAACATTTGAAGATGGAGAGAGTAAGCCTATAAAAATAATAGGTAAAAATAGTTCGTATGTGTTTTATGTAACCAAAGAAGAAACGAATATTAATATTGTTCCTATAGAAGGAAATATTAAATTGATTAAGAAGATTAAAGAATAAAAACTTTAAAAGAGATAATTGTCGCTAACAGTTAAGAGGTAATATGCAAAAATTACAAGAAGCAGATTTATACAAAGGAGAACTAATTCCAATCAACGGAAAGTTAGTAGAACGTTATAATAAATGTTTGGAAAAGCTAGGTTTTACACCAACAAAGCTCGACTCGTTTTTTATTGATGGTATAGGTTGGAGTCCTGAAGTTGCAGAAGAAAAGAATGAAATTCATTATTTAAATAATGGTGAAGCAAATCCACACGGTATCATCATTACACCTTTGCAAAAAGGATTGCCTATTTACAATCCGTTTCATTCTTTCGATCGTGAGTTAATGAAGCAAGTGTTCAAAAAACATCAAAGTAGAATAGAAAATATTACAAGAGACTCAGCAATTTGTATCGATTTTGATCAAGATATAGATGTGTTTTATGAGCCTCTAGATGTGCTGAAATATAAAAATATTACTGTAAAATTTCGCTTGTTAGATGATTTAGATAAAGTGAAAAAAGAACAGTTAGCACTTATTGAATTGTTTAAAAAAGACAATAATTTTATAGATGAAAGTATTCATCAACAATTATTAGATTCAGCAAATAAGTATGGCGATTTAAGAGATAGAGAGATTAGTTTAAGTGATATTCTTTACGAAACAGAATCTTTTTATACTGAGGCGTTTGGCGGAATTTATGTGCTTAAGAGTTTTTTATCGCCAATCTTGGTGTTTGAAAACATGGAAGCTTATAAAGAAGCTATAAAAGATACGAGTCATGATGTGTTAATGTATCATATTTCACACGATGAATTAATAGAAAAATTAACTTCACATTTAATGATTGAACTTGATTTAGATTCTGAAATAACATTACAGCGTTACAATCGCATTAAAAAGTTCTTGCTTTCAGAGTTTATAAATCAAGAAACACATTCTGTAAAAGAAGTATTAAACGATCCTATACTTTTCAAAAGCTATTTAAATAAAATAGACATTACAGCTCGAAAGAAAGTAATGGGGTTAGATAGATATTTAGAAAAGAAAAAAGGAGACCCAACAATAAAAGCAACAGAATTACTAGATAGAGAAGTATATGTAGCTTTACACAGTCCGCATACTTCCTTAAAGCCTAGCGATCAAGATTTAGTTTGGAAACTCTTAGTAAGCATATCGCCAAAAGATGTATTATTTTTATACTGGTACGATAAAGAGATATTTTACAAATTGTATCAAACTTGGGGAGATTCCATGAAAGATTGGGTGATTGACACGATTCAAAAAGGTGTAGGGAATTAATAGCATTAAATGCAGATAAAAGAAATAATAGAAACTTACTAAAAAACAAACCATGACACTAGAACTTATTTTATTTATAGCAGCTGTATTATTTGGAATAGTATTATACTGGAGAGAGTCGCAAGGAAATAAGCTCTATCGATTCTTTAATAAAATTATGTACTCGAAAGAGCTACAAATGAAAACAACAGATACAAAAGGTTTTTTATATCAGCAATCATTCTTGTTACGTTTGGTGTTTATTACTGCTTTATTTTTAATTGCTATTGTAATAGCAAAATTTATATTACCAATTAGTTTAGCTACAGTTTCTATCTTTATGTCTATGATTGTAGGAACATTAGCAGGAACTTATGTAGCAGGATTTATTTTTAAATCAGGAAAAATTATAGATGAACATTCTGATTCTTTAGGAGAGATAGTACAAGAAACTTTAGAAAAAGGGAGAGACTTTATAGATGACTTAAAAGTAGAAAAGAAAGAAGCTGTAGAAGAAGTAAAGAAAGTTGAAGAAAAGCCAAAAGAAGAGCAAAAAAGTGCCCGAGATCGATTAAAAGATAAAGGGTATTTATAAGAATAGAAATTTATGGAAGAGAGATATAGAATATTTCGACCTAAAATGCTAAAAAACATAATGTTACTTTTAATAAGTGCTGTGTTTGTTGTTTTAGGAGTTCTAATGTTAGAAGAAGAACCATTAAAAGCATGGTTAGGAATTATATTTTTTGGATTAGGGAGCGTTGTATCCTTAATTCAATTTTATCCAAATGCATCATACTTAAAATTAACAGATGATGGATTTGAAGTAAAAAGTATGTTTCGAACTAATTTTACAAAATGGTCACACGTTAAAGACTTTAGAATAGGAACTATTCATAGTAATAAAATGATTTTTTTTGATTATACTGAGGAACATAAGAAATGGGATCAAGGGAAAAAAATAGCAAAACTTTTATCAGGAAAAGAAGGAGCAATACAGTCAATTTATAACATTTCAGTAGATGATTTGCTACAATTGATGATAGAATATAAATTTAAAAGTGTTTCAAAAAATTAATAAAAAGGAAGAATAAAAGAGACGACTTTTAATAGATAATAAAATAGTTATTTCAAATACATTAACTAACTTATCAAAAATATAAAGTACTTAAAAAGTAACTAAAATGATTAAAAACTATTGGAGAAAAGGAACTAAACAAAAGTTCATTGTAATAATCATCAGCTTAATATTATTATTAACACTTTTCATCTTACGAGACGATTTTCAACCAGGCTTACTATTTATTAGAAAATATATATTCATCATATTATTAAGCTTTGCAGTGTTGTTTTTTGGACTTAGAAAATTCAGAAGGACAGCAAGTACTGGAGGAAGGTTATTTACTTTAGTAGGAATCACAGCATTTTTTGGAATCTTATATTATGTAGGATGGCATTTAAAAATGTACGACTATGTTAAAACGTATAATGTATTCAATAGTTTAAACAAAGTTGAAATAGAAGAATTACCATTAACGCGTAATGAAAGAATTCAGCCGTTAATGAATATTTTCTCTATGGCGAATGAATCTGTAGGAGAAACTAAAGATGTTTCTTTGCCACACTTAGTAAGAATCGATTCTGTAAATAAATGGACAATGGCTATTCAGCCTACAGAAAAATATGCTTGGCAAGGAATGACAGATAATACAGAAGAGGTTTTTGCCGTATCTAGTACAACGCCATTTCCAAGGTTTTCTAGTGAGAATAGAATTCCAGTAACTTTTTCTATTGGAGAATCTTTACGATTTAGTAGAAATACTTATAATGCTGTAGTACAACGCTTCAATTTGTTCCAATTATTTAATATGGAACCAAGTGATACTTATTATATGAAAAATGATAAAGGAGCTTGGGTACAAGTAGTAAGTTTGATCAAATGGAAAGGATTCTTTTTTCCGTATCCAACTTTTGGTGGAGTAATGGTTATTGAAAATGGAGCACACGATTTTAATGATTATATAGAACGTATTTTATTTGGAAAAGGAACGTATATTTCGCCAAGTGAAATGAAAAACTATCCGTATTTAACACGTCAAAATACGTTAGCAGAAAAGGTTTCACGTTTACAAGCTGAATCTTTAAAGTTCTTAGGAGGTTTTAGCGATCCATTACCTTGGAATATGAAAACAGCTGTAAAAATTCCAGATTTGTCTGAAGATCAGAATCAGCAACCTTTTGTAACAGATTTCGACTTTTCAGATACGAAATCAGATGCATATTCTGGATTGTATCATTGGTTTGGTTTAGAACCTGTAGGAGACGAAAGAACGAGTTTAACTTATAGCGTATTTATTCCTGCAGATGGTACAGATAAGTTTTATTACTACGATCATGCTTCTAAAAAACAGGGATATGCAGGAGTTTCTGCCATGCCATTAAAAGTTAAAGAATCTCGAAAAGAATTCGATTGGTCTGTAAATAAACCTGTAGAATTTAGACCTTATATTAAAGAAATTGCCGGAAGAAAACGTTTATTCTTTTTAGGAACGATTTCTGCTATAAGAGATGAATCACGTCAGTTTGATGGTTCTGCAACTCCAGATTTAGCTTTGGTAGATAGCGAGTATAGAGATGTAGTTTGGATAGATGCAAAACATCCAAGTAAATGGGATGTAAATATCTTTGAGCAATTAGGAGAAGCTTGGAAAGAAAGTGAAACATCGAATGATTATTTTAAGATCAATTCAAGTGTGTTTAAAGACCAAATGAAAGCTAAGATTGATTCAATTAATGTGAAACTCAAAGAGAACAAAAATAAAAAGCAAATAGAAGAATTTCAACGAAAAATAGATTCTTTAAAAGCCTTGGAGAAAGAAGAATAAGCTTTCGAAATAAAAGAAATTATTAGTGTTATTGCTAACGTTCCCTGAGCTCAGTCGAAGGGAGCGGAAGCAATTAGTTACCTGTTTTTTAAATTGCTAGATATGAAAAAGAAGTATATTATTTTTTTAGCATTTTTAATTTTCTTCAATAAAACGTATTCTCAAGAAATAAATGTTTTTGAGATATTAGAACGGGAAGTACCATATAAGTCTTTGCAGTATACACTACATAATCTACTACAGGATTATAAAAAATACGATAATGAAATTTTTTATAAAGATGAGAAGTATTCTGTTAGAATCACTTGTCGAGGAGAATGGGGAGGTTCTGTTTGGTTTACAAATAATATGACAGGAATAGAATATTCTTGTGCAGCTACTTGTGTGAAATCGATAAATAAATACAAAGGGGGCTATATTATAACAGCTTCTTTATGGCATGGTTCTGGAAGTTCAAGTATTCTTAAAATCAAAGATCCCAGTAAGATGGAAGTTTTTCTAAAGCCTAAGCCTAGAGAAGAAATTATAAAGCCACCATATTACTTAGAAGATTTAGAGAGTAAGTCTAGAAAAGGAGTAGAGACATTATGGAGCGACTATGGAGGTTTTATGATAAACTTTAGTTTTGTTTATGATGATGTTTTATATCATGTGGTTGAGAAAGAAGATAAAACGTATTTGGCACGATTAGAAAAAGGTAGACTAATAGAGATTGGTTTACTTTCAAACAAAAGTATTTGGAGTCAATTTAACCTAATTCAATTTGGAAAAAACCACTTATTTTTATTCCTAGGAAAGCCTTACTCAATTAGAGGTTATATAGAAATTATTAGAGATAAAATAGATTTAGTTTGGTATTCAAGAGCTAAAAGACAGTATTAGTATACAGGTATAGTTTTTGATAGAGTTATTATTATAAATTGTAGATAATAATAAAATGAAAAAGAAAAAACATAACACTCAACAACTACCTTACTTATTACCGATACTAACTTTTCTAATGGTTGGTTTTCTATTTATTATTTCAAATTCTTATACTCCAAAGTGGAATTTTAAATGGAAAGGAATTCGAAAAGAGGTGAAAGATTCAGTACAACGATTAGATAGAATAGGTGAAATTAGTTCGGATTCAATTAGCCAATATGGATATCGACTTGATAGTTATTTTATTCATAAGTGGTTAATTGAAAATGTAAAACCTTTAGAATTTTATAAATTATTAGACTACCCAAATGGAACAGTAAAAGCTGTTGCTTATGAAGGTTTAATGTATAATAATAAAGTGAAGAAATACCCATTGTTCATGAAATCACTAAATGATACCTTAGCTTTCGTATATTATCGTTCAGGGTGTATTGGATCTGGAGCTATGCTGTCTGATTATGTAATTAATTTTATTACAAATATAGATCATCAAGCGCCACCAAAATATAACCCTCCAATAATAGAGCTAACATTAGAAGAAAAAGAAGAAATCCTAACATTATTTAAAAAAAGAAAAGCAAAAGAGAAATACTACTTTGAAGAGTTTTATAAAATAATAAGGTAGAACTAGTTTCATCTGTCATTCTTGCGAAAACAAGAATCTTTTTAAATAAAAGTAAGAGGTTGATAACTAAGAATTCGAATACAAAATCAAAGCAACTCCAATCATAATTCCTGCAAGTGGAAGCAGCTTTTTTCGCTTATTTTGCTCTTTAAATAAAATTCCACCAATAACAACGGCAATTATTAACTGACTTCTTTTAATAGCAGATAATAACATAATTAGAGCTTCAGGATCTTGTAGCGCTTTAAAGTAGAAATAATCTGCTGTTTGTAACAAAATACCTACAGCAGGAATAGACCAACGCCAACGAAAAGCTTTGCGTTTTTCAGCATTTGGAAACCAAATAAAGCTCAAAATGAATAGTAAAATAAGAATGCAATAAAAGCAAAACCAAAATTGTAATGTTTGTGGATTTAAGGAGATTTTCTGAATTAAAAATTTATCATATAAACCACTAGAAGCTCCTAAAAAAGTAGCACCAATAATTGCATAAATCCAACGATTACTCTTAAAAATAATACCTTCTTTTTTTCCTATTTGAGAATATAGATACACCGAAAAAATGATTAAAAAGAAACCAATCCACTGCCAAAAATTAGGACGCTCTTGATACAAGAAAATAGCACCAATAAACGTAAAAAAAGGTCCAGCAGAACGTATAGGAGTTACAATAGTAATTGGTAAATGTTTTAATGCCTGATATGCCAATACCCAAGAACCACACATAATCATAGATTTTATAAAAATAAAACCATGTTTTTGTAAAGGAATATCTTCAATTAAAAAACCAGCTTTTAAGGTTGCTTCAGGAAAAAAATGCGAGCCTAAATAGAAGGGAAGTAATACTAAAAGTCCGCTAATCAAAGTTCCTAAAAGCACTGGGTAGACTTCATTATTTTGAACAGCATGCTTTTTACATAGATTGTGTAATCCTAAAAACAAAGCCGCTAAAAGTCCTAAATACATCCACATACCATTGCGTTTAAAAATTTCAAGCGGCAAAACTAGTAATTAAGGATGATTTAAGTAACGTTTTTAAATTATAAATACTGTGAGATCAGCATAGTTTTATGGATTTATATCCTAAAATTAAAAACCAAGGGGCTTCAGCCCCTTGTATAGTAGTTTAACACAAGAGTTAATAATATAAAAATACGTAGTATAAAAGTGTAATTATAAACCTTTATACTCCATTTTAATATTCCCTCTTTTATAAGGAGCACCTTCTTCTATAGGAACTTCTACAAAACCATATTTTCTATAAATATAAATGGCGTTTTCTAATTTAGTATTCGAGTATAATAAAAGCTTAGAAAATGAATGTTCTTTGGCAAATTCAATACATTTCGTCATTAATTTCTGCCCAATTTTATGTCCTCGATGTTCAGGAGATACCGCCATTTTTGTCAACTCAAACCCACCGTCTTCATCAAAAGGCATTAGGGCTACTGTACCTACAATTTCATTATTCAATTTAGCAAAGAAGATATAACCACCTTTATCTATAATATACTTATCAGGGTTGCTTAGTACCTCTTCGTCATAAGGTTCTACGTAAAAATAAGTTTGCAACCATTCAATGTTTAAATCGTAAAATTTAGATGCATACTCATTTTTAAAATCTATAATTTCTAATTGTGTTTTATGATTAATTGCGTAATGTTCCATAATAGCTTCACTAAAAGATTGTTTACTAAATTTTTTTTCTAATACATTTATATGTTCAATTAAAGAGTCTGAACTAATACGAGTAAATTCTTTTATCGTTAGCTCAATACTTTCCCATAAAGGTTGAATTCTTTCAACTAAATTTTCCCCTTTTTTAGAAAGAGATATTACTTTCTTTCTTTTATCTGATGGATGTTCTTTCAATACAATTAAGCCTTTCTTATCCAATTTATTGATCACTTGAGTTGTTGCAGGCTGAGAAGTTTTCAAACTTTGATTGATTTCAGTATTTGTAACTTGTTTCTTATAAATAATAACTTTCAGTGTAGGAAATAAATAAGGATCGAAATCAAAATGTAGTGTATCATACACTATTTGAGTTTCTTTCATCATATACTCACTAAGCCTTTTCAATCTAGAACCTAAACCAACTTCACCAATACCTTGTAACGCATCCATTTGTTTTAATATATTAATTTATATAAGTACTTATGCAAATGTATAACTATTTTCTAAATACTGAAAAAAGAAGTATTTTCCATAAATTTATTTTCCATGGAAGATATTTTGTATCTTTGTATCATAATCTTAATAAAACTATCATGAAAAAAAACAAAATCATTTATTATGTAGCAACAGGATTATTAACATTATTAATGCTGTTTTCAGCAAGTATGTATGTGTTTAATCACGAAGCAATTGTGCAAGCTTTTAAAAGTTTTGGATACCCAACATATGTTATTTATCCATTAGCAACAGCTAAAATTTTAGGATTAATTGCATTATGGTTTGTAAATAATAAAACAATAAAAGAATGGGCATACGCAGGATTCTTTTTCAATTTTCTATTAGCCTTTTTTGCACACGTAATGATAGGAGACGGAGAACAGATGGGAGCATTATTAGCTTTTATTTTCTTATCAGTTTCTTATGTTTTTGGTAAAAAGATAGGAAAGCATTAAAAAAGTAAATAAGATTTTTAAAATTATTCCACAAATTACCTTATTACAAAGGTGTTAAATTAAAATTTTATGAAGAAAATAGGAGTATTTGGAGCAAGTACTAGTAAAAACTCTATTAATAAACAGTTAGCAACTTACGCAGCAGGTTTAGTAAATAACATAGCTTATGATGTGTTAGATTTAAACGATTATGAAGTACCTGTTTTTAGTGAAGATATAGAAAAAGGAAGTGCATATCCAGAAGGAGCAACAAAATTTAACGAAACATTAGATCAGTATGATGGGTTTATTGTATCTCTAGCAGAACATAATGGATCTTATACAGCAGCTTTTAAAAATTTATTTGATTGGGCTTCTAGAAAAAACAGAGAAGTATTCAGAAATAAACCTGTTTTGTTAATGGCAACCTCTCCAGGAGGAAGAGGAGGAGCAACCGTATTAGCAGCAGGAAAAGCTACTTTTCCACACATGGGAGCAAGCATCACAAGCGAATTTTCATTACCAAAATTCTACGATAATTTTAAAGAAGGAAAATTAGCAAACGATGAGTATACAGCAGCATTGGAATCAGCAACAGCAGCATTTGAAAAATCATTGAGTTAATGGGAGATATTTCTAAAGACATAAACACAAGTTTTGATAGCCAAAAATTAAAAGCATATATAAATATTAAGTATACTGCTAATTGGATTAATACCCAAGAAGTAGAATATTTTAAACCGTACGGACTTTCACCTCAGCAATACAACATTCTGCGTATTTTAAGAGGAGCGGTTGAGAAAACAAAGGTGCAAATTGTAAAAGATAGGATGGTAGAGCGCGCACCAAATGTTACTCGACTTATGGACAAGCTCATAGAAAAACATCTAATTGAGCGAAGTAGATGTAAAGATGATCGTAGGGTAGTATATGTAAATATTACAGAAGAAGGGTTGTTATTACTTTCCGAAATAGATAAAACAATTCCAGGTTTAGATTTGTTAGGAAATTTGTCTGAAGAAGAATCTAAAATACTGAGTGATTTACTCGATAAAGTTAGATAGTTATGAACTTAAAAAAATATCCAGCCAGTTCACGTGGTTTTGTAAATCATGGATGGTTACAAGCAAATTACTCGTTTAGTTTTGCAAACTTTTATAATCCTGAACGAATGCATTTTGGAATGTTACGTGTTTTAAATGATGATTTAATTGCACCTAGCATGGGATTTAGCACACATCCACACCAAAACATGGAAATTATTACAGTTCCATTAAGTGGCGTGTTAAAGCATAAAGATAGTATGTCTAATGAATGGTTGTATGTAAAACCTAATGAAGTACAAGTAATGTCTGCTGGAACAGGAATTTCTCATTCAGAAATGAATGGTTCTAAAGACGATTATTTAAGTTTATTTCAAATTTGGATTATACCAGAAGCAGAAGGAGTACAACCAAGATATAATCAACAAGCATTTAACCCAGAAGAACGTAAAAATAAACTACAAACCTTGGTTAGTTATATTCATGATGAAGAAACAAATGGTTTAAAAATTCATCAAGATGCAAGATTATCAAGGATAGATTTAGATAAAAATCAAGATTTTACATATAAACTAAAATCTGAAAAATACGGAGTCTATTTGATGAATATATCAGGTAAAGTTTCTATAGGAAATGAGAAACTAGATACTAGAGATGCATTAGGAGTTTTGGGAACCACAGAATTTACAATTAAATCAGAAGAGGTTTCAGAGCTGTTGTTAATTGAAATACCTCTATAATTAATGAAAAATAGTATTCGTTTTAAAATCAGGTTATTACCTTGTTTTTTGTGAGCTGATTGTAAGTAGTTTTGTAATACAATTAACCTTTTAAATTAATATTATGAAACAATTACAAAAACTAATGCCGTTTTTGATATTTTCTTTGATGATTATATCATGTAACCAAACTACTACAGATGGAGTAGATGTAAATTCTGGATTAGAGAAAACTGAAGTTGTCACAATTTCTAAAGAAGGAAAAACAAAAGATATCAGATTAGACTATCATGAAAAATATGGAGTAGTTAAAGCTAATGAGTTTCCTATGAACCCTAAAGGAGTTCAAGGAGAACCAACATTAGAACAATTTCTAGAGAAATCTGATATAAGAAAAGAAGAGATAGCTAATTATAGAATTAGTAAATCTTCCTTCTCCGGAATAGGTTTAGCTGAACATAGAATGGATGATGGTAATGTAATTCAAGTTCCTCACAGATATGACAACCAATCTGTATATAGATTAGATGGAGAACTAGTTACAGGAGAAAGATTTGTAACAATTATAATAATTGTTTGTAGTAATGGAATGGTAATTATTCTGATTTTTTAAGAATACAACAATTTTAAATTAAGCGCCCACTTTTCTAAGTGGGCGTTTAATTTTTCTAGTAGTATGTATTTTATTTACTTCTTAATTATTTTAAGAATCTTTGTTTTGCTCTCTTTATCTTGAATTTTCAAATAATAGACTCCGCTAGCTAAGTGACTTATGTCAATTTTATGATTAATTTCTTTAATACTAGTAGATAAAACTTGTAGGCCTATATGATTATAAATAATAATAGAATAGGTGTTGAACTTGCCAAAAGTTAAATTAATAATATCAGATACTGGATTTGGATATGCGAAACTAGTTAATATTGTTTCTTCAGAACTACTAAGCGTGTTATCAATAGAAAAATCTGCTATTACAGGAAAATGATCAGAAGCAGTAGCAGTGTCAAAAGGGTGTAAATTGTATAAGTTTAATCTACTATTCGACATTACTTCTGTTTGTATTATAAACGATTTTTCTGAAGTTAGGGTATAATCAGAAAAAATAATAAAGTCTAATTTTCCTGGAGGAAAAGCAGAACCATTAGATCGCCAAGTATAATTCATACGAATATCACTTTGTAAAGCATTTTCTTCTTTCATATTGCTATTGTCCCAATCTAAAGGACCACCATTTCCATAAGTGTTTGTATTTTGAATATCACCAGTAATCAAGGTATTTAATTGTTGAGAGAGTCCAACTAAATTCAAATCACCAGAATAAATAATAGGTGTATTTTGAGGGAGAGTAACAGTTCCTCCAGGAGATTTTGCATCCAAAATAAAGGCAGCATATTGATCTACTTGATCTTGTCTAGCAGCATCTGCTCCACAACAATTTAAATGTGCATTCGTATATAATAAATCGGTACCATAGCTTTCAGGTAAATCAATTAACACAGGAAACTGACGTGTAAGATTGTTCCATGTTTGAGAAATAGGCCATTTAGAAACAGTTACTTCACCACCATGTTTTGCTACATACCAACCATTTGAATTACCTAATGGCAACCAATTATCAAACAGAGATTTAATATACGTTGTTGTTGTATTAGCACTCTCTACCAAACCAATAATGTCTGGCTGAACAGCCTTAAAAATACGTTCATACGACAGTAATTTATTAGAATCTAAAAGACTATTTTGTAATGTGTTGTATGCCATTACTCTAATAAAAGAAGTATTCGTTTTATCAAAATCAATAGGCGTATATGAAGGAACTGGAGTATCATCAAATGTATACGTAAAAACGGTATTTAAATTTGGAAGCCAATCAAAATTTTCTCTATTGCGAAGTAAGATTTTTATACTAGAGTTAGGAAACAAAGGGTTAATTCCATCTGGAATGGCATCACGACCAATAGCAATTTCAAATTCATTAGAAGTAACTGTGGGAGCAGAAAAAAAATCAATATCTGCAAATTTTACTTGTGGATTAGGAGTTCCCGAAAAATTATTATAAAGAATACGATTAGCAAATTCAATAGATAATTCAGCTCCATAATCATCTCTTACTTTAAATCCGGTATTAGCATTGTTGTCAGTATCTAAATACAAGAAAAAATTATGAAGAATAGGATCATCGCCAGTTAAATCAAATTCTTTATTTGCTTTTACTCTTATGTAAAGATACTCTGCATCATTCGTAACTTGAAACTCTAATAAATCTATACCGTCTTTAGATTCATTGGTATCTGTAAATGTAGTAAGATTAGAAGTCCAATCATTAAAGATTCCATCAATAGTGATAGGTGCAGACTGTGCATTAGCATGTAAAGTTGTTATAAATATACTAAAGAATAAGTAGTAATAGTAGTTGTTCAAATTCTTCATGATTTCAGAATAAATGGACATCTAATTTAGGGTTTTAGTGTATTATTATTTAAAAAATGACTTTAAATGAAAGTTAAGATTTTAAAATCCAAAAAATAGAATTATCTTGCAATTTATTATGCATGCATAATAAATTAAAGTAGAAAAAATATGTCACATCTCACAGAAATTTTAGATATAAAACATCCAATAATCATGGCTCCTATGTTCTTGGTTTCTAACACGAAAATGGTTATAGAAGGAATGAAAGCTGGAGTTGCAGGCTGTATTCCAGCATTAAATTATAGAACCTTAGAAGAACTTAGAGCGGCAATACATGAACTTAAAAAGAATAAGGTAGCTGGCGGATCATTTGGTTTTAATTTAATAGTTAATAAATCTAATCTCAAATATAAAGATCAATTAGATGTTCTATGTGAAGAAGGTGTCGATTTTATTATTACTTCTTTAGGAAGTCCAGAAGAAACTATTCGTAAGGCACATGAAGTTGGAATTAAAGTTTTTTGTGATGTTACAGATTTAAATTTTGCTAAAAAAGTAGAATCATTAAAAGCAGATGCATTAATCGCTGTAAATAATCAGGCAGGAGGTCATCGAGGAAACTTATCTCCAAAAGCATTAATAGAAGAGTTAACAACTAATTGTAATATCCCTGTAATTTCTGCCGGTGGAGTTGGAAATAAAGAACAATTAGATGAAATGTTATCATATGGAGCTGTAGGAGTTTCTATAGGAAGTCCTTTTATAGCGTCAGAAGAAGCAGGAGTAACACAAGAATATAAAGAAGCGTGTGTAAATTATGGAGCTGATGATATTATAATGACAAAAAGAATTTCTGGAACTCCTTGTACAGTTATTAATACACCTTATGTTCAAAAAATAGGAACAGAAGAAACTTGGTTAGAGAAAATTTTAAATAAAAATAGAAAGCTAAAAAAATGGGTAAAGATGATCCGTTTTTCTATGGGAATGAAAGCAACTGAAAAAGCAGCAATGAAAGCTACATATAAAACAGTATGGGTAGCAGGTCCTAGTATAGAATATACAAGATCAATACAGCCTGTACAAGAAATTGTGATGGGTCTTGTTTAATCAACTATAATTTTATAAGTCCTTCTAAAAGCTGTCATTAGTGGCAGCTTTTTTTATTTTCTAAAAAAGACGTATATTGTTTTTGTTATGCATGCATAATAAATTTTAAAAAACTAACAAACAAAATGACAAAATACAAACACATTTTTGAACCATTAGATTTAGGTTTTACAGTTCTTAAAAACAGAATTTTAATGGGATCTATGCATACAGGACTTGAAGAAGAAAAAGATGGTTATGAGAAGATGGCTGCTTATTATGCAGAGAGAGCTAAAGGAGGAGTAGGACTAATCGTTACTGGTGGAGTAGCGCCTAATATTCAAGGTTGGACGAGTCCATTTTCTGGGAGAATGAGCACAAAAAAACATGCAAGAAAACATCAGGTTATTACAGAAGCAGTACATAAGGAAGGAGGAAAAATATGCATGCAAATTTTACATACAGGACGTTATGCATATCATCCATTAAGTGTGGCACCATCAGCAATTAAAGCACCAATTAATCCATTTAAGCCTTTTAAATTAAAAGAATCTGGAATTAAAAGAACCATAAAAGATTTTGTGAAATCTGCAGCATTAGCAAAAGAAGCAGGATATGATGGCGTAGAAATTATGGGTTCTGAAGGATATTTAATTAATCAATTTATTGTAAAACGTACCAATAGAAGAAATGACGATTGGGGAGGCAGCTACGAAAATAGAATGCGCTTGCCCATAGAAATTGTAAAACAAACGCGAGAAAAAGTAGGAGAAAACTTTATCATTATTTACCGTTTATCAATGTTAGATTTGGTAGAAAATGGTAGTTCATGGGATGAAATTGTAGCATTGGCAAAAGAAATAGAAAAAGCAGGAGCAACAATTATTAATACAGGTATAGGATGGCACGAAGCTAGAATACCAACGATAGCTACATCGGTACCACGAGCGGCGTTTACTTGGGTTACGCAAAAAATGAAAAAAGAAGTTACAATTCCTTTAGTTACAACTAATAGGATTAATATGCCGGCTACGGCAGAGCAAGTATTATCGGAAGGGCATGCAGATATTATTTCAATGGCACGTCCATTTTTAGCAGATCCAGAATGGGTAAATAAAGCTCAAGAGGAAAGAGAAGATGAAATCAATACTTGTATAGCTTGTAATCAAGCATGTTTAGACCATGTTTTTGAAAAGAAAATCGCAAGTTGTTTGGTAAATCCAAGAGCTTGTCATGAAACTGAATTAAATTACGAACCAACAACTCAAAAGAAAAAGATAGCGGTAGTTGGAGCTGGTCCAGCAGGATTAGCAGCAGCTACAGTTGCAGCGCAAAGAGGACATGAAGTAACTTTATTTGATGGAGAAGCTGAAATAGGAGGACAATTTAATATTGCAAAGCAAATCCCTGGAAAAGAGGAGTTTTATGAAACTATACGCTATTTTGGAAAACAAATAGAGCTACATAATGTAAACTTACAACTCAATACAAGAGTAACAGCAGAAGATTTAGTTGAAGGAAGTTTTGATGAAGTAATCTTAGCTACTGGTATTAGTCCTAGAGAACCAAGAATTACAGGAATAGAACATGAAAAAGTATTAAGTTATATAGATGTACTGAAGCATAAAAAGCCTGTAGGAAAGCGTGTTGCAGTTATTGGAGCAGGAGGAATAGGATTTGATGTTTCTGAATATTTAGCTCACGAAGGAGAAAGTACTTCACAAAATATAGATGCTTGGTTAAATGAATGGGGAATAGATAAGAGTTTAGAAGCAAGAAGTGGAATAGAAGGAGTTGATACAGAAATACATCCATCACCAAGAGAAATCTTTATGTTTAAAAGAAGTAAAGGAAAGTTTGGAGGGAATTTAGGAAAAACTACAGGATGGATCCACAGAACAAACCTTAAAAAGAAAAATGTACAATTTATTAATGAAGTTCAGTACACAAAAATAGATGATGAAGGTTTACATTATATAAAAAATGAAGAAGCTAAAGTGCTACCTGTAGACAATATAGTGATTTGTGCAGGACAGTTACCTTTTAAAGAGTTACTAGTTCCTTTAGAAGCTAAAGGTGTAAAAGTACATGTTATTGGAGGTGCAGATGTAGCTGCAGAACTAGATGCAAAAAGAGCAATAGACCAAGGAAGTAGATTAGCAGCAAAACTATAAGCTACTTAACCATTTTTACAGAATTAATATTACCATGTCCATCAAATTCCTTTATGGGGTTTGATGGATCTACTTTCCATTTTCCATCAACAATAAATTTATAATGATGTTTACCAGAAGGTAATTTCATTGTATAAGTCCAACCGTTATCTACTCTTTTCATTTGAAAAGAATCTTCAGACCAATTATTAAAAGATCCAGCTAAAATTACTTTTTCAGCATTGTCAAAACCGTCTAAAAAGAATTCAACATTGGCAGTAATATCAATTACAGAATTATATTCCCCAAATTCATTTGGAACTTTAAAAGGATTTTCAGGATCTTCAATCCAGTAGCCATCTATAATAAATCTATATTCATATTTATTAGGTTTCATTTGAAGAGTTAACTCCCAACCATCATTGGTTTTTTCCATCTCAAAAAGCTGCTCATGCCATTTATTAAAAGAACCTGTAATAATTACCTTTTTTGCGTTTCTAAAACCTTTAAGTTTAAATTTTGTATTCCCTTTTTTACTGGGATACGCATTATACATTTTTAAATTATAGGTATAGTAATTTTTATGACCTTCTGTTGCAGGTACTATATTGCTGGTACTTTCATTAGGTTCAGCCCAAATTCTATTATTAATAACAAACTTGAACTCCCAATCAAATTCATCCTTAAAATCTGTAATTTTTTTTCTTAGTTCATATATGTTATCGTTGACTTTAGACATGCTCCAGCTATCTCTAGACCATGAATTAAAATTACCAGAAACAACAACATTTTCAATATTAAAATCATCAAACTCAAGTCTTTTTTGAGTTTTTTCATCCGTAGCTTGTGTATAGTCTCTTTTGTCAAATGTAAATACAACATAATCACCTTCAATTCTATAACCTTTTAATGTTTTTTTCTGAGGAAAAACATTGTAACTTATAAAACTAAGTAAGAATAAAACTATGTTTAATTTATATTTCATATAACTATCTAACTAATGGATATTTGATAAAATATAGTTTTTCTTTTTTGTAGTTAATAATAACTCTCTTCTGAAGAAAAAAATCATGTCCTAGAATACCATCTAAATGTGTGCCAAAGGCTTTATTCATATTATAAAGACTAGTCAGTATTGTTTTCATTGGACCAAAATAGGTTTTGTCACTGAGTTTTACTCTGGACAAATTTCCGTATAAAACTTCAATCTTCCTTTTACTAGCTCCAATTAATTTTACCCGTTTTTTAGGATAAAAATAACGCAAAACCTTTTTACTTACTCTTTTATGTATTTGATTAAATTCTGCACCAGAATCTAAACCAAATTTCACTTTTTCATTTCCAATATAACCACTAATAACAATAGTATGCTTTTTTAGCTTAAAATCAATACTGTCAACTATTTTTTCTAAATAAACTTCTTTACTTAAAGTGTTTCCAAGTGAATCAATTTTTGTGAGCGTAATTTGGTTCAAATAAAGATCTATAAAAACTTCATAATCTTTTAAAATACTAAAGCCAATAATTCCTAAAAGTTTAATTTTCTTGCTCTTTTCTATATGCGACAAGTCAATTATATCTGATTTTCTATTGTGTAAAGTGAATTCTTTTAGAGATAATTTGTTTATTTTCTTTTCAAAAAGGTTATCTACAAAGTCTATGACACCTGTCGTACTTTTTTGTTTTCTTTCAAAAGGATAGGTTTTAAAATGGACTTTATTCAAAAGCATAGTTTCTGAGCCAGTATCGATAATAAAATTTCCTTTTTGATCTTTTATACCACCTTCAATAACAATAAGTCTATCTACAAGTTTAAAAGGAATTCGAGTAGAATATTTGTTTATAATTTTAGCGTCCTTAAAATGAATTGGAATTGAATTGATAAGAATTCCATCATCATTAGTAGCTAAAGCTAACTGACTAAAAAATAAAAAAAGTATTATATAAACTGCTTTCTGCATATTAAATAGACCGATCTGATAAAGCTTTGTTACGTTTTTTAAAACTATTTATAAAAGAATTCATTGCAAAATGGCAATATATTACAAGCCGAATTTAATTCTTTATTAACTATTCAGTGTAAACTTTAAACGTAGTTTTGTTTTAAAACTATACTTATGAGAAACGTTTTAATAATCATTACAATCTTACAGAGCACTTTGTTCTTTGGACAAATGAGAGGAAGAGGACAGATGGGAGGAAATGCAAGAAGAGGACAAACACCGCCAAGAACGAATAAAACAGTTGAAAAAATGAAAGCTATTGAAATGGCTGGATTATTTTATTATGATGAAGAAAAAGTAGTAAAAAAAATAAAAGTAAAAGATGAAAAAAATAAAGCTATAGTATATAAAGCACTTAAAAAGTATAATGATAGAATAGGAGAGATTACTTTTTTAAATACAAAGTATTTTGATGAAATAGACATGTTTTTGAAAACAACTCCTGAAACAGAACGTAGAAAACCTTTTCAAGAATTATTTAACGATAATAAAGAATTAAAAGAAGTAATTCCTAATGCAAGAAGGGAAGCACATGAAGCCGAAGAAGTATTAAACAAAAAACTAAAAGAAACTCTTACTGAAAAACAGCTTAAAAAATGGATGAAGTATCAAAAGAAAATAAAAGATAAGTTTAGTCCTAATAATAACAGAAATATAGGTGTTACTCGAACTAGGGGAAGGAACCAAGTAAATCGTAGAAACTAATAAATAAGCAGAAAACATTTTGAATATTATTAGGTATAATTATTACAATAAGTTTTTTGTTATAAATAAACTTATTGTTAATTCAAATATTTCTCGATATTTGTAGCTCATTTTTTGCGCAAGGTATTATGAAGTTTTAAACTCAACTATAGTGTGTTTAATCATGAAACCAACCACGCTTGTGGCAGTCGCACCCTAAAATAAGAAATATGTCAATGAACAAAAATACAGTATTAGCATACGCAACATTAATTATGGTAATCATGGGAATACTGCTAGTATCTCTAGCAATATTTAAATATGATGAAATTGCAGGATATGGATTTGGAGCAGTAGCATTGGGATTTTTTGCAATCGCTTGGGTATTTAATGCTCTAAAAGGTAGGGTATAAATTTCTTGTTAGAAATAGCCCAAACTTATTTTTCAATCAAAGAATTAACTAACTATATTAATTTACTTCTCAAATGTCAGACGATAAGAAGATAATTTTCTCGATGAATAAGGTTTCTAAAACCTATCAGTCAACAGGGAAACAAGTTTTAAAAGATATATACTTAAGCTTCTTTTATGGAGCTAAAATTGGAATTCTAGGTTTAAATGGATCTGGAAAATCTACGTTATTAAAAATTATTGCAGGTGTAGAAAAGAATTATCAAGGAGATGTTGTTTTTTCTCCGGGATATAAAGTAGGTTATTTAGAGCAAGAACCACAACTAGATGATGAAAAAACTGTATTAGAAGTAGTAAAAGAAGGTGTTGCAGAAGTTGTAGAAGTCTTAGATGAATACAATAAAATCAACGATATGTTTGGTTTAGAAGAAGTGTATTCAGATCCAGATAAAATGCAAAAATTAATGGATCGTCAGGCAGAGTTACAAGACAAGATAGATGCAACGAATGCTTGGGAATTAGATACAAAGCTGGAAATAGCTATGGATGCGTTACGTACACCTGAACCAGACAAGAAAATTGGAGTATTATCTGGAGGAGAGAAGCGTAGAGTAGCTTTATGCCGCTTATTGTTACAAGAACCAGAAATCTTATTATTAGACGAGCCAACAAACCATTTAGATGCAGAATCTGTACACTGGTTAGAGCATCATTTAGCACAATATAAAGGAACTGTAATTGCAGTAACACACGACCGTTATTTCTTAGATAACGTAGCAGGATGGATTTTAGAGTTGGATAGAGGAGAAGGTATTCCTTGGAAAGGAAATTATTCATCTTGGTTAGATCAAAAAGCAAAGAGATTAGCTCAGGAAAGTAAAACAGCTTCAAAACGTCAAAAAACATTAGAACGAGAGTTAGAATGGGTACGTCAAGGAGCTAAAGGACGACAAACAAAGCAAAAAGCACGTTTGAAGAACTATGAAAAGTTAATGAGCCAAGATCAAAAACAAACAGAAGAAAAGTTAGAGATATATATTCCAAATGGACCACGTTTAGGAACAAATGTAATTGGAGCAACAGGAGTATCTAAAGCATTTGGAGAAAAGCTACTATATGAGAATTTAGAGTTCAATTTACCACAAGCTGGAATTGTAGGAATTATTGGTCCGAATGGTGCAGGTAAAACAACCATATTTAAAATGATTATGGGTGAAGAAACTCCAGATGGGGGAACGTTTTCAGTAGGAGAAACAGCTAAAATTGCCTATGTAGATCAAACACATGCTAATATTGATCCAAATAAATCTATATGGGAAAACTTCTCAGAAGGACAAGATTTGATCATGATGGGAGGGAAGCAAGTAAACTCTAGAGCATATTTAAGCCGATTCAATTTTGGTGGAAGTGAACAAAATAAAAAAGTAAATACATTATCTGGAGGAGAACGTAACCGTTTACATTTAGCCATGACTTTAAAGGAAGAAGGAAATGTATTATTATTAGATGAGCCAACAAATGATTTAGATGTAAATACATTACGAGCTTTAGAAGAAGGATTAGAAAACTTCGCTGGGTGTGCTGTAGTTATTTCGCATGATCGTTGGTTCCTAGACAGGATTTGTACACATATTTTAGCCTTTGAAGGAGATTCACAAGTATATTTCTTTGAAGGATCTTTCTCAGAATATGAAGAAAACAAAAAGAAACGATTAGGAGGAGATTTAATGCCTAAACGTATTAAATACAAGAAGTTAATTAGATAATTCTTTATGGAAATATAAAAAAGCTAGCAAAAAATATTTGCTAGCTTTTTTATTAGGTTTAATATGGAATTAAAATAAATGCGCTTTTTTTTGATATTTTAGAAATAAAGAAGAGTAAGAAAGAGATAAGTAGAAAAGAAAGATAAGTGAATGAAAATTTGATAAAATAATTAGGGGCTGGCGTACTTATAAATTAGTGATGTGTAACTCTTTTTATAGATAGGGTAAAGAAGGTATCAGGAGGTGATACTGTTTTGATAAATAAAAATAATTGAAATGAAAAAATATGTTATTTCTACAATAAGTTTAAATAAGTATTATTTTATGATAATATTATCATTGATATTGTCATTTTTTATATCATTGATAATGATTGTTTTATTGAGCTATTTTATTTCTTTTAAATTTATTTGGGGCATATTCATTTTATTTTCAATAGTTATATTCTTTAGAGTTATAAATATTACAAAGAAGTTTTATTTGAATGAAATTAAGGTTTCAATATCTAGAGATATAATTTCAATAGAAAAAGATAAAAATATTAAAATAGAAGCACATCTTAAGGATGTTATTGATTATAGATATAATAAATATTTACATAAGAATTTTCCGTCTTTTAAACTTAGGTTAAATGAAGGTAGATTAATAAAGTTCAATTGTAAAGAAAAAATAGATGAAACAATAGAAAGTTTAATTAAAGAATTAGACAAAGTTTTGAATAAATCATCTTATTAAATAACTTGCTACTCCTCAATTTCTTCCGAATATTGTGTAACTAGTAAGTAAAAACAATGATTAATGTATAAACCACATAATATTTTAAAATGTTATGTGGTTCCCTTTTTATAAATCCTCAAAAACACAGCCTTCAAATTATCACTCTTTTAAAAAAGTGAAACTTTCAAGTAAATAAGTTTTGTTTCTACAAAATAGGTTGTATTTTCCACGTTTTCAACCGACAATCTAATCACCCATGAGCAAATACTATATTTTCGATTTCGATAGTACGCTTACCAAAGTAGAAGCGTTAGACGTATTAGCTGAAATAACGCTAGCTAATAATCCGAGAAAAGAAGAAATTATTGAGGAAATCATCAAGATTACCAATTTAGGAATCGATGGAGAAATTTCCTTTACACAATCGTTAGAACGACGTATAAAACTACTAAATGCAAAACGATCCGATTTAGAGCTGTTGATAAAAGCTTTAAAAAAGCGTGTGTCTCCTTCCATAGAGCGTAATAAAGAATTTTTTGAAACGTTTTCAGATAATATCTATGTAATCTCGGCTGGGTTTAAAGAGTTTATAGTACCTATTGTTGCAGAGTATAATATTCCTGCAGATAGAGTATTTGCAAATACTTTTGAGTTTAGTGCGTCAGGAGAGATCATAGGTTTCGACAGAGATAATATATTATCGGTACACAATGGAAAAATAGAGTGCTTACAAAACTTACAATTAGATGGAGAAATCCAAATGATTGGCGATGGTTACAGCGATTATGTAACTAAAGAAGCTGGCGTAGCACACAAGTTTTTTGCATATACAGAAAATGTACAACGTGAAAAAACCATCCAAAATGCCGATCATATTACCCCGAATTTAGACGAATTTTTATACATTAACGATTTGCCAAGAAACATATCTTATCCAAAAAACCGCATCAAAATGTTATTACTAGAAAATATACATGCAGATGCGTACGAAAAATTTAGCACAGACGGATTTACTGTAGAAACTGTATCGAGAAGTTTATCAGAAGAAGAATTGATAGAAAAACTTCAAGATGTACACGTATTAGGAATCCGTTCCAAGACACAAGTAACACAAAAAGTAATAGAAAATGCTCCAAGATTATTAGCTGTAGGAGCTTTTTGTATTGGAACGAAGCAAATAGATTTAAACGCTTGTAAAGAAAATGGAATTGTAGTATTCAATGCTCCATATAGTAATACACGATCGGTTGTTGAGCTAGCCATAGGAGAAATCATTATGCTAATGCGTAGTGTATTTCAGCGTAGTACAGAGTTACATAACGGACAATGGAATAAAACAGCACAAGGTTCCAGAGAAGTTCGTGGAAAGAAACTAGGAATTGTAGGATACGGAAACATTGGAAAGCAATTATCAGTATTAGCAGAAGCTTTAGGAATGGATGTTTATTACTATGATGTAGAAGATAAATTAGCATTAGGAAATGCTACAAAACTAAATTCTTTAGCAGACTTATTGGCTGTTTCAGATGTGGTTACCTTACACGTAGATGATAATGCATTGAATAAAAATTACATTGGAGAAAAGGAAATTTCTCAAATGAAAGACGGTGCACATTTAGTGAATTTATCACGTGGATTTGTGGTGGATATTCCTGCGTTAACTGCCGCATTAAAATCAGGCAAATTGGCTGGGGCTGCTGTAGATGTATATCCGGAAGAGCCAAGGAAAAATGGAGATTTTATCACTGAGTTAAAAGGGTTATCAAATGTAATTTTAACTCCGCATGTAGGAGGAAGTACAGAAGAAGCGCAAAGAGATATTGCAGATTTTGTACCAGGGAAAATTATGGCGTACATCAACTCAGGAAATACAGTAGATGCAGTAAACTTTCCAAATATTCGCTTGCCAAAACAACAAAATGCACACAGATTCTTACACATTCACGAAAATGTATCGGGAGTAATGGCAAATATTAATAAAGTTGTTGCAGAATACGGATTGAATATTGTAGGACAATACTTATCTACAGATCCTAAAGTAGGGTATGTAATTACAGATGTAGATAAAGATTATAACCAAGAAGTAATACAAGAGCTTAAAAATGTAGAAGGAACCATACGATTTAGAGTATTGTACTAGTAGTTTTAAGAACTTAAATTCTATAAAAGAACAAAACCTTGTCTATAAAAGTAGACAAGGTTTTTTGTGTAAATTAAAGATATAATAAAGTCATCTATTTTAAATCAATTATTATTCATGTTCAAAACCAAGGCAAGAGTTAAAATAGATAAACTATTAAACTGATCGAAAGAAGCATTACTAAATTGCGGATATGAACCATCTACACACGCATCTGCAGATGTTTGAATAAGTTGATACAACAAATCGTTTGTATTTAAAAGCTTTTCTGAAATAGGATTTCCCCCTTTTAAATACCCATATAACAAATAGCGCATGCAAATCCCAGAACCAGAAGCATAATCTCCTGAGTCTGTTAGATACAAACCATTATCAAGCGTATAAGGAAACCACGGAGCAATAATGTCTGTTTGTAAAGGAGTTATAGGAGAACTTGTGATCATACTTGGAATTCCATTTAAAATTCGCTTCATGGTGTTGTCTACAAAACTCTTTTCAGCCATTTCTATGGTCGAAAATTCATATAACCCACCTAAATATAAACCTTGATCTCCAGCCCAACAAGTATTTGCTTTGTACCAAGAACTAGGGTTAACCAAGATTTCTCCTCCGTTTTTTACAACACTATTATTATATGCAGGATATCGTTCTCTAATTAATGCAGCTTCGGGTCCAGTTTCAAACAAAATACTATAATCAGTATCATCAACCCAATTTTTAAAGAAAGAAACAAAAGAGCTAATATATGGAGTGATACTATTTTGTAAATCAGTATCGTCAGACATATTATATAATCTTGTACATAAGGTAAACCATAAACCATTTACAACACTATCTTGAAAAGGCCCTAATTTAGCGGTTAAAGGGTCCCCAAAATTAGCTTGCCAAACTCCACCTTCATATCTAGGAGCTGTTTGATTGACATATGGGTTATTTTGATTTTTTGCAGTTTCATAAACATTAGGAGCACCTTTATATTGAGTATACGTACCTTTTTCCATAGCAGTCCAACAAGCTTTTGCAATACCTTGAGCTTTGGTTTTAGAGGCTGGAGTAAACAAATGTTGATAAAAAGGATCGTAAGCTTTAGCACAAGCAATTCCCCACCAACCAGCATCGTCATACCAGTTAGCACATTGTACATAATTATTATAAGGAATATAACTAGTGCCATCACGATATACATTAGCAGGTACTTGTTCCCCATTTAAACTAGTAATTGTATCATAATTATATTTTGCTAAAACAGAAGATACTGCCTGTTGTGCTTCAATTTTAGTAATAAAATGTAAATCCTCAGGAGTATCTATATCGTTAGAGGTAGCAAGCGCTAAAAAGTCTAATACAGTATCAAAAATACAACCAGCTTGCCAATAATTAGGGAGAGGAGCCAATAGAGTATTATCAAGTAAATTTTTGTAGTTAGAGTATGCAATTGCATACATAGAAAGTTGGGTATCAGTCTTCATAATTTTAAATTTTAATGATTCTTAATGATTTAAAATTATAATTCAATTCAAAAGTATAAGAGAGAAAAAGGAACAAGTCCTATAAAAATTGGAACTAAGTAATAGTATTTAATAATAAGAATATTATAACTTTTATGAAGTTAATACTTATAGAAAGCAAAAGACATCCAAAGTAATTTAGATGCCTTTTTAGTTTGCTTTTATAAAAAGCTCGGTTAGTTAATACCATAAATCTACAATTAAATTTGCAAGTAAGTAGCAAAAAGTGATAAATATTTTGAAAATAAAACACAGAATAAGAGGAGAAGATTATAAACAAAGATAGTTTGTTATATTTGAGGTAAAATCAATTAATTGTTTGATGAACTATCAAAATTCGTTGGCATTTGCCCAGCAGTTAGACAAAGAAGATCCGTTACAACACGTACGTAAAGAGTTTCATGTTCCAAAAGATACACATGGTAACGACTGGTTATATTTTACAGGAAATTCATTAGGGTTACAGCCTAAACAAACACAACAATACATACAACAAGAATTAGACGATTGGGCAAAGTATGGAGTAGAAGGGCATTTTGAAGCCCAAAATCCATGGTTGCCTTATCATGAATTTCTGACCAAAACAATGGCAGAAATTGTAGGAGCCAAACCTCTTGAAGTTGTAGTGATGAATACATTAACTACGAACTTACATTTGTTAATGGTTTCGTTTTATCAGCCAACAAAAAAGAAATACAAAATTGTTATTGAAAGTGATGCATTTCCATCGGATAGATACGCAGTACAATCACAATTACAATTTCATGGATTTGATGCAAAAGAAGGATTAATAGAATGGAGACCAAGAGAAGGAGAAGAATTGTTAAGAATGGAAGATTTAGAAACAATTCTAGAAGAGCAAGGAGATGAAATAGCTTTATTATTAATTGGTGGTGTTAATTATTATACAGGACAATATTTAGATATAAAACGTATTGCTGAAATAGGACATGCTAAAAATTGTATTGTAGGAATAGATTTAGCGCATGGTGCAGGAAATATTCAACCTGATTTACATAATAGTGGTGTTGATTTTGCTGCTTGGTGTACCTATAAATATTTGAACTCTGGACCAGGAAGTTTATCAGGATTATTTGTGCACGAAAAACATGCATATAATAAAGAGTTACCTCGATTTGCAGGTTGGTGGAATCATAATAAAGAAACGCGCTTCAATATGCGTCAACCATTCGATGTTATGGCAGGAGCAGAAGGTTGGCAGTTATCAAATCCACCTATTTTATCAATGGCAGCCATACGATCGTCGTTAGATATGTTTGCAAAAGTAGGTATGACTGCTTTAAGAGAGAAATCAGAAAAGTTAACGGGGTATTTTGAGTACTTAATCAATCAAATAGCAACAGACAGAATCAAAATTATCACACCATCTAATCCAAAAGAAAGAGGGTGTCAATTATCCATACAAGTACAAAATGCAGATAAAAGTTTGCACGAAAAACTAATGGAACAACATGTAATTACAGATTGGAGAGAACCAGATGTGATTCGTTGTGCACCAGTACCAATGTACAATAGTTTTGAAGACGTTTTTAGAATGGTAGAAATTTTAAAAACACTAGTGTAAAATGAATTGGTAGAGTATGTCGTATTTAAATTATAAAAATTATCCGTAATAGATAAATAAGTAACAAATGTTAACCTGAACTTGTTTCAAGTTCTCATACCAAATCATTGTTTAAAGGCATGATGAGATTCCGAAATAAATTTAGAATGAGGTTAAAAAAGTAATTATGACTCGATACAGATATTCAATACATCATAAATAGCATAAATGAAAACAAAAGTTTTAACTGGAATTTTAGTAGTTTTTATACATATTGGATTTACACAAAATATATCTAAATCTGAAAAGAATACAATAATGGAGGAATCAAAGTTTCTTGGATTAAGAACTACAATTTATAAAGTAGGGAATATAACAGAAGCAAAAGAATGGTATGCGAAAGCATTTGAAACAAAACCTTATTTTGATGAATCATTTTATGTAGGATTCAATATTGGAGGATATGAACTAGGTTTACAACCAGAAAAAGAATCAGTTACAAACAAATCAGAAAGTGTAGTAACCTATTGGGAAGTAACAGATATTCAAGAAATGTATGCTAGGTTACTTAAATTAGGAGCTACAGAACATGAAAAACCGTATAATGTAGGAGGTGCTATTATGACAGCTACTGTTAAAGATCCATACGGAAATATTATTGGTTTAATATATAATCCAGATTTTAAGATAACCAAAGAATAGTTTGAATCCACTGGAAATAAATTTATAATGAAAAAAGATAAAATAGTAATAGTAGGAGCAGGTTTATGTGGAAGTTTGCTAGCATTAAGATTAGCGCAAAGAGGGCATGAAGTATCTGTATACGAGAGTAGACCAGATTTACGTAAGGTCGATATTTCTGCAGGACGTTCTATCAATTTAGCATTATCAGATCGTGGTTTTAAAGCACTACGCTTGGCAAGAGTCGATGAAAAAGCTAGAGAATTATGCATTCCTATGTATGGAAGATTAATGCACGATATAGAAGGAAATACATTTGCTTCTAGTTATTCTGGAAGAGAAGGAGAATATATCAATTCCATTTCTAGACAAGATTTAAATGCTTTATTACTAGATGAAGCAGAAAAACATGAAAATGTAAGTCTACATTTTAATAGTAAATGTACTCATATAGATATTGAGAATACTATCGCGCATTTTAAAAGCTATGAAACAGAAGAAGAATTCGCTGTAAATGCAACTATTATTTTTGGAACAGATGGAGCGGGATCAGTGCTGCGTAAAAGTTACTATTTAGAAAGAAAGTTTCTGTTTAGTTATAGTCAAGAATATTTAACGCATGGTTATAAAGAGCTAGAAATTCCTGCAAATGCTGAAGGCATGCATCAAATAAGTAAAGAGCATTTACATATATGGCCACGAGGAAAATATATGCTAATAGCGCTGCCTAATTTAGATGGAAGTTTTACCGTGACATTGTTTTTGAGTTATGAAGAAGGAACCTATAATTTTAAAAACTTAACAACAGAGGAAGCAGTCACTGAATTTTTTGAAACACAATTTCCAGATGCACTAGCATTAATTCCAAGTATTAAAGATGAATTTTTTAACAACCCTACAGGAGCATTAGGAACTGTTAAATGCTCTCCATGGATGTATCAAAATAAAACCTTGTTAATGGGAGATGCAGCCCATGCAATTGTACCGTTTTACGGACAAGGAATGAATGCCTCTTTTGAAGATGTTGCCATTTTTGATACGATTTTAGATGAGTTTGAAGGCGATTGGGAAATAGTTTTCAAAAAGTATCAAGAAAGAAGAAAAAAAGATACCGATGCTATTGCAGACTTGGCAGTAGATAATTATTATGAAATGAGAGACCATGTTGCAAATCCATTATTTAAACAAAAAAGAAAAATAGAAATGGATTTGGAGAAAAACTTTCCAAAAGACTACTATTCAAAATATTCACTAGTTACATTCAACGAAGATATAGGATATAATGAAGCTTTAGAAAAAGGAAGAGCACAAGACAAAGCATTACTAAATTTAATAGCAGATAAAGAAGTTTTCACGTCAGAAAATATGACCATAGAAGAATTACAAATTATTTTGGAAAAAGTAAAAGAACAAACCAACGAAATTTTACAAGAAGATAAGATAGCGGGACTTTCGTAAGATAATTTACCAGTGAGGTTAGAAGTAATATAATAAACATGAAAACGTACATCGTATTATTAAGGGGAATCAATGTTTCAGGAAAAAATAAAATTCCAATGGCAGATTTACGAAAAATACTTAATGATTTAGGGTTTCAAAATGTTCAAACCTATATTCAAAGTGGTAATATCATTTTGAATTCACAAGAAACGAAAGTTGAGGTTTGTAATAAAATACATCATGCCATTACATCAGAATTTGGATTTGAAATTCCAGTAATAGCAAGAACCCCTAAGGAATGGGAAGAAATGTTAGAAAACTATCCTTTTACGCAAGAAAATGAAAAAATAGTAGCTTTTACGATATTAGAGAAAACTACTTCAGAAACAGTAATGGAAATTAAAGGAATTAACGAAGATCAATACCAAATACATAGAGATGTAGTGTATTTATATTGTCCATCTGGTTTCGGAAAAACAAAACTAACCAATGCTGCTATAGAAAAGAAACTAAACACAACAGCAACGACCAGAAATTTAAAAACCACGAGGAAATTATTACAACTCGCAAAAGAAATATAAATAATGAGTACTAAAAAAGTAACGCCAAGAGGAGCGTATCCACATGTAAAAGTTGTAGGAGATTTTATTTTTGTTTCAGGAACAAGTTCTCGCCGAGCAGATAATACAATTGCAGGTGTAGAATTAATAGATGAAATGAATACTAAAAAACTAGATATTGAAGTACAAACTAGAGAAGTATTACAAAACATCGATAAAAATTTACAAACTGTAGGAGCAAGCTTAAAAGATGTAGTAGACGTAACTACATTTCTAGTAAATATGAATGATTTTGCAGGTTATAACAAAGCATATGCAGCGTTCTTCGATAAGGAAACTGGACCAACACGTACCACAGTTGCTGTACATCAATTACCACATCCAGACTTGGTTGTAGAAATTAAAGTAATGGCTTATAAAAAGCAATAAATTAAAATGGCAGACTATAAATTGCATAAAGAACAATTGGAAATTAATGGTTATTCAATAACAAAACCATTAATTTCTGAAAGTACTCTTGTTAATTTGAAAAAGATCGTTTATCGAGAAGAAAAGAGTTATGCAATTCGTCAATTAGTAAACAAACAGCCAGAAATTTTAGAAGTTCTGTTTAAAGAAAAGAGCTTTAGAGAATTATATGCAAAAGTATGTGGAAAAGGTTATTTCCTTACAAAAGCTATATATTTTAATAAACCAGCAATGTCTAACTGGTTTGTAGGATATCATCAAGATTTAAGTATTAGTGCAAAGGAAAAACAAATTACAAAAGACTATGTACAATGGACATATAAAGAAAAGCAATGGGGCGTAATTCCACCAGAAGGTATTTTAAAAAATACGATTACTTTTAGAGTTCATTTAGATAGCACAGACGAAACCAATGGAGCCTTACACGTAATTCCTAAATCCCATGTAAAAGGAATTATTAGAATTGATGAGCATTTTAAGAAAGAAGCATTAGGAAAAGAGGTTTTGTGTAATGTAGAAAAAGGAGCTGTAATGTTAATGAATCCATTAGTATTACACGCTTCACAACGATCGGTATCTGCATCAGATCGTAGTGTGATTCATTTAGAATTTTGTAATCAAGAGATTCCCATGGGATGGCTAGAAAGAAAGTCAGTAGAGAATGATAAAATTTTTTAGAAACATACGTAAATCACTTCTTATGGAAAATAAAACTTCCAAGTATATAAAATATGCAATAGGAGAAATTGTACTGGTTGTTCTAGGTATTTTAATTGCGTTAAGAATTAATAATTGGAACGAAAACATAAAAAAAGAAGCAAAGGAAAAAGCAATTTTAAAAGAATTACACAAAGACTTTACAGAAAACTTAAAACAGTTTAATAAGATAAAAGTAATTCACATCAATACGCTAGCAAATTCACTTCAATTTAGAAAGTATATTCATAAAAAAGATGTTTTTGCAGCAAAAGATAGTATTGCCAAATATTATTTTAAAGCATTTAACGGAGCAAAATTTAAACCTTCTAATGGTGTTATTGAATCATTAATTTCTTCAGGAGAATACCAACTAATTAAAAACGATACCTTAAGGAAATATATCATTTCTTGGAAAGATATATTGAATGATTATATTGAGGACGAGTACTATATGAGAGAATTATGGTCAGATAAAATAGAACCGTATTTAATTGAAGAGGGAGACTTAGTAAACTTGGCAAACCCTAAGAATCTTGAGCTAGTAACTACTACAAAATTTAAAAACTTAACAGAACGACAAATTTTGTACGTAAGAAATATTGTAAACACGGTTAAAAATAAACCTTTAGAAGAATATTTAAAAGGAATCGTAAGATTATCTAAAACAGAATAAAAGCCATCCCAAAAAAGAAATACAATTGACAATAAAAAACTACATAAACGGCGAATTTATAGCACCAATTAAGGATAACTGGATTGATAATTACAACCCATCTATAGGTGAAGTATACGGACAAATTCCAAATTCAACAAAGGAAGATGTAGCCAAAGCATATGAAGCGGCAGAAAAAGCATTTCCTACTTGGTCTAATACAACATTGGCAGAAAGAAGTCGTATACTGTTAAATATAGCGGAAAAGATCTCAGAAAAACTAGATGCATTGGCTAATGCAGAAGCGAAAGATAATGGAAAACCATTAAGTCTGGCTAAGGCAATAGATATTCCGAGAGCTTCTTCTAACTTTGAGTTTTTTGCAAATGCAATCACACAATTTTCATCGGAAGCACATGAAACGGTTGGATTAAACGCAATGAATTTCACATTACGACAATCAATTGGAGTTGTAGGTTGTATTTCACCTTGGAATTTACCATTATATTTATTTACATGGAAAATAGCACCAGCTATCGCAGCAGGAAACTGTGTAGTTGCAAAACCAAGTGAAGTGACACCAATGACGGCCTATTTGATAGGTGAAATCTGTAACGAAGCAGGATTACCAAAAGGAGTGTTAAATATCGTTCACGGTTTAGGTACTACTACAGGACAAGCAATTATAGAGCATCCAAAAATTAAAGCAATTTCATTTACAGGAGGAACAGCTACAGGAGCGCATATTGCTAGAACAGCAGCTCCTATGTTTAAGAAGCTTTCATTAGAATTGGGAGGAAAAAATCCAAATATCATTTTTGCCGATTGCGATTATGACAAAATGCTAGTAACTACTGTACGTTCGTCATTTGCAAATCAAGGGCAAATTTGTTTATGTGGAAGCAGGATTTTTGTTGAAGAAAGTATCTATGAACGATTCAAGAAAGACTTCATTAAAAAAGTAGCCGAACTAAAAGTAGGAAGCCCATTTGAAACAGACACAAACGTGGGAGCCTTAGTTTCTAAAGCACATTTAGAAAAAGTAAAATCGTATATAGCTATTGCAGAGGAAGAAGGAGGGAAAATAGTATTTGGAGGTGAAGAAATAGAAGTAGAGAATTTTGAAAATGGATATTACTTGCAACCTACCATTATTGAAGTTACGAGTAATCAATGTAAATTAAATCAAGAAGAAATATTTGGACCTGTGGTTACAATGATGCCTTTTAAAACAGAAGCAGAGGTATTAGAAATGGCCAATGATGTTAGGTATGGGTTATCAGCTACTTTATGGACACAAAACCTGAATAGAACAATGAATTTTAGTAAGCAATTACAAGTTGGAATCGTTTGGGTAAATACATGGTTGTTAAGAGACTTAAGAACACCGTTTGGAGGAATGAAAGCTAGTGGAGTAGGAAGAGAAGGAGGATTAGAAGCATTAAGATTCTTTACAGAACCTAAAAATGTTTGTATACAATATAATTAAAGCCTTAGGGTATTTACGGTATAATGTTATCAATTTGAGGTCTTTGATAAGTTTTATTATCTAGTGTAAAAATTTCACGTATTAACGCTAATTCGTTTAAGAGATAATCTAAATGATAGCACCCTGAAAAAGTCGACCTCTGAATCAAAATTTTGAAAATCAAGGAAGTCGCGTTGGCTGAAAGATAAAAAGTTGTTTGAGCGCGAGCGAGTTCTTTTTATCAGTGGAAGGTTCTGTAGTATTTTCTTAAGTTTTTATTCGAAGTCTTGATTTTTGTTTCTTTTTATCAAGGAAAAGAAAGAGAAGTTAGTTATATATTTGTTTACCTAGTAACTTTAAATTAATAAAAAAGTAAAAGAAAACAGTAAATATCTTTACTTGTTTCTTGAATATTATCTATCTATAAAATAATGAACTTAGGATTACAACATAAAAACGCATTAGTTTGCGGAAGCACACAAGGAATAGGGAAAGCTTCGGCAATACAATTAGCAGCAGAAGGAGCCAATGTGACTTTAGTAGCTCGTAATGAAGAGAAATTGAAAGCTGTTTTAGCAGAGCTGCCAAATGAAAATCAATTGCATTCATACATTGTTGCAGATTTTACCAACCCATTAGATTTAAAAGAGAAATTAGTAGCTTCAGGAAGTAAATTTCATGTGCTAATTAATAATACGGGAGGACCAGCTGGAGGACCAGTTTTTAATGCACAATTAGATGAGTTTGAACGAGCATTTACCATGCATTTAAAATGTAATCATGTATTGGTACAAGCAGTTGTTCCATTTATGAAAACAGAAGGGTATGGACGTATAATCAATGTAATTTCTACGTCTGTAAAACAGCCTTTAGATGGATTAGGAGTTTCTAATACCATTCGTGGAGCAGTTGCAAATTGGTCTAAAACAATGGCAAATGAATTAGGGCAGTTTGGAATTACGGTAAATAATGTATTACCAGGCGCAACAGCCACAGAGCGTCTAAATGAAATTATCAATAACAAAGCGAAAAAGACAGGTAAATCTGTGGAAGAAGTTTCAGAAATAATGAAAAATGCTTCTCCAGCAAAACGTTTTGCACAACCAGAAGAAGTAGCAAATGCCGTGGTGTTTTTAGCTAGTGAAAGAGCTAGCTTTATCAATGGTATTAATGTGCCTGTAGACGGAGGAAGAACAAAATCTTTATAAGTCTTGATCTTTGCTTTTCTATACTGAGTCTATCGAAGTATTTTTATCAAGAAAAATATAAGGAGAGTATTTTTTTATGCCAAATATAAGATTAGCATTGTATATATTTTTAGTTCAAGTAAGATTAAAGTTACATAGAATGTTTTAGTAACTTTATAAAATCTATACGCGATACCCTAACCTAAAATAGAGAAAAATGAATTTAGTACAGCCTATAAACTTTCAGAAATGGATAGACGAACATCGTCATTTATTAAAACCACCAGTAGGAAATAAACAAGTGTGGGACAATGGAGAATATATTGTAATGGTAGTAGGAGGACCAAACAATCGTAAAGATTACCATTACAACGAAACACCAGAATTCTTTTATCAAATAGAAGGAGATATGGTGCTAAAAATAATAGATGATAAAGGAGCGATGGTAGATGTAGAAATTAATGAAGGAGATATTTATTTATTACCTGCTAAAGTACCACATTCACCTCAAAGAAAAGAAAATACTGTAGGATTGGTAATCGAATATCCGCGTGCAGAAGGTATGCTAGATGCGTTAGAATGGTATTGCGAAAACTGCGGAAGTCCGTTATATAGAGAAGAATTTGCATTAGATAATATTGAAACAGATATGCCTATCATTTTTGATAAATATTATTCAGACAAAGAAAAATGTACCTGTATGAATTGTGGTACTGTAATGCAAGCACCTTAAAAATAGTACAGCGACATGATAGAAGAAGCTAAAAAGAGTTTCGAAAAACAAGGTTTTATGCACACGCTAGGAGCCGAAATTATTCATATAGATAAAGGTATTCTAAAAATACGTTGTAAAAAGAAAGATAGTTTAACACAACAACATGGTTTCTTTCATGCAGGAGTATTAACAAGTCTTATGGATACTGCTTGTGGATATGCAGCATTAACTACTATGCCAAAAGGATCAGATGTATTATCTGTAGAATTTAAAACTAATTTAATGCGTGCTGCAAAAGTAAATACTATTATTGCCACAGGAACAGTTGTAAAAACTGGGAAAACTTTAGTGTTTTGTGAAGGTAAAATTACAGATGAAAAAGAAGAAACCATTTTTGCTACCTTACAAGGAACTATGATTTGCTTAAAAAACTAACAATTAATGAAACGTAAACTACGTATAAACGGACATTCACATTTACTACCTTATCCAGAGGAAATTCCTCAATTTATGAAAGATAAAGGTATCTTTTGGGTAGATAAAGACAAAAAATTCATGCTACAAAAAAACTGGAAACGTCCTGTTACGGATTCTAGTTTCTTCTTAAATGAAAAGTTAGCATGGATGGAACATTTTAAAATAGACCATGCTGTTGTATTAAACCTATCGCAGTTATACGGAAATGGTTTACGTTTGGAAGAAATGAAACAAGCGTTGCGTTTTCAAAATGATTTTAATGCACGTGTGCAACAAGATCATCCAAGTAAATTTACTTGCGGATTTGTAGTACACCCAGGATTTGTTAGAGGAGCCTGTTGGGAAATAGAGCGTTGTGTAGAAGAATTAGGAATGCGTTTATTGTGTTTACCTACACACTATATGGATACTATTGGAACCTGGCGTTGTATTTTTGATGAAGAAAATGAACCTATTTTCGAGTTAGCAAACAAATACAATTTAGCAGTAGAAATACATCCTTATGATGGAGAAAAATTTATCAAACTAGAAAATACAAGCTGGCGTTTTCATCTAATTTGGATGTTAGCGCAATGTGCAGATGCCTATCACTTTTTAACATTAAATGGTTATTATCATAAGTATCCTAACATGCGAATTTGTTTTGCACATGGAGGACAACTAGCACAAATGAATTTAGGAAGAAGAATACAAGGATTCGATGGACGACCTGATTTATTTGAAGGAAAAGAACATCCAAGAAAAGCAGTTGGACATGAAAATATTTTCTTCGATACTTTAGTGCATGATACGGGTTCGTTAGACTTGCTAATAAAGAATCAAGGAGCAAAGCAAATATTAATTGGATTAGATGACCCATATCCATTAGGAGAAATGGAAAGTGATAAACAATCTTCATACCCAGGAAAAATCTTAGACTTGGCAATTGATAGAGAAATTATTAGCGATCAAGAAAAAGATGAAATGTGGGAAGACAATGTATTGCAATGGTTGTTTGGAGATAATGAAGAAGCAAAAAAAGAATTAGTGAATAAGATTATAAGCTAGTGAAGAAATATATGACATTCTTTTTATTGTTTACGGTGTTGTTTTCTTGTCAAGAAAAAAAGAGCGAACATTGGAAAGAGAAAATAAATAAGCTGAAGGAAGAAATAGTAAAAAAAGATAGTCTCATTAAAGCATATGAGTATAAAGAAATAGATATTCCTGAGGTTGAATCTATAGATGAGGCTAATAATAAAACGAAGAAACAGTTACAAACTTTAGGAGTAGTTGATAAACAAGTTTTAATAGATACTATAGAACTAAAACCTCTTGTGGTATTTGAAAGAGAGGTAAAGTTAACAAAATTAGAAGAAGGACTATCAGTAGAAGATTTAGGAAGTATTAGTGAATTTAGAGAAGAAATAGGTTATAAAGTATTTTCTATATGTAATGGAGATTCGTTACCACTAGAGGTGTGTAATTGTACACATAATATTTATGTAGCTATAGAACCTGAAGAGCTAGGAGAACCTTTTGAATTATTAAAAATAGGGCCGTTTTACAATGTTAAACTAGACTCTTTAGAAAGAAAAGAAGAAGGGGATATACTATTAACTTTTGAACATGGAGAACTTCCAAGAAAAGTTCTGCAAGTTAATTTATCGACAATGAAATTCTTATAATAGCTTATCTAGTACTAATGAATCAACTAACACAGTTTTACAATCTATCGCATATCTTTATTTCATTTATTGGAGCAATACTGTTATTTGCTATTTATTATAATATTCAAAAGCGTTTTAAACAAGTATTAGAAGAAGGCGCTTTATTTAAAAGAATAGATAAAGGTTTGTTGTATTTTGGGTTTGGAATGTTAGTTTGGGTCGTTTCTGGAAGTATTGCATACTCTGTGAATTATTATCAACAACAAGAAACACTTTGGTATCAACTAACCGTAAATCTAGTTTCCACATTAAATAATTTATTCTGGTTATTAGCATTGTATTATGTAAATGAAGCTCCAAGTTTTATTTATAGAAATGAGAAAAATGTCCGTTTAATTAGTGGTGTAATAGTTTTAACGGCTATACTAACTATTGCAGCTACATTTTTGGTAGGAAATAAAACAATACATGGAATTAAGTTAATTGCAATTCCAGATGTATTATTAACTACATTTTTATGCGTATTAATGGGAGTTTCTTTTTACAGAACTTTTATGCTACGCGGACTACGATTAGTAGCTTATATTGCTATCATTGCTATCTTTTTATTGTTTGTTTCGCAATTATCAGATTTGTTTGTGCATCTAGGAACAGACTTTACAAACCAACTAATTAGAATAGTTGCAAAGACGTCATTGGTTTCTGTGTTTTTAGTATTAGGAACAAGTTGGGTAATTCAGTTGGCAAATACACCAAAGCCAAACGAAATTCAAATACAGTTTTTAGATTGGTCATTATTGAAGTTAACCATTCCTTCAAAAGGAATTTATAACCAAAAAGTTGATTTTGGTTCTAAAACTACGCAGTATAAAAATTTACTGTTATTTGCATACAGAAGAAAATATAAAGAAGCATTAGAACAAAGTATTGTGGTAAACTCAGGAGGAGAAATAAAAAGTCAAACCTACCTTACCAGAATAATAGATAATATTAATGCTATTTTAAGTTTAGAAGAAGAAAGTAAATTGGAAAGAAAAGATCTTATCACTTTTATAGGAGAAAGTAAATATCGCTTACGAATACTTCCAGAACATATTAGTATAGATGAAGCTTTGTTAGCAGAGTTTAAAAGAGATTACTAATATGAATCCTTAGATTATACCATGTCAACGTCATTACGAAGAAGTGAAACGACTGAAGTAATCTAAATCTTTTTATCTAATAAATTAATTACCTTACTTTAAAACATTTTGACACACTCCAAGTAAAGAAAAAACTTCTTACTAACAAAATTCTAATTATTACAACTCTTTCAATTCTCTTTCAGCATAAGAACTTTCATCTTTTATATTTGATTCTTTTATCATTTAAAATTACTACCTAAGTATGCCCTGAGCATACCCTGAGGAACTCGAAGGGACACACAAAAAGAGAAAAAAAGCCTAAATACCTTGTCTCATTTAGTGTCTCAAGAGTGCTATAAGATGTAAAACAAGACAAAAAATAAACAAAATTAGTAAACAATGATACTACATAAGCATTCCTGTAAGAATTAAATAACAAGCTTTCTTTTTGTAAAACAATGTCTTAATAACTGTCTCAAAAAGGTGATATGTCTCAAAAAATTGTTTTTAAGACAACATGTACTTTTAAGTATAAAACTCTGAAAATAGATTTGTAGGAGAATTTTAAACATAAAAAAATGACAAATATTTTTAGAAAATCCCCGAAATTAGTAGCAACAGCATTATTTGCTACAGCATTAGTTTTTACTTCATGTCAAAAAAATGAAGAATTAATTGATACTCCTGTTGAACAAAATAGCTTTGACGGTTTTAATTCACAAGCGAGAACAAGTAATCAAGAAGGCTTTCATTATGGTTTTCCAATAATTAATGTTGGTAATCAACAAATAATTGATATTTACGAAGGAAATAACAGAAATGCAGATTTAACTCCTGTTAATTTACCTAACTTTTCAAAAGTAAAGACAATACGTTATGATTTAGATAATGCTATTACAGATAACAGTCCTGGTGCTGAAGCTCATAACTGGATACCTGTTATATCTCAAGTAATGAGGACTTATGAAAACGCTTTAGCTGATCTTGATGTAAAGTTTGTTTATTCTCCTGGTGCTTCTGATATAGATTTAATCTTTTCTTATTTTAATTCTGGTGAATTTTCTCCTGTTTCAGGTCGTTTTCCAGATAGCAATGGTTCAGTTGGTAGAATTATCAATATTAATCCATTAGGAGCTGCATATCTTAATCAAAGTAACTTAAAACAAAGTAAGTTCAATTTTATGTTACGTGCTTTTGGACAAATATTAGGTTTTTCTCCTACAAGTGCAGAATGTGAACTTAGCTTTATGACTTCTAGTGTTAATGCTATTACAAACTCTACTAGGTCAAGTAAAACATTGACTAGCGAAGAGAGTCTTAGTTTAGCTAAAAGATTAAAGCTTTTGTATGTTTATGATAACCTTAGCTCTTTCAATGTTCCTCCATTTGTTAGTTTTTCAGATACTATTGTTACCAGAGGGTATCAAAGCTGTCCTGATGCTAGAGATTCAAGTACAGTTGATACAGCTCTTAATGATGCAGAAGTTTTATATAACAGAGCTTTTAACATTCAATAAAATAAAAGCTGTTTATAAAGAGGCTGTATAAAAAGTCAGCCTCTTTTTTTATTCGGGCAAGATATCTGAGAAAAATTCTCTAAACACGAGATTCTTAAAGAGTTTATTTTCTTTTTAAACAATGAATTATAATGAAAAAAAATAAAATAGTAACTATAACATTTGGTATTGCTTTAATTTTTTCATCATGTCAAAAAAATGATGAATTGATTGATATACCGCAAAATAATACCAAAACGATCCAAAATATTACTGGATGCAGTTTAGGTAATCATACAGCTTCCAAAAACGCATCACAATCTAGAGTAAATGGAACGAGAACATTCTATGGTTTTCCTTATATAACATCTAGTGATGGAATTGAGTATCCTGATGCTTTTAGTGACTTGCTAGGAGCTCCACCGCAACATAGACCTAGGTTTTCTGATCTTAAAAATATTAAGGTTGCCATTGACAGAAATATGAGTTTTGAGTGGACGTTAACGATTCAAAAGGCCATTAATACTTGGAATAACTTATTTCCTGAATATTTACATTTTTCATATGCTATAGTAACTCCTGACCCTAATGTGGGAAAAGATTCAAGATATGATATTATCTTTACAAACTTTAATGATTACAATATTAGAACTGCTGCAGCTGCTAGATTTCCAGATTCAGATAGAAAAGTTGGACGCTTAATTAATATAAACCCCCTTATGTTAACAGTCCCAACCTCAAGGTTTGCTCATGCACTTCTGGTTCATGAAATAGGACATACATTGGGGTTATCTCATGGTTCTAGTGGAATAAGAGATGGTCTACAAATTATGAATCCTGATGTAGGCTCAGTGATTCGAAATAACCCTAATTGGGATGATTTTTCAGATATAGATAAAGCAAAACTTATTGGTACTCTTAAAAGTTTAGTTATTCAAGATAATGAAAGTATTGACTTTGATGTATTTTCAGCAGCTGGAGTACTTCCTCCTGAATTTCCTTTTGCCTTAGGGATTTTTAATGCATTAAAGAATAAAGAGTTATATAATGAAGGGTTAAGAGATAGAGATGCTAATGGAGCACCTGCTACAAACTATTCTCAATACGCTAATGATCTATTTGACTATGCTGTAGCTAACAAACTAGTAAACTTAAACTAAATCATAGTAAATAGTTGTTTTATCTTTTTATAATAAGATAAATTCATAACAAAAGGCTATCTAGAAAGTAATTTTTAGACAGTCTTTTTTTATGGTTGAAATTATAGTCTTAATTTTTAAGAAACCCTTTTGTAAGATATACTTCTTAGGTTTCTTATTTCATTTATATAACAAATAATTATAATGATTAATATATAGCGTATTGGTAGAAGATTGAAGACTTGAATCTGCTTTTTAATTATCCGTTTTTTTTAAAGATCTTTTATTTTCATAAAAGTAGTATTATTCGTACCTAATTTAACTATTACTATTCTTTGTTACCAATAAGTACCCTTGCTTTACATATTATAAATTTCCTGAAATAATTTTATATAAGTCTAGTGGAATATTTACTAAGAAATTAGAAATGCTTGTCCCAAAATTCGTTTTTTGAGACAGATAACATGTTCTTTTTAATAGAAAATATTCTAATAATTATAACTTGTAATGGAATTAGAACTACTATGTATAATTAGTTTGATAATTCTAAAATTTTACTATTAAAAAAGCCACTCTTTTAAAGAGTGGCTTTTCATACTAATTTATTACTAAATATTGTATACTTTTAAAGTAAGCTTTATAGTATTGGTACTACTGAAATCTAACGATAAACTTTGTTAAAATTTGATGATTGAGCAACGTCGAAATTAGGTGATTGAATATTATTGAAATTTGATGATTGAGCAGTGTCGAAATCAAAATACTTGTTTTACTAACTTGATATTTTATTCTAAATCTTTAAGTCTATAATCAGTAGGGCTACAATGCATTTCTTGTTTAAAAACTCTATAAAATGTACTCCTAGATTTAAAACCTACTTCTGCACTCAAAGCTTCCATGGTATAGTGCTTAAAATTCGTATCATGTAATAAAGAAATAAGCTCTTGTATTCTTAGTTTATTAATATAGGATTTAAAGCTTTCTTTTTTAATAGAATGAATAGCATCTAATATTTTTTGCGGAGCAATGTTGGTTGCACTAGAAATATCGTATAGCATTAATTCACTGTTTTTATAAGCTTTACTATTTTGTAAATAAGCATGTGTTATAATAAATACATTATGTAAATCTTCTTGCTTCTCTTGGTTGAGTGCTACAGTACTATGTTTTTCAATATGATTGTGAATCGGCTTTTGAGCATTTCCTTTAACTAATAAAAGAATCGTTTTTCTTGGATTCTCTCCTTGAAAAATAAACCAATAGAGTAATGATGCAATTACAATACTTATAAACAAATTGTAATAAATAATATGTTGATTAAAGCTTAACAATATTGGATATAAGAGAATAACCAATAAACGAATAGTAAGTTGTACAAGGTATACAATTTTCTTCCTTTTTTCTAGGAATGTAATGGTAGGTTTAATTTTTTCAAAATGATAATTGACTAGTTGAATGATCTTAATTAGTAAGAATGTATTTACAATAATTCCAAATAAATAGGAAAACCTACAAAACTGTTTTGAAAGTTTAGGTTCTGTCAATTGATTTTCTATATAGGAGCAAAGAAATATTAAAACAAATAGATTCCCAAAAAGTAATAAACTATAATGTCTTCTTTTAATTGGAAGTTTTAGAACCTGTCTTATATGAAAATAAAAAAATGGAATAGCTAAAAAAAGTAAATGAGTTAAAAAATGTAGGTTTAGTGTAGTGTTTATTTTAATACCTAACATTTGAAAAAATGCAGTAGCACTGGGTAATGAAATTACAATTATAAAAAAGCCTAAAAAGAATGTAGGCTTAAAGTCATTTTTAGTGAAAATAAATCGTAATCCAAAAATAAATGCTTGTGTAAAGATTAGACTATTAATGATATAGGTGAGTTTTTCTAGAGGCATCGAGGGGGGAATTTGAAGGTCAAAATTAGTTATTTTGTTGTTTTTTTAAAAGAAAGTTAACTAGTAGTAGGTTAATTTTCAATTAAAGATTCCTTTGTTTCTGTTAGTTTGTTTTTAGTATCTGTAAAATGGTGTTTTTTTTCAGTTAAAGTGTTTTTGTTTTTTAACTGTATTCATATGAAATATTTTATAGAGGTTGTCTCAATACATTTAAGACAAAGAATGAGGTGGTGGTAATGTGTTGTTGGTTAAGTGTTTAAATTGTGCTTTAGGCTTATGTTGTCTCAAAATTATTTTTTGAGACAACATAAATAGTTATTCAACTTGTATTAATTCATAGGTTTGCACCAAGTAATTACACAAAGAAGAAAAGATTAGCTATTCTAAATTAAAAATTAATTAAAAAAATAAAGTAAATGTTATATTTCAAAAAGATTTTATGTGTTAGTTTGTTAACTCTTTCGTTAGTATCTTGTAATGATGAATTAGATAATACTTTTAGTCAAGAGCCTAAACAAATTAAAGAATCTAATTTATACAAAAGACCTCTTTCAATAGAAGAATTAGTTTCATTAGCAGGAAGCCAATTATCAGCATTGTTTAATGATTCTGGACAAATTTCAAAAGGTAGACCTGTAAGGTTAAGTTCTGTTTTTGAAAAGTATGAACCTAATAGTTTAACGAACCTCATAGTTGGCCCTCTTGAACATCTTTCTCGTGAATCAACAATTGCGCATACAAACGCAGATGATAATGCATGGGCTGAAATTGATTTAGAAGGATTAGCAACTGTTGAACAAGTTATAATATATAATAGGTATGATTGTTGTAAAGATAGGTTAGGGAATTATAATCTTATATACGCATCACAGCGTTTAGATGTATCAAAATCTATAGCTAATATAGAAAGCCAACCAGGGTATCAGAATAGATTTTATACTAATTATAATTCAAGTTCTACTGATGATGGTGGTTTTATTAATCAGTATGATGGTCTTATTAATAGATTAACCAAAACCGTTCAAAATGTTAGATATGTTTATGTTAGACAGGATGCATTAAATACACCTTTAAACCTAACAGAAGTTATTGTTAAGGGTAGCTATGAGTAACATTCACTGAGTATTAGGAAATATCCTCTACTTATTAAAAGCGGAGGATATAAACATTTCTAAGAGTTATAATTTTTGTAACCATGTTCTTCTTGGGTGTTATAATTAGAAAAAGAATAATATATAAGTATGACCTTATTTGTTTATTAATAGAAACGATGTTACAAAAACTCACAAACCTTATTTTTTGTTACAAATTGCTACAAGTTTTCAATAAGTAATAGCTGAAAATTAGATTCGCTGAAATTATTTAAACATGAAAACATTTTCAGTAACTTCCGATATTTTCGGACACCCAAGAGGATTACTATATTTATTTTTTGCAGAACTATGGGAACGTTTTTCCTTTTATGGTATGCGCGCCTTATTAGTTTTATACATGACTAAGCATTTACTGTTTTCAGATGAAATGTCATTTGGTATTTACGCAGCTTACATGTCTTTAGTATATGTAACACCACTTTTAGGAGGAATGTTAGCTGATAAAATATTAGGTTTTAGAAAAGCCATTATATTAGGTGGTGTTTTAATGGCGTTAGGACACTTCTTTTTAACGTTTGAACATCCAATGTTCTTCTATAGTTCCTTGGCATTTATTATTGTTGGAAATGGCTTTTTCAAGCCCAATATATCCTCTTTTGTAGGGAAATTATACAAAGATGGAGATACAAGAAGAGACGCAGGTTTTACTATTTTTTACATGGGAATAAATATTGGTGGAGCCGTGGCGCCTTTATTATGTGCATGGTTGGCCGAGGTATATGGTTGGCATTATGGTTTTGTACTGGCTGGTATAGGAATGTTATTAGGATTACTAGTCTTTAAAAATGGATTGAATAGAAAAGTATTTGAAGAACATGGAGTAGTACCTAATGAAAATATATACAATGAGAAAAAATGGGGGATTACTAGAGGGAGATTAGTGGTTTTAGGAGCTTTTTTAGCAGTACCAATTTTTGCTATTATTGTATGTTTTCATCAGTTCGAACATTATTTAGTTTGGGTAGTAACCTCTTTTTTATTGTTGTATTTGATATACATATTAAAACAAGTAACGAAGCAAGAAAGACAAAAACTATTTGTTGCCGTGTATTTTACAGCGCTCTATACATTGTTTTCAGCAATTTTTGAGCAAGCAGGAAGTTCTTTAACATTGTTTGCAGATAGAAGTGTGAATTTAATAGGATTAAATGCTGCACAAACAAACAGTATTAATTCTGGTTTTATCATCTTATTAGCCATTCCTTTTTCTATGTTATGGACATTCTTAAATAGAATTAATAAAAACCCGAATTCTGCCATAAAGTTTGGGTTAGGAGTCTTCTTTTTAGGGCTTGGGTTTATTGTTTTTGGATTATCTGCACAACAAGTAGATGAATTTGCTAAAACCCCTATGTTTTATTTAATTCTAGGAACATTTATTTATACAGTGGGAGAATTATTTTTATCGCCAATTGGTTTATCTAAAATGACAGAGCTTTCTCCAGTTAAATATGTAGCTTTTATTATGGGAGTATGGTTTTCTGCCAATTTTTACGGACATTTTTTTGCAGGAAAAATAGCAAAGTTAACTACAGTGTCTGGAGATGGATTAGGTGTTTTTTCTGAAGGGATTTTTGGAGAGATTACCACAATGATTTCAGGATTATCTACAGCAACTATTTCACAAAAAGGAATGTTGTTTCAACAATTATATTCTTATGTTTCTGTATATGCAAACTTTGGAGTAATTACTGCCAGTATTGGAATATTAGTAATACTGTTTTCAACTCCAATAAAAAGATTAATGAATGGAGTACATTAATTAAATTTAGAAGGAAATAATTATTAGAAATAGATTTTTGTTAGTTTTCTAGATATTCCATAAAAATAAAACCAAGGGACTTAGGTCCCTTGTAGTACAAGAATCTTTTAATTCGCGTACTGTAAAGACATACGTGTAATTTTACCATCCTCATTCCACCAATAAGAATAATGAACCACCCAACTAAGCCAATTCACTTCTGTTTTGGCAAAACCTTCACTTTGTTCTAAAATTCTTCTATGATTAAAGGTTTCCCCATTTGGAATAACTTCATTTAATGCCCATTGACGAACATTATCACGTCCAACAATTTCTCTACTTACGTCTAGTATAGTAATATCATCTGCAAAAGCATCCATATATGTATCTATATTTTTACTGTTTGCACCTCTTTGGTACGCTTGTATTGCTATAGGTAAATCGGTATTGTTATCATCAATAACTGTGTTTTCTTCAGAATCATTAGTATTACTACAAGCCACAAACATAACGGCAAGAAGAAACCAAAATTTATTTTTTAATAAGGTAATCATAATAAAAAGTTTTATATTAAAAATTATGATATAAAAGTATAGCTAAGCTTATCGTTACTATTTATGAAATCAAATAAAGAAGTATAAAAAACAAAGAATTTTGTTATAAAAGAAGGAATCATTTAAGTAAAGAGATTGCTTCTCTTGTACCTTGCTCGCAATGACGTAATATTGATTATTCTGAACAACTACCTGCAAGATTCCTGAGGAACTCGAAGGAATACTCGAAGTAAAGTGAAGAATTTATTATGCAGAAAATTCTTTCAAATGCAATAGATCCTTCGTTTCACTCAGAATGACATTTTTGCTTTTGATTCTTAATTCGTCTATCATTCTGAACGATTGCTAAATTAAGAGGAATAAAAAAACCTTAGAATCATAATCTAAGGTTTTGTAATTATATTGTAAAAGTGAATTGCTTACTCAAATGTAGAAACAGCATTAATAGCTACTTCACTCCATGTTTTAGAAACTCCGTCTTCTCCTTTGTGTAAATCTTTACAAGCAACATTTAAAGAATCTACAGCGCTTTGTGCGTTCCATTTTAACACATCCATAGTCGTATTCATTGTAAATACTTTGTCTTGGATGGTATATGAGAAAGGTAATTTTTGAGTAACACCATTCATGGTTAACTCAGCAGTACCAATACTATCATTGTCAATTAATAATTTTCCAGTTAATGAGATAGTATTATCCATTACACCAAAGAAGAATTTTTGAATTTTAAAGTTTCTACTAGCATCTTTAGTTTCAATACCACTTACAGGAATTTTAAACTCAGCACCATTAATGGCTTCTTTTACAGAATTTCCTTCACCACCGTTAATTACTTCTATTTTCTTAAAAATTCCTTTTACAGGCACTTTTGCAGTTGTTTTATAAGCAGTAAACTCAACCGCATTTTTTGCATTTTTTAAAGAATAAGGAGCAGCTTTTTCAGTAGTTGCTGGTACAGCAGGAGCTGCTTCTTCTTTTTTCGCTTCCGATTTACAAGAAGTCAGTTGAAATGCAATTGCGCATACACTAAAAATGGTTAAGAATTTTCTCATTATGAATTATTTTAAGGTTGTATTAACTAGTTTAATATAATTTTTTTTGGCTTCTTCTACACTCATTCCTTTTAGCTGTACCCAAGCATTAAATTTAAAAGCATTTCTTAAATCATCATTATCAGAAGAATTTAAAAAATTATCTCCTTTTGTAGCTTGTTTGTAATAAGCATAAAGCCTTAAAAGCACATCGGGAGCAATCTTTTGTTTTGTGTTAGTTGCTATTTCAAATGCTTCTTTAAATGCTATGTCAAGATCGGATTCCATGTTACATTAAATAATGTACATACAAATATACGAAGGGTGCAAGGAAAAACAAGCTATCTAATCGATCTAAAAGTCCTCCATGACCTGGCATTATAGTACCACTATCCTTTACATTTGCCTGACGTTTAAACTTACTTTCAATAAGATCACCATAAGTACCTAATATTGATGTAATAATGGCTATGATAATCCAATTGGTTACAGATAAGAAGTTAGAATATATTCCAATAACTAATCCAGTAATAATTGAAAATAACAAGCCTCCTATAAAACCTTCTATCGTTTTCTTAGGCGAAATACGTTCAAAAAGCTTACGTTTTCCGAAATTTTTACCAATGATATAAGCAAAACTATCGTTAGCCCAAATAATCAAAATAACATAAATGATAAGTTTAGGTTGATATTCGCCATCTATAAACGGTAAAAAAGCAAGGAAAAAGAAAGCAAGAATTATGTAATTGATAATGATAAAAAACTTTGTAATTTGTCTATAGCCTACAAAGTTTTTCGAATATAAATCAATAATTAAATATACCGAATGTAATGAGCAAACCACTAATAGGTAAATTACTTTTTCAAAACTCAATACATCATAATAATTAAGAAGTATAGTGGTAATAAATACGCCAATGAATACCCATGAACCTTTGGTATCTATTATTCTAGTAAATTCCCATAAAGAAATACTACCAAATATGGCAATCAATGCAATGTAGGTCTCCGGAGAAAAAACAATTGCAAAAATAAATAGTGCAGCGTATACTAGTCCAGAAATGGCTCTAACTAAAAAATTACTCATATGTTACAGATCTTCAAATAATAACAGATATAAATTTTTTGAATTATTATTTCCATAATTCAAAAAATCATCAGTTGTATCGGTTATAGAATAATTTTTAACAGAACTAATATTTGTAGGAATGTTTCCTTTAAAATTTGTTTTAATACCTGTTAAGCCTTCTCCAATGTTTTTTACTAATTGACTTGTGGTTGCATATACAATAAAGTTCTCAGATAGTACAGGAAGCTTATGACTTCCTAGTTGATTAGATGAAAACAAGATTTCGCCAGAATTGGCAATTAAATGCTCACAAGAGGTAAAAAAAGGCAATTCTTTTTTTAATGTACTTTGTGTAGTAATATCTAATTTCTTGGTTAATTGTAATAAATCTACATCATTACAAATAATGTGTTTCCAATTATTTTCAGCAATAATCCTTTGAAGATTATTAAGAACTTCATCTATTTTAGTGCAGTATAAAAACTTACCGCCTTTATTAATAAAATGATGCACAAAAGAATCATCAAGAGATAACGCTACCGGCTGCTGCCTAATAAGGTTATCTCTTTCAGACTCTTTATTATTAAATAACTTTCTTAAAAAGTTCATTAAAAAGTTACTGTATTTACTGTTTTTAACTTATATCGAATGCTCCAGTTTCTTGTTCAGAAGAAGTGTCTTCTTCTTTATCATCTTTTTCAAAAGGTCTTTTTCCAAAGATTTCAATTAAATCATCTTTAAAGATAACCTCTTTTTCTAAAAGTTTTTGCGCTAAAACATCTAATTTGTCTCTATTTTGATCTAGAATTTCAATTGCTCTGATGTATTGTCCTTCAATGATTTTTGAAATTTCTTCATCAATAACCTTTGCAGTTTCTTCACTATAAGGCTTTACAAAAGAATCATTTCCAGAAGAATCGTAATAGGTAACATTACCAACTTCTTCATTTAAACCATATACTGTAACCATGGCTCTTGCTTGTTTTGTAACTTTTTCTAAGTCACTTAAAGCACCTGTAGAAATTTTATCAAAGATTAATTTTTCTGCAGCTCTACCACCCATAGTAGCACACATTTCGTCTAGCATTTGCTCCGTTTGAACAATTTTACGTTCTTCCGGTAAATACCAAGCAGCTCCTAACGATTGTCCTCTAGGTACAATTGTAACTTTTACTAAAGGAGCAGCATATTTTAACATCCAGCTAACAGTAGCATGTCCTGCTTCATGATAAGCAATTACTTTCTTTTCTTTAGGAGTAATTACTTTATTCTTCTTTTCTAAACCACCTACAATTCTATCAACAGCATCTAAGAAATCCTGATGATGGATTGCAGTTTTGTTGTTTCTAGCAGCAATTAAAGCAGCCTCGTTACATAAGTTAGCAATATCTGCACCTGAGAAACCAGGTGTTTGCTGTGCTAAGAATTCTAAGTTTACATCATCTGCTAATTTTAAAGGCTTAATATGCACTTCAAAAATTTCTCTACGCTCATGTAAATCTGGCAAATCAACATAAATTTGTCTGTCAAATCTACCAGCACGCATTAAGGCTTTATCTAAGATTTCGGCACGGTTTGTAGCGGCTAATACAATTACATTAGATTCGGTACCAAAACCGTCCATTTCTGTTAATAATTGGTTTAAGGTATTCTCACGTTCATCATTACCACCAGTCATACTATTCTTACCTCTTGCACGACCAATTGCATCGATCTCATCAATAAAAATAATTGAAGGAGACTTTTGCTTTGCTTGTTTAAATAAATCACGTACACGAGAAGCTCCAACTCCAACAAACATTTCTACAAAATCTGAACCAGATAAAGAGAAGAATGGTACACCAGCTTCACCTGCAACGGCTTTTGCTAATAATGTCTTACCTGTTCCTGGAGGTCCTACTAATAAAGCTCCTTTAGGGATTTTACCTCCTAATTTTGTGTATTTCTCCGGGTTTTTTAAGAAATCTACAATTTCTTGTACTTCTTCTTTAGCACCTTCTAAACCAGCTACATTTTTAAAAGTAGTTTTAACCTTTGTATTCTCATCAAAAAGTTTAGCACGAGATTTTCCAATATTGAAAATTTGTCCGCCACCACCAGCGCCACCACCAGCTCCAGACATTCTTCTCATGAAAAATAACCAGATTAAAATAAGTACGATAAAAGGTAAAATACTTATAATAGTTTCAAAGAAGCTTGTCTTTTCTTCATGATCGTAATCTAAGCTAAGATTATATTCTTCTTTGGCTTTGTTAAGCTTGTTTTCAAAATTCTGTAAATCACCAAAATTATACTCATAAACGGGAGCCCCTTTTCTATAAAAAGCAGATTTTTTAATCTTTTCATACTTTTCTTTATTCTCTAAGGCATCCTTTTTAATGTAAATTTCAGCAACAGAATTATTAATAATCATTACTTTTTCAATGTCATTTTCTTTTAAAATTTCATTGAATTGGTTACTAGAAATTCTTTTAGAAGCAAAACTTCCTGAACTAAAAAAATGAAGAGTAACGAAAAATAATATAATTGGCACGTAAATCCAATAAGAATTTAGCGTGAATTTAGGATTGTTTTTTTTCTTTTCGCTCATAAGTAAATTGGAAAATTATTAGATTAAGCAGGGTTTATCTCTGTTATTTTAGCATCTCCCCAAAGACTCTCAATATCATAATAATCGCGAACATGTTGTTGAAAAATATGAACGACAACATTCACATAATCCATTAAAACCCACTCAGAGTTTCCTTGTCCTTCTATATTAAAAGGTTTGTCTCTTAGTTCCTTACTAACTACTTTCTGTACAGAACCCGAAATCGCGTTAACTTGTGTATTAGAGTTCCCTGTGCAAATTACGAAATAATCACATACCGTATTATCAATCTCTCTTAAATCTAAAAGTTGAATATTATCACCTTTAACATCATCAATTCCTTTAATAATTGTTGCAATTAATTCGTCTGTACTTGCTTGTGTTTTTGTCATTAAAAAATTTTAATTTTTAGCAAAGTTATTATTTTTTTGCGAGTAATTTATGTATTATTAAAACGAGTTAACATCCATAATTTACATATGAGAATAATCAAACTCAATGCCATTGAATCTACGAACTCTTTTTTGAAAGATTTGTCAGTAAATTCTTCTTTAGAAGACTTCACCGTTGTTATTACAGATGAGCAAACATCAGGTAGAGGTCAAATGCATACGAAATGGGTATCCGAAGCTGGAAAAAACTTGATGTTTAGTGTCTTTGCGAAGTTTTATGATTTCGATATTTTAAACCAAACATATTTGAATTTTGCAGTTGCTATTGCTGTTTTTGAAGCTATAAACAAGTTGAAAATACCAAAATTGGCAGTAAAGTGGCCTAACGACATTCTGGCAGAGAAAAAGAAGATTTGCGGTATTTTAATTGAAAATAATTTAAAAGGAAAATATATAGATACTGCTATTATTGGAATAGGAATTAATGTCAATCAAGAAAGTTTTCCAACATCTTTACCAGATGCATCTTCTATTAAGATGATTCTGAATGAAGAAATAGAGTTAGAAAATTTATTGAAAGAGGTGTTAGAGCAGTTAAAAATTTACACAGATATTCTAAAAGGAAAAGATTTCAAGTTTTTAGAAGAAAAATATTTAAGTATACTCTATAAAAAAAACACTCCTTGTATGTTTAAAGATGCAAAGAATGTTTTGTTTATGGGTAAAATAATTGGAGTAAACACAACAAATGGAAAACTCCAAATAGAATTAAGCGACGAAACGATTAAAGAATTTGCTTTAAAAGAAGTTTCATTTGCTTAACTTATAATTTTTCTAAATTCTCAGTTAAAGTATTAATGAAGTTTGTTAATGGTTTTTTTACCATCATAGCCATCATTGGATTAAAGCTACTCTCAAATTTTAATTGAACTTTACTTTCACTGTCAGAAACAGCTTCTATATTTGCAGCTAAAGTAAATGGTAATTTACTACTAGCAGCACCTAAAGTTACATTAGAGAATTCTGTTTTTTCTTTCATTACTAATCTAATTTCAGGCATTCCTTTTAATCCAAATATAAATGACTCACCATCCACTTCAAATTTTTCAGTGTTTTCTGGCATTAATACTTTAAAATTTTCTAGTTGAATTAAAAAGTTATATAAATCTTCTTGTGATTTTTTTACAGTAATACTGTTTCCGTCAATATTCATTGTAGCGTTATTTTAGTCTTATTTGTGTTTTCTTATTGTTTCCACTGGCTAGGGTTAAGTCTCCAGCTTTCAAGTGTGAACAATTCTTTTTCGGTAATATAATTACTTTCTAAAGCTTGTTCTAGTAACGTTTCATAATTACTTAATGTTGTAAAGTCAAGATTAAATTCGTCAAAAGTTGTTTGAGCTATATCAAAACCATACGTAAAAATAGCAACCATACCTTTTACAGTAGCATTGGCTTCTTTTAAAGCTTTAATAGCATTCAAACTACTTTTACCAGTACTAATTAAATCTTCTACAACTACAACATTCTGACCACTTTCTAAAAAACCTTCAATTTGATTTTTACGTCCATGTTTTTTAGGTTCTGGCCTTACATAAACAAAAGGTACTCCTAATTCTTGTGCAACCAAAACACCTATAGCAATGGCACCAGTAGCCACTCCTGCTATAACATCAGGCTTTCCATATTTATCCTCTACTAATTTTGCTATTTTCTCTTTTAAAAAATTACGAACAGGAGGATAAGAAAGTGTTACTCTGTTATCGCAATAGATTGGAGATTTCCAGCCAGAAGCCCATGTAAATGGATCATTTGGATTTAATTTAATGGCTTTAATCTGTAAAAGAAGTTCAGCGGTTTTTTTTGCAGTATCTTTGTTTAAAATCATAGCGCAAATGTATAAAGTTTTTGTGAATGATAGACCTATAATATTCACTTCTTCTTTTACTAAAGAAGAAGACTACCCGTTATTAAATGTCAAAAATATTACAATTAATAACGTTATCAAACAGGTAAAAACAGGAAAATTAAAAGGGGTTTTATTGTACTCCGACAATTTACAAAATTATTGGGAGTTTTTTTGTGAAAAATATAACCTAATAGAGGCAGGAGGAGGCTTGGTTGTAAATGAAAAAGAAGAATTGTTATTTATTTACAGAGGAAATAAATGGGATTTACCCAAAGGAAGAGTGGAAAAAGGAGAAGAAATTGAAGAAACTGCTATTCGGGAAGTAGAAGAAGAATGTGGAATAAAAGATGTTTACATAAAACATTTTTTAGTAAACACATATCATTTTTATATAGAAGAAGGAAAAATGCGCTTGAAAAAATTACATTGGTATTTAATGTACACAAAATATAATGGTGAATTAAAGCCATTAAAAAGTGAAGGCATAAAAAAAGCCATGTTTGTAAAAGAGGAAGAACTTCATACAATACTTCAGAATACATACATAAATGTAGAAACAGTATACAATAGATATCGTAGCTTAAAATAATAAGGTAAAGATTTTAGATCTAAATTTATTAAGAGATAAAAAGGAAACTTGTACAATTAGTCATATTTATGACTCCTTAACTGAAGATAAAAGCCCAAAACTGTCAGCTTGTCATTGCAAAACATTAAAAACTGTCAAAAAAAAAGGAAAAAACCGTTGGCACGACCTTTGACATTTCATACTCGTAAAAAATTAGAATAAAAAACAAAAATAGATAATAAAGTTATGAGTAAAATTATAGGAATAGATTTAGGGACTACCAACTCTTGTGTTTCAGTTATGGAAGGTAATGAGCCAGTAGTAATTCCTAATTCAGAGGGAAAAAGAACAACACCTTCTGTTGTTGCTTTCGTTGAAGGAGGAGAGCGTAAAGTAGGAGACCCTGCAAAGCGTCAAGCAGTAACAAACCCAACTAAAACAGTATATTCAATTAAGCGTTTTATGGGGAACAAATATTCTGAGTCACAAAGAGAAGCAGAAAGAGTTCCTTATGAAGTAGTAAAAGGAGATAATGACACACCACGTGTAAAGATAGATGACCGTTTGTATACACCACAAGAAATCTCTGCTATGGTGTTACAAAAAATGAAGAAAACTGCAGAAGATTATTTAGGACAAGATGTTGCAGAAGCAGTAATTACAGTACCAGCTTACTTTAACGATGCGCAACGTCAAGCAACTAAAGAAGCAGGAGAAATTGCAGGATTAAATGTTCGTCGTATCATCAACGAGCCAACAGCTGCAGCATTAGCTTACGGTTTAGATAAGGCAGATTCAGATAAGAAAATCGTTGTATTCGACTTTGGTGGAGGTACGCATGATGTTTCTATCTTAGAATTAGGAGATGGAGTATTTGAAGTATTAGCTACAGATGGAGATACACACTTAGGAGGAGACGATGTTGATGAGAAAATTATCAACTGGTTAGCTGAAGAGTTTAAAGCTGAAGAAAACATGGATTTACGTCAAGATCCAATGGCTTTACAACGTTTAAAAGAAGCGGCAGAAAAAGCTAAAATAGAATTATCAAGTACTACTTCTACAGAGATTAATTTACCATATATTACAGCTACTGCTAGTGGACCAAAACACTTAGTGCGTTCATTAACAAGAGCAAAATTCGAGCAGTTAATCGACGATTTAGTAAAGAGAACTATTGAGCCTTGTCAAACAGCTTTAAAGAATGCAGATTTAAGTACTTCAGATATTGACGAAGTAATCTTAGTAGGAGGTTCTACACGTATTCCAGCTATTCAAGAAGCAGTAGAAAAGTTCTTTGGAAAAGCACCAAGTAAAGGTGTAAACCCAGATGAGGTAGTTTCTTTAGGAGCTGCAATTCAAGGTGGAGTATTAACAGGAGATGTTAAAGACGTATTATTATTAGATGTAACTCCATTATCGTTAGGAATTGAAACAATGGGGAATGTATTTACTAAATTAATTGAAGCAAATACAACAATTCCAACTAAAAAGTCGCAAGTATTCTCTACAGCGGTAGATAATCAGCCTTCAGTAGATATTCACGTATTACAAGGAGAGAGAGCAATGGCTGCAGATAACAAAACAATTGGACGTTTCCAATTAGCAGACATTCCACCAGCACCAAGAGGTGTACCTCAAATTGAAGTAACGTTTGATATTGATGCGAACGGAATCATCAATGTATCGGCTGCAGATAAAGCAACTGGTAAAAAACAAGATATTCGTATTGAAGCTTCTTCTGGATTAACAGATGAAGAAATTCAAAAGATGAAAGCTGATGCTGAAGCGAATGCTGAAGCAGATGCTAAAGCAAAAGAAGTTGCAGAGAAAATTAATGGAGCTGACTCTATGATTTTCCAAACAGAAAAGCAATTAAAAGAGTTTGGAGATAAATTATCTGCTGATAAAAAAGCACCAATTGAGTCTGCTTTAGAAGAGTTAAAGAAAGCTCACGAAAGTAAAGACTTAGCTCAAATAGATGCTGCAATGGAGAAAATTAATGAAGCATGGAAAGCTGCTTCTGAAGAGATGTATGCTGCACAACAACAAGCAGGAGGAGCTGCAGGAGCGCAAGCAGATGCTGGAGCTGGAGCTGGTGCTGCAGGAGCAGAAGGAAATGATAATGTTGAAGATGTAGATTTCGAAGAAGTAAAATAATTTGAAATTTAGGAGGATCGTTCTAAGGTAAATTAGACGATCATATAAAAACTAAGCCAGTGAATTTAATTCACTGGCTTTTTTGTTGTATTGCTATATAGTAAAGTATGTTTTAGAAACTGTTGTACTCGATTCACAAACTTGTTCGGTATCGAGCAATTAGGTTAATGTATTTATGTAAAGTAAAATACATATAAATGAAAGTATTAAAAATAACTGGGCTTAATATTGGGGTTAAAAAAATGGTGGTTTTTGATATAGAAGGAAAAGAAATAGTTAGTTTCTCATTGAAAGGCAAAAAAATAACCGAAATTAAACTTCCGCCCCTAAAGTCAGGAGCTTACATTATACGCTTAAAAACAACAGATGGAGCCAGTATACGAAGAGAAATAATGATTGAGTAATTATTATTTGAAACTCAAAAGCACAATAAATGTATTTTATAATCCATTAGGAAATAAAATTGATTCATTGGGAAATTAAAAAGTGGAGTTAATACTTGAAAAAAGTAGTTTTAAATACTTATTTGATTTCTAATTTAATTCTAGCTTTTAAGTACTGTAATACTTTATAGTATATTTAGAGACAGAATAAAAATATTCGTTTTGAATTACTTACAAAGAGTCTTATTACTTTTAGTTTATACTTGTTCTATAGTTTCGTTGCTTGCACAGCACCCAGTATATACCCAACTTACAGAAAAAGATGGATTACCTGATATAGAATTTTACGATATAGTTGAAGATAGAGAAGGATTTATTTGGTTAGCAGCTGATAAAGGTTTATTCCGTTATGATGGGAAGAAATTTAAAAATTACACACATTCTGAGAAAAGAGGGTTGTCTGTTTTTGGCTTAAAATTAGATGAAAAAGGGAGAGTTTGGTGCAATAATATATCAGGGCAATTTTTTTATGTAGAGAATGATTCGTTAAAGTTATTTAAAGATGTTAAAGAGGATACGAATGGAGAGCTAACAAATTTTATTTTTTTTAAAGATAAGTTGGTTGTTTATTATTACAGAGAAATTATTTTGGTGGATTTAGATAACCCTAATTCGATTAAAAAAATTAGTGATAATAATAAAACAATATCGACTTTCAAAAATAGAGACAGTCTTTTATATGTTATTGAAGATAAAAAATTCAGTAGCCTAGACGGAGAGTCGTTCAATCAATGTAAAACTTTTAAAAACAAACTGCACTCAGATTTTTTTTACATTAATTGGAGATTTATTCATTTTCAAGGGAAGAAATTCTTTTTAGGTTTAGAACATTTAGCTTCAAAGGTTAAGAGGCAAAATAATCGATTAGTACTTGAAGCAAAGGATAGTTTGGAGGAAGTTGAATTATCAAATGATTTAAAATATACACCCTATATAAATTACTTTAGATTTAAAGATTTACTATGGTTAGCAACTGAAAATGGTGTTTTTATATGTGATTATGTTAATGGTAAAATAGTTGTTAAAGACCACATTTTTAAAGGTAAAAGTATTACTAAAATAATTAAAGATAGGAACAATAATTATTGGTTTACAACCTTAAGAAATGGAATTTATATCGTTCCTAATATTCATCTTAAAGAGTTAAAGTTAGACTTTGAAGATGCTAATATTACAGCGATGAGTAAAGTTGGTGAGGATAAGATACTTTTTGGATCATCAAAGGGAAGTCTAGAAATTGTAAATATTAATACAGAAGAAAGGAAAAGATTTCCGACTTATAGAAAAGACAAGGTTTTTGCAATAACACCAATAAATAAAGATAGCATTATTGTAGGTTATGGTGGTTTCACTTCACTCATAAATATTGATGACTTTAGTAATAAGAATATTTCAAATTTTTATTTAACCGGAATAAAGGATTTTTCATTTATAAAAGATAATAAGATTTTGGTAGCCTGCTACAACATGGCAGGAGAAATAACATTAGAATCAAAAGAATTTAAAGAAAGAAGACTTGGTCCGTTTCGTTCTTACACAACTCATTTTAGTGGAAAGAATGATAGGAGATACGTCGGTTATGTTAATGGAACAAGAGCTTATGATGCTAATTTTAATGAAATAGAAATACTACATAACAAGAAAGAAGTATTCACAATAGACATAGGAGAAACAAATGATGGTACCATTTGGTTATCTACGTTTAAAAATGGGATTCTCGGTATTCGAAATGATAGTGTATATGTTAATTATACTATTGAAAACGGTCTGCTTTCAAATTTAACTAGAGAAATTAAAGGAGATGGTGATAATTTATGGATTTCAACTACTAATGGAATTCAAGTATTAAATACTAAAACTAAAAAGTTTAGAAACTTAACTCGTAGGGATGGAATAAATACATATAATATCTCCGATATTATACCTTTTAAAAACAAACTATTTTTTAGTTCCAATAAAGGAGTGATTGAGGTTGATAAAGAAAAGGTTTTTAAAGAGACGAATATATTAGAGTTTAATTTCACAGATGTGCTAATCAATGATAAAACTCAAGATCTTAAAAAGAGCTATAGTTTAAAGTCAGACGAGAATAAAGTTCAATTCGAATTTCAAATAAATGGTTTTTTATCAGAAGAGAATGTACAGTATGCCTATAAATTATCAGACGAAAGAAATAAAGATAAGTGGAATATTATTGATCAAAATATAAATCAAGTTACCTTTAATAATCTTGCTTCCGGAACTTATGAATTCACATTAAAAGCTACATTTATAGATAATCCTAAGAAGGAATTTACCCGAGTAATAAATTTTTCGATAGCTTTACCTATCTATAAAGAATGGTGGTTTGTGTTTCTAATATTTTTATTAGGCGTTTTAATTATTTGGTATCGTTTTAGTCAGCGATTAAAGACACTTAAAAAAGCGCAAGAAGTAGCTTTGGAAAAAGAACGATTGCAGAAAGAATTAGTTTCAACTAAGTTAGAAACTTTACGTTCTCAAATGAATCCACATTTTACATTTAACGCATTGAATTCTATTCAGAATTTAATACTTAAAAACGATAAAAAAGAAGCTTATAATTATCTAACAAAGTTTTCCAATTTAATTCGGGATAATTTACACTTAAGCACTAAGAGTTTTGTTGTTTTTGAGAAAGAATTATCTTTGATTAACAGGTATTTAGAGTTAGAGAAACTTCGGTTTAAAGATAGTTTTCTATATGATATAATAGTTGGTGAAGATGTTGAAGATATTAAGATTCCAACAATGATAATTCAACCTTATGTAGAAAATGCTATCAAACATGGATTACTTCACAAAAAAGATGGTGTAAGAAAACTGGAAATCGAATTTTATCTTGAAGATAAGGTATTAGTTAGTAAAATAACTGATAATGGAATTGGAATGAAAAAATCTAAAGAAATACAAGAGGCTAATAAAGTACAAAGAAAATCGTTTTCAACAGAATCCATCCAAGAACGTTTATCCTTTTTGAGAGATTATTATGAAACAGATATCGGTGTAGAATATCCAAATGTAAAGGAAGGAACAACTGTAATCGTAAAAATCCCATATTACATATAAAATTGTTTTTCATGATTAATTGGGAAGAATTTTAAAAAGCTTAAAAAAGAACATAATGTCATTCTATGATTTAATTAAGTAGCTATAAAATCAAATGAAAATAAACTTAAAAAAATACTTATATAACCAAGATGAAAGTTTAAGTGGCTTAGAAAGTAAGAGAATTACAATTCTTAATTTTTGTTGTTTTCTAATTGTATTTGATATAGTATTCTTTACTATAAAGAGAGCTATTGAAAATGAATTAAACCTTCAAATACTTACAAGTTATATAACATACATAGGACTATTTACTGCAGTATATGTTTTGCAGAGGAACAAGTATTATGTTCCTGCAAGAGTATTATTTCTAGTTTCATTTACGTTAGCAGTTTTTGTGTTAACACAAGTTTTATTTATATATGAAAACACTGAATACAATTACCTAGGGTTACCAATGTTAGCATTATTTTTCTTTGATAAGAAATGGATACATTATGCAGCCTTATTATTTTCGATATTCTTATTTTTTATACCCTATTACATTACTCACAAAAGAAATTTAGATAGTTTTATTCCTGCAGAAAAAGTCTTTTTATTCATACTGTTATTTTTAGTTGTCAAGCTTTTTAAGGACGTAAATGAATCCAATGAAAAAAAACTAGAAAACGCCTACAATGAATTGGAAAAAAATAAACAAAGTGAATTGGCAAGTTTACGTTTCAAATTACTAAAATCTCAGTTAAATCCGCATTTTATGTTTAACTCCATAAATTCAATTCAGAATTTAGTTCTTAAAGGAAGTAAACACGAAGCTTACGATTATCTAACTAAATTCTCATCGTTTCTAAGAGAAAACCTAAATACAAGCGAAAAAAGGTTTATCACTTTAAATGAAGAGTATTTATTATTAGAGCGGTATTTAGAGCTAGAAAAACTTCGATTTAAGGAAAATTTTGAATACAAATTGAATAAGGTCAATAATATTGATACTGTTAAAATTCCAACAATGATAATTCAACCTTATGTAGAGAATGCTATAAAACATGGATTACTACATAAAAAAGAAGGTTTACGAACGTTAGAAGTGAATTTTTCTATAAAAGATAAAGTTTTAGTTTGTGAAATCATTGATAATGGAATTGGGGTAAAACGATCTAAAGAAATTAAGAAATCTAATGAGCTAAAAAGAGAACTATTTTTTAATGAATCAATACAAGAACGAATTTCTTTTTTAAAAGATTATTATATGAAAGATGTGGATGTAGTATATCCAGAAGTAGATAAAGGAACAATGGTAATTTTAAAAATCCCTTACACCATAGAAAATGAGTAATTTAAAAGCAATATTAGTAGATGATGAAGTAAATGCTAGAGAAAACTTAAGATACTTACTAGGAGATTTCTGTAAACAAGTTACGATTGTTGGGGAAGCTTCAAATGTTGACGATGCAGTTGTTATAATTGAAAAAGAAGCACCACAATTGGTGTTTTTAGACATAGAAATGCCTCAGAAGAATGGCTTTCAATTATTCAATGAAATTAAGGAGGTTTCATTTCAGGTTATTTTTATTACTGCTTACGATAATTATGCGATCAAAGCTTTTCAAGTAGCGGCGGTAGATTACTTATTGAAACCAGTAGATATTTCATTGTTGCAAAAAGCAGTAGAAAAAGTAGAGCTGCAATTAGAACAAAAAAAATCGGATGACAGAATAAAAGTGCTACAAGAGAATAGAAAGAAATTTAAGAAGATAGCGATTCCTTATAAAAACGATTATGCGATTTTAAATATTAATGATATTGTTTGTATTCAAGCAGATCGTGTATACTCCGTGATTTCTACTGTAGATAAAAAACAATTTGTAGCGTCTAAAAAATTGAGCTATTATGAAGGATTATTTAAAGAAGAAGGTTTCTTCGTTAGAATTCATCGATCTTGGGTAATCAATACGAATTATATTGAGGTTTATTCTAAAAGAGAAAAGCAAATTCAATTGAAAACAGGGAAGTTAATTCCTGTAAGTAAAGGATATAAACAATCTTTTGAAACAATATTTATCTCTTAATTAATCCTTTAGGAAACAAAAAATAACCATTCGGAAATAATAAACTGAGTATTGAATTACTATGATATTCTTTTGTTTGAAAATTAATTACATAGAATGTTATGGTAAAAAAAATACTTTTTTTCTTCATACTGTTTTCGGTTAATATTATTCTGGGACAGAAACCAACAAATGGCATAATAGCAAATTACGAGTTTACCAACGGAGTTATAGGATTGGGAAGACAAGGAAATAATGGAAGCTTTATTGATGATAGGCTTGGACAAGTTAATAGTGCATTTAATTTGAACGGAGATAAGTTAGGCCGATCAGATTTAAATTATTCAGGAAATGAAGCTACAATTTCTTTCTGGGTTAAAACTAATACAAATGAATCAGCAGTAAAGACAATTTATGAAGATGCAAGTAATAGAAATAATCCTAATAATGATAGCTTTGGAAGTTGGACAGGACATTATTTTTATCTTAAAAATGGAAAGATAGGTTATGTTTTAAGGCATTCTTACAGAAAAAACTTGGTAGGTAGTCAAGATTTTTTATTACAAAGACGAGAGTCGAATCAACAAATATCTGATGGCGGATGGCATCATGTAGCTGTTACCATTAAACAAGAAGCTATACCTAAAAATGCTTTTGTACAAGGTAGACAAATAATAGAATATGTAACTACAGCTATTTTGTATATTGATGGGAGTCAGTCAGTAACTTCTACAGTTTCTAAATCAACAGCATATGGGCAAGGAGGAAATTGGCATCCAGAAGGAGCATTTGCTGGAAATGTTTATGTAGGTAGAAATAGAAATGATAATTTATCTCAAACGAATCGTTATACAGATGGTTTTGATGATTTAATAGTTTATAATAGAGAGTTATCATCAGCAGAAGTATTATCTGTAACTTTGGATAAATCTTATTGTTTACCTATATCTACTTCTAATTTTAATATAACAAATATTACAACATCTCAGGCAACTTTAGATTTAATGAATCCAGATGTATACGATATTGCATATCATAAAAGCACAGAAACATTTAATGATGCAGTAATAGTATCTGGAGTTGACAGAAGCACGGGAAATAATACACTTTATGATATAACAGGGTTAGATCTAATCACTGATTACTTAGTTTACATAAGAAACCAAGGGTGTAATATTTGGTCTCCAGCCAAAATGTTTAAAACATTAAGAAACCCCACGCCTTTTTATGTTAATGCAAATGCAACTAGTAATGGTACTGGTGTTTCATGGAGTGATCCATACAATAATTTAACAGATGCTCTTAATGATGTAATTAATAGTTCACAAAGTAATCCAGAAATTTGGATAGCTAAAGGTACTTACAAACCTCATGTATCAGATAGAAATGTTTCTTTTCAGTTAACTAAATCTGGAGTTAGAATATATGGAGGTTTTGCAGGTAACGAAACATCATTATCTGATAGAGATATTTCTTTAATTCATACAACTAACGAAACTATTTTAAGTGGAGATTTACAGGATAACGATGATAACAATATATCATTTAATAATGCAACAAGAGCAGATAATAGTTTAAGAATTGTAAATATAACAACTGAAGATATTGAAATTAATGGGGTAACGATATCTGGAGGATATGCAGATGCAGCTTCTGGAGATGGTCGATTTGGAGCTGGATTATCTGTTGATCAAACTTCAAGTAACTTTGTAATTAAAAACTCTATTATAAAAAATAATGTTGCATTTTGGGCAGCAGGATTGAGCTTGTCAGGACAAACGACTTCTACAAAAGTAAAAATAGAAGCTAGTATTTTTGAAAACAATTTAACATCTAATGGAGCTTCAGCATTTTATGTTGTTGCTACTCAAAGCCAAGCGGTAATCGACTTTACACTTGTTAATTCATTATTTAGAAATAATAAAACTATGGATGATGGAGCAAGAAAAGCAAATGGATTAAGTGCTGGTTGGGTTCGTTCATATACAAGCGGAGCACAAATTAACTCAACTATTGTAAATAATACTTTTGTTAATAATGTTAATGAAGGGACAGGAACTTCTGATTTTGCTACATTAGGTATTAGTCAACAATCAGGTTCTTATGGTCAACTTAATATTTCAAATAATATATTTTGGGAAAATAGTAATAATAATGGAAGCATTGCCTTAGCAATTGGAAAAGGGCCTGATACCAATTTAGCAAATGGTATAGAAATAGTTAATAGTATAGATGAAAATAATTTCTCTAACATAACTAATAAAACGAATACGAGTAATTCAGATCCATTATTTACAGATGCTCCAAATAATGATTTTACCTTACAAGCAGGTTCACCAGCAGTAAATACAGGAGATAATACAAAAATACCATCAAGTATTGTTGTAGACTTATTAGGAAAAGTAAGAATTCACAATACTACTGTTGATATGGGAGCTTATGAGTTTGGAGCAGGAAATTATTTGCCAAGAACTTTAAGTATTGCAGCAACCAATGGATCAGTAACTACAAATCCTAACTTAACAACAGGAGGAGTATATAATGACGGAACTTCTGTTGAATTAACCGCCACACCAGATGTAGGCTATCAATTTGATGGTTGGAGTGGAGACGCTACAGGAACTACAAATCCATTAACGATTACAATGGATGCTGATAAAACAGTTACAGCAATGTTTAGTAAGATTCAACGTGCATTAACTATCAATGCTACAAATGGTTCGGTTAGTACAAATCCTAACCCAACAAATGGGACGTATGATGATGGAACTGATGTTACTTTAACAGCTACACCAGCTGCAGGTTATCAATT